>NZ_BAABEX010000013.1:0-217224 GCF_039540375.1 Acidovorax lacteus
GCTGGAGGTGTATGCCCAACATCTGCAGCGCCTGACGCAGCAGCCTGATTCGGTGCATTGAACCAATACAAGTGTTGCGCTTGGACTTGAAACCGCCCTTGTTATATAAGCACGAGCAGCTATCAAATCAGTAGCGTTTACCGAATCAATCAAGCGGAGGGTTTTCGCCGGAAGGCTCCTGCCGCTGGCAGCGCATGGCGGCCCCTGCCCTGCGGGCGCGCCCCGGGCCGCGCGGTGGCGGTCGGTCAGCCTGCCGCTTGCCAGCGTGCGTGGCCAGCGGCCCGCAGCTCGCACGCGGGGCACTGCCCACAGCCGTAGCCCCAGGCATGGCGGTGCGTGCGGTCGCCGTGGTAGCAGGTGTGCGTGTCTTCCACCATCAGCTCCACCAGCGCCGGGCCGCCGAGCTCCAGCGCCATCTGCCAGGTGGCGGCCTTGTCCAGCCACATCAGCGGGGTCTCGACCGTGAACCGCTGGCCCATGCCGAGCGACAGCGCCACCTGCAGGGCCTTGAGTGTGTCGTCGCGGCAGTCGGGGTAGCCGGAAAAGTCGGTCTCGCACATGCCGCCCACCAGGGTGTGCAGGCCGCGGCGGTAGCCAATGGCGGCCGCGAGCTGGAAGAACAGCAGGTTGCGCCCGGGCACGAAGGTGTTGGGCAGCCCTTCGGCCGTCATGCGGATGGCGGCATCCCGGGTCAGCGCGGTGTCGCTGATGTGGCCGAGCACGGCCAGGTCGAGCACGTGGTCGTCGCCCAGCCGCGGCGCCCACTGGGGAAAGCGCTCGCGCAGCGAGGCCAGCACGACCTGCCGCTGCGCCAGCTCGACCCGGTGACGCTGGCCGTAGTCAAAGCCGACGGTTTCGACCCGCGCGAAATGCGTGAGCGCCCAGGCCAGACAGGTGGCCGAATCCTGGCCACCGGAAAACAGAACGAGGGCGTGGCCGCTGCGCATGGAAAGCTCCTGGCTGGGCCGGGGCGATGGGCTGCCCCGGCGCTGGACGAAAAAAAGCCCCGCGGTGCGGGGCGTGGCGTGATCGGCGGGACGCCGCTCAGGCCATGGAGATGGCGATGAAGGCCAGCAGGAACATCATGACGCCGCCCACCACGGGCAGCACCACGGGCATCTTTTCCACGATGCGCTCGACGGGATCGTCGGAGTGGGCAGAGGCGTGCGTGTGGTTGTGATCGGACATGGTGGGATCTTCCTTGAGGGCAGACAAACTGCCGTGATTCTAGCGGGCCGCCCGCACCGGTGGCCAAGCCCCTGCGCTGCACGGCCCTTTGGCGCGGCCATCACACCGCCAGAGCGCGTTGCTCACAGGCGTTCGGCCTGCATACCCGCCGTGCGCAGGCGCTCCAGCACGTCCTGGATGTGCGCTGCGCCGCGCGTTTGCAGCACCAGCTCAATATCGACGTTCTGCGCGGCCAGCATCGTGAAGGCGCGTTGGTGGTGCACCTCCTCGATGTTGGCCCCGGCGTCGGCAACGGTGGCCGTGATGCGGGCCAGCACGCCGGGCACGTCGCGTGCGCTCACCTTGATGCGCACGAGCCGGCCCGAGCGCACCATGCCGCGCTCGATGATGGCCGCCAGCAGCAGCGGATCGACGTTGCCGCCGCACAGCACCAGACCCACCCGCTTGCCAGCAAAGCGCTGCGGATGCCGCAGCAGCGCGGCCAGGCCGGCAGCGCCTGCGCCCTCGACCAGGGTTTTTTCAATCTCCAGCAGCATCAGCATGGCCTGCTCGATATCGCCTTCGTCCACGAGCAGCAGATCGTCCACCAGCCGCGCCACCACCTCGCGCGTGATCTGGCCCGGCGTTCCCACGGCAATGCCCTCGGCAATCGTCGAGGTGCCCTGCGGATGCTGCGTGCCCTTGATGGCGTTGACCATGGCCGGAAAGCGCGTGGTCTGCACGCCCACCACCTCGATGCCCGGGCGCAGCGCCTTGGCCGCAGTGGCCACGCCGGCAATCAGGCCGCCGCCGCCCACGGCAATCACCAGCACGTCGAGGTCGGGCACGGCCTGCAGCATCTCCAGCCCGAGCGTGCCCTGGCCGGCGGCCACCGCCGCGTCGTCGTACGGGTGCACAAAGGTCAGGCCCTGCTGATCGGCCAGCGCATAGGCGTGGGCGCGGGCTTCTTCCAGCGTGTCGCCGTGCAGCACCACCTCGGCTCCGAAGCCGCGCGTGCGCTCCACCTTCACCGCCGGGGTGAAGCGGGGCATCACGATCACCGCCCGCAGCCCCAGGCGCTGCGCGTGGTAGGCCACGCCCTGCGCATGGTTGCCCGCGCTCATGGCCACCACACCGCGCGCGCGCTCTTCGGGTGTGAGCAGGGTCAGGCGGTTGCAGGCGCCGCGTTCCTTGAACGAGGCCGTGAACTGCAGGTTCTCGAACTTGAGAAACACTTGCGCGCCCACGATTTCCGACAGCGTGCGCGATTCGACGCAGGGCGTGTCGAGCACCTGGCCGTGCAGGCGGGCGGCGGCGTGCTGGATGTCTTGCAGGGTGAGCATGGTGTGTCGATCCTTTGGTTCAGCGCTGCAGGCGCAGCGCGGCTTCGGCCAGGCGCTGCTGCAGCTGACCCAGGTCGGCCGGGCTGGCCGGCTCTTCCTTGATCACGATGCCCGTGCCCACGCCCGAGGGGGTGGTCAGGCGGCGTACCGACAGCAACTGGTCATCAGCCACGCCCACCGATTGCATATAGCCCTCGCCTTCGTTGACGCTGTACACAAAGAAATATGCGCGCTGCACCTGGCCCGAACCGTTGAGCTTGACGCACAGCACCCCACCCGCGAGTTCGCCGCTGGTCTGGTGCTCGCAGCCAAAGCGGCCGTCGCTGGTGGCCAGAATGCCGTTGCCGCCGCTGGTGCTGCCGGCCGATGTCGTGAGCTGCACCGCCTCGGCGGTCAGGCCCATGCTGCCCAGGCTGTTGAAGGACCACACGCCGCGCAGGCTCGACTGAGCAAACGGGTACGCAAAGTTCACCCGGTGCATGGCACGCTCCGGCTCGCCCGGGAAGGTCACAAAGCCCGCAATGCCACTGGTGAAGCGCATGCGCACGGTGCCCGGATTGCCGGCCAGCACGCCGGAGCGCGGCGCGCTCCCAAAAAAACGACCGCCTTCGTAGCGCGTGAGGGGCGCCGCCACCTGGTTGTTGCTCAGCGTGCCGACGGCCAGGTAGAAGGTGGGTTGTCCGGAGCTTTCGTACGCGTACATCTGCATGACGAAGGTGTCGTTCTGCACGTCGATGGCCATGCCACGGCCCGGCTTGCCGTCCAGCTCGGCGCTCACGATCCAGGTGCCGGCCTGTGGGGCAAAGGCCTGTGCCGACAGGGCCCAGAGGGTGGCAGCGGTGACAAGAAGACGGGACAGCAGCGACACGGAAACTCCTGATCGGTTGGCAAAACGCCGACCTTACCGGCTTTGGGTGCGCCGGTAAACCCGAATCCGTCAAGCCCTGCGCGGCGTGCGCGCCCGCTCAGGCCTGCGTGCACACCCGCAGCACCTCGGCCCCGTACGCTTCGAGCTTCTTCGCCCCCATGCCGCTGATGCCCTGCAGGTCGTCCAGCGACGCAGGATTGCGCTCGGCAATCGCGGCCAGTGTTGCGTCGTGGAAGATCACGTACGCGGGCAGGTTGTGCTCGCGCGCCACCTCGGCGCGCCAGGCCTTGAGGTTGATGAAACGCACCTGCGCATCGGGCCCCAGGTTGGCCGCGGCCACCGGGGTGGTGCTGGTGCGGCGCGTGCGCCGCGCACTGGGCGATGCGCTGGCTTCGCGCAGGTGCACGGGCACTGCGCCGCGCAGCACGCCGCGCGAGCCTTCGGTCAGGCACAGCGTGTCGAAGCTGTGGCCCTGCTCGGTCACCACCGTGTGCAGGCCCAGGGCGCCCGTGGCCAGCAACTGGCGCAGCACGCCGCGCAACTGCGCTTCGGAATACTGCGCGCCCAGCCCGAAGGTGGAAAGCCGCTCGTGGCCGAACTGGCGGACCTTGTCGGTCTCTTTGCCGCGCACGATGTCGAGGATGTGGCCCGCGCCATACGTGAGGCCACTGGCTTCGTGCGCGCGGAAGATGGTGGACAGCAGCTTGCGCGCGGCATCGGTGCCGTCCCACACGGCCGGCGGGTTCAGGCAGTTGTCGCAGTTGCCGCAGGCCATGCGCGGCACACCGTCGCCCTCGGGGCCGGCGCCGTACACCTCGCCAAAGTAGGCCAGCAGCCGCACGCGGCGGCAGTCGGTGGCCTCGGCCAGCGCCAGCAGGGCGTCGAGCTTGCCGCGCAGCCCCTGCTTGAAGGCGTCGGGTGCGGGGCTTTCGTCGATCATGCGGCGCTGCTGCACCACGTCTTGCAGGCCATAGGCCATCCAGGCGTCGGCGGCCAGGCCGTCGCGGCCCGCGCGGCCGGTTTCCTGGTAGTAGCCCTCGATGTTCTTGGGCATGTCCACATGGGCCACAAAGCGCACGTCGGGCTTGTCGATGCCCATGCCAAACGCGATGGTGGCCACCATCACGATGCCGTCTTCGCGCAAAAAGCGGTCCTGGTGGAGCTGGCGCGTTTCGGCCGGCAGGCCCGCGTGGTAGGGCAGGGCGGTGAGGCCCGCGTCGCACAGCGCGGCGGCGGTTTCTTCCACCCGGCGGCGCGACTGGCAGTACACCACGCCCGCCTCGCCCGCGTGCTCGCGCTCAATGAAGCGCAGCAGCTGTACCAGCGGCTCTTTCTTCTCGACGATGGTGTAGCGGATGTTGGGCCGGTCAAAGCTGCTGACGAAGCGGCGCGCATCCTGCAGTTGCAGCCGCTCCACGATGTCGCTTTGCGTGAGTTCATCGGCCGTGGCCGTGAGCGCGATGCGCGGCACGCCGGCAAAGCGTTCGTGCAGCACGCTGAGCGCGCGGTATTCGGGGCGGAAGTCGTGGCCCCACTGGCTCACGCAGTGCGCCTCGTCGATGGCGAACAGCGACAGCATGCCCTGCGCGTACAGGTTGTCCAGCAGGCCCAGAAAGCGCGGCGTGGTCAGGCGCTCGGGCGCGGCGTACAGCAGCGTGATCTGGCCGGTCTGCAGCCGCCACTCCACGTCCTGCGCGGCATCGAAGTCGAGCGTCGAATTGAGGAAGGCCGCGTCCACACCGGCCTCGTGCAACGCGCCCACCTGGTCGTGCATGAGCGCAATCAGCGGCGACACCACGATGGTCACCCCACGGCCCCGCTGCTGGCGCACGATGGCTGGCACCTGATAGCACAGGCTCTTGCCGCCGCCCGTGGGCATCAGCACCACGGCGTCACCGCCATCGCTGACGTGCGTGACGATGTCCGCCTGCGCACCGCGGAAGGCCGTGTAACCGAAGACTTCGTGCAGTACGGCGGAGCAGGCACCCAAGGTGTCGCCCTCGGCAGAAACTTCGATCACGTTCATGGGCGGTATTGTCCATGAGCGCTGACGCGCGCCAGCGTGCGCACCGCCGCGTCGATGGATTCGGGCGGTAGTGCGGCAAAGCCCAGGCGCCAGCCGTCGACGGCTGGCGCGGCGTGGTACAGCTCCCCCAGGCTGGGCGTGGCAATGCCCAGCGCCGCGGCCTGCCGGGTACAGGCCTGCTCGCACCCGTCGGGCAGACGCACGGCCATCTGCAGGCCGCCACGGTGGTCCATGGGGCTGGCCCAGGGCAGATGGCTGTGCAGCGCCTGCAGCAGCGCGTCACGTCGGCTGCGGTAGAGCTGTCGCATCAGCCGCAGGTGGGCCGCAAAGTGTCCCTGGTCCATGAAGTCTGCGGCCACCGCCTGCATGGGCTGCGAAGGATGTCCGTCGCAGATGGTGCGTGCGGTCACCAGCGGGGCGACGAGTGCTTCGGGCAGCACCATGTAGGCCAGCCGCACCGACGGAAACAGCGATTTCGAGAAGGTGCCGATGTAGATCACCTGGCCATGGTCGTCCAGCCCCTGCAGCGCCGGTGTGGACTGGTGGTCGTACAGGAACTCGCTGTCGTAGTCGTCCTCGATCAGCCATGCTCGGCTGGCCCGTGCGTGCGCAATGAAGCTCAGCCTGCGCGGCAGCGACATGGCCCGACCGGTCGGAAACTGGTGCGACGGGGTGAGGTAAATCAGCCGCGCGGGCGGGCGGGTCGCGTCCAGCGTGGCTCCGTGCTCGTCCAACGGTATGTCCACCATCCGGGCACCGTAGGCGCAGAAGGCGGTGCGGGCGCCTGCGTAGCCGGGGTCCTCCATCCAGACGGTGTCTCCATCGTCGAGCAGCGCGGCCGACAGCAGCTGCAGCGCCTGCTGCGAACTCGTGAGTACCAGCACCTGCCCCGCATGACAACGCACCCCGCGCGACTGGCCCAGGTAGCGTGCGATCGCCTCGCGCAGTGCGGGCAGGCCCTGGGGGTCGCCATAAAACATCAGCGCCTCGGCGTTCTGCCGCAGCCGCCGCTGCAGCAGCTGCCGCCACAGCGCGGTGGGAAACGCCTGCAGATCGGGACTTCCCGCCACAAATGCGCGGGGGTGTTCGGGCTCGCGGCAGCCCCCGGTGTCCACCATGCGCCGCCCGCGTGCCGACAAGAGCGGCGGCGCATCCGCAGGCGGCGCTGCGCGCACAGGGCGGCCGCTGGGGCGGGGTCCGGTGGCGCGCATGTCAATCGCCACAAAGCTGCCCTGGCCCACCTGGCGGCGCAGGTAGCCCTCGGCTTCCAGCTGCGCATAGGCGGCCTCAACGGTGACCCTGGAAAGCCCCAGGTCTTGCGCAAGGTGGCGGCTGGAGGGCAACTGCTCGCCCAGCGTGGCCTGCCCGCTGCGCATGGCCTCGCGCAGGGCGGCGCACAGCCGTGCCCGTCGCCCGCCAGCGGCCTGGGTGTCCATCAGCGACAGCAGCAGGCGCGGCTTGATCGTGGTCATGGCGTATGGGTCTTATTGATGGTTTGAAATTGGTCTTATTTATAAGGCCAATTGAGCCCACACTGCAGACAGCGGCTGTACCCCCGCATGACTTTGAGGAGCCACCATGACCCATCCTGCCCCCGCCTCCAGTGTTCTGGCCTTTCCTGCCGCCACCCCTGCGCAATCGTGCGACTACATGGCGGCCAAGCTCAGCTTCCATGCCGACGCCTGGGATGTGGCGGAAGACCTGCGCAACGGCATTGACGCCATCGTGGTCATCGACACCCGCTCGCCCGCGCACTACGAACAGGGCCACGTACCCGGTGCCCTGAGCTTTCCCCACCGCACCATGGACGCGCAGACCACGGCGCATCTGGACCGCAGCAAGGTCTATGTCACCTACTGCGATGGCATTGGCTGCAATGGCTCCACCAAGGGCGCCTACAAACTGGCGCGCCTGGGCTTCACGGTCAAGGAAATGCTGGGTGGTCTTGATTTCTGGATCCGCGACGGCCAGCCTGTGGCCACAGGCCCTGAGCCTGGCCGCATGCCGGCTGCACGCCCCGCCATCGAGTGCGCATGCTGACCACTGGCACCTGCCTGCCGCGGCCTGCGGGTGGTGCGGTACGCCCCGCGTGGCCGGGCGATGCTGCGGCGCTGGCCCGCCTGTGCGCCGCCCATGCGGCCTACGAGCGCCTGGCGCATTGCACCGACGGCCATGCAGCGCGCCTGGCCGAGGCGCTGCAAAGCGGGCGGTTGCACGCGTGGTTGGCACTGCGTGACGCGCAGATCGTGGGTTACGCCAGCGCCACGGTGGACTACGCCACCCTGGCGGCACGGCCGTTTCTGCACCTCGACTGCCTGTACCTGGACCCTGCGGCACGGGGCCATGGGCTGGGCCAGGCGCTGCTCTGCGCTGTGGTCGACCACGCCCGCACGCTGGGCTTCGCACAGCTGCAGTGGCAAACCCCGGTGTGGAACGAGGGCGCGATCCGGTTCTACGACCGGCTGGGTGCCACGAGGCTGACCAAGCAGCGCTACACCCTGGCATGCGGGCAAAGCCCTTGCCCGCCCGGCGCCTGACCGGGTTTCTACAATCGGGGCATGAAATCGCTTGCCTACACGCGCGCTGCGCAACTGCCCGACATCCTCGCCCGCCGCATCGCCATCCTCGACGGTGCCATGGGCACGATGATCCAGCGCTTCAAGCTCAGCGAAGCCCAGTACCGCGGCGAGGGCTACAGCGGCCCCGATGGCGCGGGCGACCGCTTCAAGGACTTTGCGCGCGATGTGAAGGGCAACAACGAACTGCTGAGCCTCACGCGCCCCGACGTGATCCGCGACATCCACGAGGCCTACCTCGCGGCCGGGGCCGACCTGGTCGAGACCAACACCTTCGGCGCCACCACCATCGCGCAGGAGGACTACCACATGGCCGATCTGGCCCGCGAGATGAACCTGCGCTCGGCCGAGCTCGCGCGCGCCGCCTGCGACAAGTACAGCACGCCCGACAAGCCGCGCTTTGTGGCGGGCGCGCTCGGCCCCACGCCCAAAACGGCCAGCATCAGCCCCGATGTGAACGACCCGGGCGCGCGCAACGTCGATTTCGAGCAGCTCCGCGCCGCCTACTACGAGCAGACCGCCGCGCTGGTCGAAGGCGGGGCCGATGTGCTGCTGGTGGAAACCATCTTCGACACGCTCAACGCCAAGGCCGCGCTGTTCGCCATCGACGAATACTTTGAGGCCAGCGGCGAGCGCCTGCCGCTCATCATCAGCGGCACCGTCACCGACGCCTCGGGCCGCATCCTGTCGGGCCAGACCGTCACCGCCTTCTGGCACAGCGTGCGCCATGCGCGGCCGCTGGCCATCGGCCTGAACTGCGCACTGGGTGCGGCGCTCATGCGCCCCTACATCCAGGAGCTGAACCGCGTGGCCGAAGACACCTTCATCAGCTGCTACCCCAACGCCGGCCTGCCCAATCCCATGAGCGACACCGGCTTCGACGAAACCCCCGAAGTCACCAGCCGCCTGCTGCACGAGTTTGCGGCCGAGGGCCTGGTCAACATCGTGGGCGGCTGCTGCGGCACCACGCCCGACCACATCGCCGCCATCGGCCAGGCCGTGGCCCCGCTGCGCACGCGCGCCCTGTTCTACCGCGAGGCGGCCTGAGCCCCGTCGCCTGAGGCTGCGCAGCCCTCACCCGGCGCCCTGGCGGCGGCCTGGGCAGGGTGTGCAGTGCTGCTGTGTCGGTGGTGCTGTGCATGTGCCACGCCGTGCGATCGCCCGGCAGCCCAGCAGAGTCAAGCACGAGCCGCTCTGAATTTGATAGCGTTTGGTGGCTTGCAGCAAGGCGTGCCGCCCGGCAGTGGAGGGCCGCCGGGCATCCCCCGGGTCTGGCGAGCGGCGATGCTGGCGATGGCATTCCGGGTGAGCCTCCAATCGGCCTGTGGCCCAGCAAAATCAAGCACAGGCAGCTATTGATTCAATAGCAGAACGGGGCCATTCGGCAAGGCTTGCGGCGAGTGGCTGGCGCAGCGCGCACTGCGCCGCCACAATGGGCAGCATCTGCCGCCCGACACACCATGGCCGCCCCGATCGACCCCCCGCGCACTGCAGCCGCGCCCCTGGCGCTGGCCCTGGCCGAAGCCGCGCTCCAGCGCCAGGCTGCGCTGCTGGGCAAGGGCGGCACCGCCGACGCATTGGGCGGTCTGCGTCCCGGGCCTGAGGGCGCGCTGCCCCCACCCGCCCCAACATCGCCTGCCGCAGTCCCTGTGCCTTCGCCGCCCGTCCCGGGGGCCGGGGCCGCCGCCGGGCGGCCCCCGGCGGCACCCAGCCCGTCGGCCCAGGTGTCGTGGTCGGGCCGCGCGCCGCAGGGGCTGCCCGGGGCGGCGGCACCCGCAGGGGTGCAGCCTGCGGTGCTGCCGCGTCCTGGCCTGGCCAGTGCACCCGGGCCTGCGGGGGTGGCCGCGCCCGCTGCGCCCGGGGCGTTGCCTCCCGCATGGCCTGCAGCGGGCGTGCCGCGTCCCATGGCCGCCTTGCTGCAGGCCGTACTGCCCGCTCTGTGGCCCAGCCCCGCCCAGGCCCAAGGCGCAACCCCTGGCCCGCGCCTGCTGGCCGCGCAGGCCTGGCCGTCTTTGCCCGCGGCGGCTGCGTTGCAGGACGAGGGGGCGGGTCTGCCGATGCTCGTACCCTGGCGCAGCGCGCCCGCTGTGCTGCACACGCCCGACGGCCCCCGCCAAGGCGTGCTCACCCTGCTGCTGCCAGGCCCGACCCCGGCGGCACTGCTCGGCAGCAGTCCGGCTGCGGTGCAGGCGGCCTTTGCCGGGGCCGGTGCCAGCCTGCAGGCGGGCGCGTACGCGCTGCTGCTGGCCGATGCACAGGGCCAGCGCAGCAGCGGCCTGCTGGTGCTGGAACTCGCGCCCTGGGTGCCGCCCCTGGTGTACGGCCGCGACACCCTGCAGCCGCGCACCGACGCCTGGGCGCAGATGGCCGCCGCCCAGGCCAGCGGCCACCGGCCCGATGCCGATGTGCTGGACGCGCCCCATACCCTGTGCGACCGCGCAGGCTGCCCCTACGAGGGCCGCGCGCCCTGTGCCCAGCCGTTCTGCCTGGACGTGCGGCCGGTGGCCCCCGCCGCGGCCCTGACGGCGGCCGGTGATGAACCGGGCCAGCGGCCCACCGCGCCAGGGTTGGAGCCGCCGGCCACGTCGCCCGCCGTCCCCTCAGACTGACACCCAGGCCCGGGCCCACAAAAAAGCCACCGCGCCGGGGCGGCATGCGGCCTGGTCAAGCGCCCCTCACCGATGCATGTGCTGTTTGCGCACGCCAGTCTCGGCATAGGGGGCGAAGCGAACCGGTGAGAGCCCGGGATGGTGTGTCCATCCCTTGCGAAACTAGCGATACCTGCCGCCGGTTCGGCACGAGTTACACCGTAGCGGAGGCGAATCAGGCGTAAGCACGCATCACCGTGCGATCCGTTCAGCGCAGCAGTATTGCCATGGGTGCGTTTCGCAGATATTTGTTTTTGAATGATGGTGAAAAATGCTTGGTAGGCTTTTGGGCACAAACAATATGATGGCCATCTAAGCGTCTTGGATATCGTTCATCCAATCTGCGTTGGTTTCAAATGATTTGTGGCAAGTTGAAACAATATGAAGCAAATAGATTCATTTTCAGAATACGGTCGCCCGATCGGACGTCGGGCGCTGGGGTTGTGGGCCCTGGGTGTTGGTTTGAGCGCCTGTTCGGGCGGTGGAGACAATCCTGCGTCCCTTCCGGTCGTCACGCTGGAGCCCCAGGACGCTGTGGTGACCGAGGGGGAGACGGCGCGTTTCACGGTAACTGCCCAGAACGAGACCCAGTTGCGTTATCAGTGGCTTCGCAATGGAACTGTCATCGAGGGTGCTACTAGCAGTTCTTTGGTGGTGTCCAACGCATTGCGATCTGACCATGGAGCACGGTTCAGTGTGGTCTTGACCAACGCAGTTGGTGCTGTCCATTCGCGCTCTGCCGTACTCCGCGTGCATGCCGCGGGTCAGGTGGTTGCATCGGATTGGTCAGAGTCCCTCACGGCCTACGCGTCGCCCGAGTCGACCAGCCCTGCAGAGTTCGGGTACATCGCGATCGGTACTGGGGCTTGGGTGTACGCGGCCGCATTCGAAGCGGGAGACTATGTACTCAGGCGCAGCCGCGCTGACGGCAGCGTGACAGAGACATTCCGACTGCCCCGGGTGCCAAACACCTATACCCAGATCGCCGTATGGGAAGACCCGGCGACCCGTGAGATCCTGGTGGCCCGGTGTCTGATCGCAAGCGTGGCCCTCAACATCAATACGTATCAGGCCGTGGGCGGCGGGATTTATCGCCTGGAGCCTGTCTCCGGTCAGTTTATCCCCTTGTTTGAATCTGACAGGATCACTCCGAGTGGTTTGGCACGCGATACTTCGGGCAATCTTTATACCGTCGACCTAAAGACAGGTGACGTTCTGAAAATCACTGCAGGCAGTCTTCAGATCACGACGCTTTATCAGGTGAGCGGACAGCAGCCGTTGACTGCGGGGGGGGTGCCCTACGATTTTGTATTGCGTTCGAAAGGTCTCGTTGCGGTGACTGCCGATGGAACGGTATACGCAACCTTGGTCACTTCCAGTCCGCGCGTTGCAGCTGCGTACCAGCTGTATGGTGAGCAATGGGTCCGGGTGCGCAATGGCAAGGCTGAGATGATTTCGGTGCGCACTCCTGCCCAGACCAACGGAATCACCTGGGGAATGGGGGCACGTGGCAACAGTGTGTTCTTTCTCTACAAGTCGGCGCAAAGCACGTTGGTACGCAAGGTGGATGCCGAGGGCAACGTGCTGACCGTGGCCGGGACGTGGGGCTCGCAGGAGAAGACACAGTTCGGATCTCCGGGTGTTTTGGGTCGAACGTCGAAGTGGATCGGCATTGGGTCGGACGGGCAGCTTTACCTGGAAGGCTGGGATGCGGCCGGACCGAGATTTTTTGGTGTGTTGTTGCCAGCGGACCCCTCGCCTTTCTGAGAGGGCTTCGATGCTTTCGCCCTGTACCGTCAAGTTCTCAGCACCAGACGGCTGTGCGTCCGACGGGGGCGTCGACCAGCGCCTAGCGGGCTCTTGGGTTGACAGCCACCAATCGGGTGCGTCGAAGCCGCAACGCGGCCAGGATCAAGAGGGAGGGGATGCGCTCCTCATGGCAATCACGATTCGCAGCGCATCGCCCCGCGCCCTTTCGATGGACTAGCAGACCATCACCCGTCGATCTTCAGGCGCCCGATGGTCCGTTCGATATGCCGGATCTGCCTGCGCATGGCTTCGATCCCACTGCCTAGGGAGGCCCTGTTCACGATGATCAATGCCGGCGGTATCTCCATGCCGACGCAGATGTCCCATGACGCCCTGGTTGAAATGCCTTGCGCAGCCTGCGCCAGTCAGTTCACCGAACGGGTCAGTGCGCAGCTGTGTGGTTTGTGGCAATGATCGCCCCTCGCTGCGTTGCCACTAAGCGCTCACCAGAACACTTCGGGATCCGAAGGCAAGATCCGGAGACGCTGATACAAAAAAAGGCCACCGCGCCCGAAGACGACGGTGGCCGAAGTGGCTGAACGGTGCGCCAGCGGCGCGAAGTTCAGGTGCGCAGGGCTCCACTCTGCGCATCACCCACGCATGGGGTGGCCGCCGCGCCGGGGCGTGCCGGGCGCGTGCGGAGCATCGGTTGCCAGGTTCAGGGGTACAGACCGCGCATTTCGCGGGCGTGCAGGATGCGGCGGCAGGCCACGATGAAGGTGGCGGTGCGCAGGCTGACCTTGTGCTCCTGGGCCACTTGCCAGACGCCGGCAAAGGCTTCCTTCATCACGCGCACCAGGCGGGCGTTGATCTCTTCTTCCGTCCAGAAGAAGCTGGAGAAGTCCTGCACCCATTCGAAGTAGCTCACCGTCACGCCGCCAGCGTTGGCGATCACGTCGGGCAGCACCAGCACGCCCTGATCGTGCAGGATGTCGTCGGCCTCGGGGGTGGTGGGGCCGTTGGCGCCCTCGATCACCATCTTGGCGCGGATGCGTCCGGCGTTGGCCTTGGTGATCTGACCTTCGAGCGCGGCGGGGATCAGGATTTCGCAGTCCACGCCCCAGAAGGCGTCGGGTTCCATCTTCTCGGCCCCGGGGAAGCCGCCCACGCCGCCGTTGTCGGCCACATGGCGCAGCAGCTCGGTCACGTTCAGGCCAGCTTCGTTGGCAATGGTGCCGGTGTGGTCCTGCACCGCCACGATGCGGGCACCGGCTTCGGCGAACAGTTTGGCCGCAATGCCGCCCACGTTGCCAAAGCCCTGCACGGCCACGCGTGCGCCTTCGATCTTGAGGCCGATGTGGTGGGCCGCTTCCACGCCCACGGTGTACACACCGCGGCCCGTGGCTTCACGCCGGCCCAGCGAGCCGCCCAGGTGGATGGGCTTGCCGGTGACCACACCCGTGGCGGTTTCGCCCACGTTCATGGAGTAGGTGTCCATCATCCACGCCATGATCTGCTCGTTGGTGTTCACGTCGGGTGCGGGGATGTCCTTGGTCGGGCCGATCACCAGGCCGATTTCGCTGGTGTAGCGGCGCGTCAGGCGTTCGAGTTCGCCGCGCGAGAGCTTCTTGGGATCGACCCGGATGCCGCCCTTGGCACCGCCGTAGGGCACGTTCACGGCTGCGTTCTTGATGCTCATCCAGGCCGACAGGGCCATCACTTCCGACAGCGTCACGTCCTGGTGGAAGCGCACGCCGCCCTTGCCGGGGCCGCGGCTGGTGTTGTGCTGCACGCGGTAGCCCTCAAAGTGGGCGATGGTGCCGTTGTCCAACTCGATCGGCACGTCCACGATCAGCGAGCGCTTGGGACGCTTGAGTGTCTCCACCCACCGCGCCAGGTTGCCCAGGTAGGGCGTGACGCGGTCCACCTGTTGCAGGTAGATGCCCCAGGGGCCGAGGTGGTCGGCCTGCAGGTAGGACGGCAAGGCATGGGTGGGCAGGTTGCCGGGGGTGTTCGACATGGTCATTTCCTTGTGGGAGAAAGTCATGGCGCGCAGCTTAGGCGGGCCCCCCCGGGGCTGTCCAAGGCCAGTTTTTTGGGCTGGTATGCGTTTAATGCATAACGCTGGGAAGGCGCTCCGCTTGCTGCAATGCAGCACTGGCGCGGGCTGGCGGGGTGCAAGCCCACCGCAGGGGAAAGGCGGGCGCGCTCACTCCACCGTGAAGTGCACGATGCTTGGGTCGCCCGTGGGGTAGCGCAGATCGAGCGACTGCAGCAGGCCCCGCAGCAGTGTTGCGACCATCAGGTTGCGGTGGGTTTTGGAGTTGGCGGGTACGATGGTCCAGGGCGCCCAAGGCGTGTGCGTGGCGGCCAGCAACTGATCGTAGGCGCGGCGGTAGTCGTCCCAGCGCTGGCGCGCGGCGATGTCGTCCATGCTGAACTTCCAGTGCTTGGCCGGGTCGTCCAGCCGCGCCTGCAAACGCTCGCGCTGCTCGTCCTTGCCGATGTGCAGCAGAAACTTGAGCACGATGGTGCCGGTTTCGCTGAGCATGCGCTCGAAGTCGTTGATGTGCGCGAAGCGCTGGCGCTGCTGCTCGGCGCTGATCTGGCCCTGCACCACGGGCACGAGCACGTCCTCATAGTGGCTGCGGTTGAAGACCGTGATCTCGCCCGCGCCCGGCACCTGCTGGTGGATGCGCCAGAGGAAGTCGTGCGCGCGCTCGGCCTCGTGCGGCGCGCGCCAGCCCACGGCGTGCACGCCCAGCGCGCTCATGCGGCCAAACACCGCGCGGATGGTGCCGTCCTTGCCCGAGGTGTCGGTGCCCTGCAGCACCACCAGCAGCTTGTGGCGGCGGTCTGCGTAGAACAGGTTTTGCAGCGCGTCCAGCTCTTCGGCCAGGGCTTCCACCGCGGCCTTGTCGCGGGCCTTGTCGCCCAGCGAGAAGGGCTTGGCGGCCGGGTCGGCGGCGTCCAGGCCGGGCAGCAGCGGCCCGGGCTGCCAGGGCGACCAGGCCTGCTGCAGCGCCAGGGGCAGGCGGGTGAACACGGAAGGGGTCATGCGGAGTCTCCAGGCTGGGGGTGGGGCACCCGGGGGCGCCATGCCGTGCAGCATGCCGCAGCAGCGCGCCTCGCACCAGCGGCAGCTGCGCAAGGCCTCAGGCGGCGGCCTGCTGCATCAGGGCCACAAAGCGGCGCGCGCCCAGGCCCAGCGGCCGCTCTTTGGACCACACCACATCCACCCACAGCGCCACGCCATTGCTCAGGTTTTCAAACGCCATCTCCACCAGCGTACCGGCCGCGATGCGGGGCTGCACCAGCGCCCGCGGCTGCCAGCCCCAGCCCAGGCCGGCTTCGATCAGGCCCAGCGCGGCCAGGTGGTTGTCGGTGCGCCAGTGGTGGCGACCGAACACGAAGCGCGGATCGGTCTGTGCCAGGTCGCGGCTGGCCACCACGATCTGCCGGGTGTGGGTCAGGTGTTCTTCGCGCAGGCGGGGCAGCGGTGCGCCGGGCGTGCGTGCGGGGCCGAGTACCGGGTGGTCGGGCGCGATCACGGCCACCAGGGTCTCGCTGCCCACTTCCTGAAAGCCCTCGCGCCCGTCGATGCTGGGCCGCTCGAACACCAGCGCCAGCTGCGCGCGCCCGCGGTGCAGCAGGGCCAGCGCGTCGGCCTGCGGTGCGGCCAGCACCTCCACCTGCAGCAGCGGGTATTCCTGTGCCAGGGCGGCCAGCGGCGTGCGCCAGCGCGCGGCCAGCAGTTCGGGCGCAATCGCCAGCGTGAGGCGTTCTTCAAGCCCCTGGGTCAGCGATCGCGCCTGCGCATTGAGCTGCTGCAACTGCCCGGCCAGCAGCCGCGCCTGCGGCTCCAGCGCGCGGGCGGCCGCGCTGGGGCGGGGCTCGCGTCCGCTGCGGTCGAACAGCGGCACCCCGAGTTCAGCCTCCAGGTGGGCGATGGCCATGCTCACGGCCGAGGGCACGCGCGACAGCGCCCGCGCGGCGGCCGAGAAGGAGCCGTGGTCAAGCACGGCCAGAAAGACCTGCACGTTGTCGGAATGGAAGGCCATGGCACCGCCGAATTGTCAGAAAAACTGAAAGTACCTGACTTTACCTGTCAGTCAGCCTTGCATACAGTGCCCACATGTCATCGCCCTTGCCCACTGCTCCCGCGGCTGCCGACGCAGCTGTCCACACCACCGAGCCCCGCACCGCAGCCGGCTTGCAGGGTGTGCGCCGCCGGGTGGTGTACGTCACCTTGTACGAGCTGATCGCGATTGCCGTGGCCACCGTCGGCCTGGCCGCGCTCACGGGGCAGAGTGCCGCGCATGCCAGCGTGGCCTCGGTTGCGGCCTCGGTGATCGCCGTGGTCTGGAACATCGTGTTCAACTGGGCGTTCGAGCGCTGGGAGTCGCGCCAGGCGGTGCGCGGGCGCAGCGTGGCGCGGCGGGTGGCCCACGCCATCGGTTTTGAGGGCGGGCTGGTGTTCACCCTGGTGCCGCTGTTTGCCTGGTGGTTCAACGTCAGCCTGTGGGAAGCGCTGGTGATGGACTTCGCGCTGATCGTGTTCTTCCTCGTCTACACCTTCGTGTTCAACTGGGTGTTCGACCGCATCTTCGGCCTGCCGGCCTCCGCCCAGGGCTGAGCCAGCCACCAGGCCGGGCGGGGCGCGCGGGCGTTCCGCCGTAAAATCGCGCCCGCACTCAAGGAGCGTTGCAGCGGCGCGCCCGCCCACCCGGGCCGGCACCGTCAGGCTTGGGTGCCCCGCCTTCGCAACGACGCTCACCTGTTGAACCCGGTTGCCCTTTACTCGACACAGGTGAGCCCCATGCCTGCCCCCATCCTGCCCCCCATGAAGCTGTCCGGCCTGGAGCCGGTGTCCATCGGCCAGGGGACGCTGTTCGTCAACATCGGCGAGCGCACCAACGTCACGGGGTCCAAGGCGTTTGCGCGCCTGATCCTCAACGGCCAGTACGAAGAAGCCCTGGCGGTGGCCCGCCAGCAGGTGGAAAACGGCGCGCAGATCATCGACATCAACATGGACGAGGCCATGCTCGACAGCAAGGCCGCCATGGTGCGCTTTCTGAACCTGTTGGCCAGCGAGCCCGACATTGCGCGCGTGCCCATCATGATCGACTCCTCCAAATGGGAGGTGATCGAAGCCGGGCTGCGCTGCATCCAGGGCAAGGGCATCGTGAACTCCATCAGCATGAAAGAGGGCGTGGAGGAGTTCAAGCGCCAGGCGCAACTCATCAAGCGCTACGGCGCGGCGGCCGTGGTGATGGCCTTTGACGAAAAGGGCCAGGCCGACACCTTTGCGCGCAAGATCGAGATCTGCGAACGCGCCTACCGCCTGCTGGTGGACGAGGTCGACTTCCCGCCCGAGGACATCATCTTCGACCCCAACATCTTCGCGATTGCCACCGGCATCGAAGAGCACAACAACTACGCGGTCGATTTCATCGAAGCCACGCGCTGGATCAAGCAGCATCTGCCCGGGGCCAAGGTGTCGGGCGGCGTGTCCAACGTGTCGTTCAGCTTCCGCGGCAACGACCCGGTGCGCGAGGCCATCCACACCGTGTTCCTGTACCACGCCATCCAGGCGGGCATGGACATGGGCATCGTCAACGCCGGCATGGTCGGCGTGTACGACGAACTGGAGCCCACCCTGCGCGAGCGCGTGGAAGACGTGGTGCTCAACCGCCGCCCGGATGCAGGCGAACGCCTGGTCGAGATTGCCGAATCCGCCAAGGGCGCGGCCAAGGACGACAGCAAGAAGCTCGAATGGCGCAGCGGCACGGTGGAGCAGCGCCTGTCGCATGCGCTGGTGCATGGCATCACCGACTTCATCACCGAAGACACCGAAGAGGCCTACCGCGCCGTGCTGGCCAAGGGCGGCCGCCCGCTGCACGTCATCGAAGGCCCGCTGATGGACGGTATGAACGTCGTGGGCGACCTGTTCGGCGCAGGCAAGATGTTCCTGCCCCAGGTGGTGAAAAGCGCGCGCGTGATGAAGAGCGCCGTGGCGCACCTGGTGCCCTACATCGAAGAAGAAAAGAAGCAGCAGGAAGCCGCAGGCCTGGACGTGAAGTCCAAGGGCAAGATCGTGATTGCCACCGTCAAGGGCGATGTGCACGACATCGGCAAGAACATCGTCACCGTCGTCTTGCAGTGCAACAACTTCGAGGTGGTGAACATGGGCGTGATGGTGCCCTGCCACGAGATCCTGGCCAAGGCCAAGGTCGAGGGCGCAGACATCATCGGCCTGTCGGGCCTCATCACCCCCAGCCTCGAAGAGATGCAGTACGTGGCGGGCGAGATGCAGAAGGACGACTACTTCCGCCTGAAGAAGATCCCGCTGCTCATCGGCGGCGCCACCACCAGCCGCGTGCACACCGCCGTGAAGATCGCGCCGCACTACGAAGGCCCGGTGGTGTACGTGCCCGACGCCTCGCGCAGCGTGAGCGTGGCGCAAAGCCTGCTGGGCGACGGGGTGCAGGCCTACGTGCAGGAGCTGAACGCCGACTACGACAAGGTGCGCACCCAGCACGCCAACAAGAAGCAAACGCCCCTGTGGCCGCTGGCCAAGGCCCGCGCCAACCGCACGCCCATCGCCTGGGCCGGCTACCAGCCGGCTGTACCCCGTGCCCTGGGCCGCCGCGTGTTCAAGAACTTCGACCTGGCCGAACTGGCCAAGTACATCGACTGGGGCCCGTTCTTCCAGACCTGGGACCTGGCCGGGCCGTACCCCGCCATCCTGCAAGACGAGGTGGTGGGCGAGCAGGCCCGCAAAGTGATGGCCGACGGCCAGGCCATGCTCAAGAAGATCATCGAAGGCCGCTGGCTCGCTGCCTCCGGCGTGATGGCCCTGCTGCCGGCCAACAGCGTGGGCGACGACATCGAGTTCTACACCGACGAATCGCGCACCGAGGTGGCCATGACCTGGTACGGCATGCGCCAGCAGACAGAGAAGCAGGCGGTGGAGGGCGTGATGCGCCCCAGCCGCTGCCTGGCCGACTTTGTGGCCCCCAAAGACAGCGGTATTGCCGACTACGCTGGCCTGTTCGCCGTGACGGCGGGCCTGGGCGTTGAAAAGAAAGAGCAGGCCTTCATCGACGCGCTGGATGACTACTCGGCCATCATGCTCAAGGCCCTGGCCGACCGCCTGGCCGAAGCCTTTGCCGAGTGCCTGCACGAGCGCGTGCGCAAAGACCTGTGGGGCTACGCTGCGGGCGAGCAGCTCAGCAACGAAGCCCTGATCGCCGAACAGTACCAGGGCATCCGCCCCGCGCCCGGCTACCCCGCCTGCCCGGACCACAGTGCCAAGACGGACCTGTTCCGTGTGCTCAACGCCGAAGACATCGGCATGGGCCTGACCGAGAGCCTGGCCATGACCCCCGCGGCCAGCGTGAGCGGCTTCTACATCGGCCACCCCGAGGCCGTGTACTTCAACGTCGGCAAGATCGGCGAAGACCAGTTGCACGACATGGCCGAGCGTCGGGGCATGGACGAAAAGGCGCTGGCGCGGCTGCTGGCGCCGAACCTCTGAATGCTATTATTTTGATAGCTGATCGTGCTTGATTATTAAGCACGAGCGGTCGATTTTTCCTTATCGCCCTCTCTGGCCGCAAGCCCCCGCCCGCGGGGGCTTTTGCATGGGCAGGCCGCACGCGTAGCGGCTTTCTGCCCTGGCGGGTACCCCACTTGTGTCGGGGCGCTTTTCCCCGCCGTCTGGCATGTAATCGCCTGCGCCTGGACCAGCCCTCTGCGGCTGGGACCGGGCATCTGGCGCTGTCGGGGCCCGCTGCCTGAACGGGCGGCCCACTGCAGCGGTCAGGCATCCAGCGACCAAAGGTGAGGGACGACCGCCATGCTGCATTTCTTGGGACATCCGGGGCGCCGCCTCGGTCGTATGGCAGCGCGCCTGGGTGCGGGGCTGGTGCTGGTGCTGGCGGCGGCCTCGCCCATGCAGGCCCTGGCCCAGCACACTTCGGGCGAATGCCCGCCCCAGACGGCCACGGTCACCGCCGGGGGCACGGTCACCATCGACATCAGCGACTGCGAGGTCCCCGGCTTTGGCGGGATCGGGCGGATCGATGGGGGAAACTCCGGCCCGGCCAACATGGAAGACCATGGCATCGCCACCACGCGGCGCGGCACTGGCGGCGCGTGGCTGCTGGACTACAGCCACAACGGCTCCACGGGCATTGGGGGGACCGATGTCTTTGAGCTCAGCGACGGCTCGATGAGCGGCATCGGCGACATCCAGTTCACCATCACCATCAACCCGTCGGCCTCGCCCATCACGGTGACGCCGGGCACGCTGCCCGCGCTCACGGCCGGGGCGGCGTTCTCGCAGACGCTGTCGTCCAGCGGCGGCCTCGCGCCCTACACCTACACGCTGCAAAGCGGCGTGCTGCCGCCCGGGCTCACCCTCACACCGGGCGGCGTGCTCAGCGGCACGCCCACGCAGCGCGGGGCGTACAGCTTCAGCGTGCGCTCCACCGATGCGACCACGCCCACCGCGCAGTTCGCCGACAAGGGCTACACCGGCACCGTGGCCAACCCCACGCTGACCCTGGCCACGCCCAGCGGCACGGCCATCCAGGGCGTGGCGTTTTCGCAGACGCTCGCCACCACCGGGGGCGTGGCACCCTACGTCTACCAGTTGGAAACGGGGAGCTTTCCCAGCGGTATCAGCATTTCCAGCGCCGGCGTGGTCAGCGGCACCACCACCGATCCCGCGGGCAACTACCCGGTCACGCTGCGGGTGACGGACTCGAGCACCGGCCCGGGCGTGTACTTCGAACTGGAGAGCTATACGCTCACCGTGAGCCCCCCGCCCTCGGTGTCGATCGCCGTATCGCCCGCCAGCGTGTCGGAGGACGGGGCCACCAACCTGACCTTCACCGTCACCCGCAGCCTGAACCTGTCATCGCCCACGGTGGTCAACATTACGACCAGCGGCACGGCCACGGCGGGGACCGACTACACCGGCAGCGTGGCCACCGTGACCATTCCGGCCGGCGCGACCACGGCCACCATCGTGATCAACCCCACGGTCGATGGCACGGTGGAGCCCGACGAAACCGTGACGCTGACCGTGGCAGCCGGCGCGGGCTACACCGTCGGGGTGCCGGCCAGCGCCACGGGCACGATCCTGAACGACGATGTGCCCACGGCCACCATCACGGTCTCGCCCGCCGCGGTCGCTGAAGACGGCGCGCCCAACCTGGTCTTCACGGTCACCCTCAGCCAGGCGGCCTTCAGCGCCACCTCGGTGGGTTTCACGATCGGCGGCACCGCAACCAACGGCTCCGACTACACGACCATCGTGACGCCGCTGGTGATTCCGGCGGGCAACACCACGGGCACGATCACCGTCAACCCCACCGCCGACGCGACCATCGAGGCCGACGAAACCGTGACGCTCACCCTCACGGCGGGCGCAGGCTACACCGTGGGCGTGCCCAACAGCGCGACCGGCACCATCCTCAACGATGACCTGCCGAGCCTGGCCATCAACGACGTGAGCGCGAACGAGGGCAACGCAGGCACCACCAGCTTCACCTTCACGGTGAGCCTCAGCGCCCCGGCCGGCCCTGGCGGCGTCACGTTCGACATCGCCACCGCCAACGGTACCGCCACGGCGGGGGTGGACTACGTGGCCCAGTCGCTCACGGGCCAGACCATCCCGCCAGGCTCGACCACCTACACGTTCACCGTGCAGGTCAACGGCGATGCCCTCAACGAGCCCAACGAGACCTTCTTCGTCAACGTCACCAACGTGGTGAACGCGGTGGTGATCGATGGCCAGGGCGTGGGCACCATCGTCAACGACGATCCGCTGCCCAGCCTGTCGATCGACGACGTCACGGTCGTGGAAGGCAACAGCGGCAGCGTGAATGCGGTGTTCACCGTGACCCTGAGCGCCGCCAGCGGCCAGACCGTGACGGTGAACTACGCCACGGCCGACGGCACGGCCACCCAGCCGGCCGACTACACGGCCACCAGCGGCACGCTGACCTTCACCCCCGGCCAGACCACCCGCACCATCAGCGTGCCGGTGCTGGGCGAGACCGTGCCCGAATCGAACGAGACCTTCTTCGTCAACCTCAGCGGCGCGGTCAATGCCACCATTGCCGACAACCAGGGCGTGGGCACCATCGTCAACGACGACGTGCCCGTGACGCTGAGCCCGACCACGCTGCCAGGGGCCACCGTGGCCACGGCCTTCAGCCAGACGCTCACGGCCAGCGGCGGCACGGGGCCGTACAGCTTCGCCGTCACCGCCGGGGCCCTGCCGCCGGGCATGGTGCTGGCCTCGGGGGGGCTGCTCAACGGCCCGCCTTCGGCCGGCGGCACGTTCAACTTCACCGTCACGGCCACCGACAGCAGCGGCGCGCCCGGCCCGTACAGCGGCAGCCAGGCCTACGCGCTCACGGTGGCGCCTGCCACCGTCACGCTGTCGCCTGCCAGCCTGCCTGGCGGCACGCGTACCGTGGCCTACAACGCCAGCGTCACCGCCAGCGGCGGCACCACGCCGTACCAGTACACCGTCACCGCCGGTGCGCTGCCGGGCGGGCTCACGCTCAGCACCAACGGCGTGATCACGGGCACGCCCACGGCCGTGGGCACCTTCAACTTCAGCATCACGGCCACCGACGCGAGCACCGGTACCGGGCCGTACACGGGCACGCGGGGCTACAGCATCACGGTGGCAGATGCGACACCGGTAGCGGCCAACTCGTCGCACACCGTGGCCTACGGTTCGTCCAACAACACCGTGCCGCTGTCCATCACCGGCGGCACGCCCACGTCGCTGACCCTCGTGACGCCGCCCACGCGCGGCAGCGCCACCGTGACCGGGGCCACGCTGCAGTACACGCCCAACGCGGGCTATGCCGGCCCCGACAGCCTGGCCTACACCGCCAGCAACGGCACGGGCACCTCGGGCACGGCCACGGTGTCCCTCACCGTGAGCAGCCCGACCATCACCGCTACGCCGGGCACGGCCGACACCGCCACCGTGGGCACGGCCTTCAGCCGCACCTACACCTGGGGCGGCGGTGCCGCGCCCTACAGCGGCTACCAGGTGCTTAACCTGCCGGCCGGCCTGTCGGTGACGGCCACCACGGGCACCACCGCCACGGTGTCGGGCACACCCACGGCCGCGGGCGGCTTCAACCTGGTGCTGTCGGCCACCGACAGCAGCACCGGCACGGGCCCGTTCAGCGGCGGCGCAACGTTCACGCTCACGGTGAATGCGCCCACGATCGCCGTGGCCCCGGCCACGCTGCCGGCCGCGCCGGCCTACACCGCCTACAGCCAGACCTTGACCGCCACGGGCGGCATCGCGCCGCACCGCTTTGCCGTCACGGCCGGGGCGCTGCCGCCGGGGCTGACGCTCACTGGCGCGGGCCTGCTCAGCGGTACGGTGGGGGCGCCGGGCACCTACCACTTCACCGTCACCGCCACCGACAGCAGCGCGGGGCCGTACACGGGCAGCCGGGCCTACACGCTCACGGTTGCACCCAGTGCCACGTACACCGGGCCTTCGCCCACCGGGGGCGGCGACATCACGGCCAGCTTCACGGGTGGCGGGGCGGGCTGCGTGTTCTCGACCGCGCAGTTCATTCCGCTCACGGGCCATCCGTCCAGCCCGCCGGCGGGCTCGGCCCCGGCCGCGGTGCAGTTCCCGCAGGGGCTGTTCGATTTCAGCACCACGGGCTGCACGCCGGGCAGTACGCTGCAGTTCAGCATCACCTACCCGTCGGCGCTGCCGCCGCAGGCGCAGTACTGGAAGTACGGCCCCCGGGCGGCCAACCCCGCCCCGCACTGGTACACCATTCCGGCCACGGTGGCCGGGGCGGTTGTCACCTTCAGCATCACCGATGGCGGCCTGGGCGACGATGACCTGAGCGCCAATGGCACCGTGGTGGACGCGGGCGGCCCGGGCTTCGGGCCTGGCGGCGTCACGGGGGTGCCTGTGGGGCCGTGGCTGCCGGCCTGGCTCACGCTGGGGGTGGTGGGCATGGCCGCGTGGCTGCGCCGCCGCAAGGCCGCCGGTGGTTGATGTGAAATAGGCTGCTCGTGCTTGGTTGTGAGGCACGAGCAGCTATCAAAACAGTAGCAATCAGCAGCTGCTATCCGGTCGCGATGCCATCGCAGCGCCATCACGGCTCCATCGCCGTGGGGCTCGCCAGGTGCGCAAAAATTCCTTGTCGACCCGACTTGCGTAGGGGACAGTTCCGGGCGGAGGTGCCGTGTAATATGCCGTGCCCCGGGCGAGACCGTCGCGGCATCTCGGCGTCTTGTGTGCAGCGAACCCGGTGTGCCACCGCATGTGGACGATGCCGTATCCGTGCATCGGATCGCCCATGGGGAGGACAACACCAATGCTGAATTTCCTGAAACCGTCAGGGCCTAGCCTTCGACACTGTGGCACGCGCTGGGGCGCAGGGCGGGCGTCGGTCCGCACGTTGTGCTGGCCGATGCGGGTCGGCGCCCTGCGCATCTCCAGAGACTGCCCGCGACAGACAGCCGCTGTCAGCGCTGGGGCCGATGTGGCCGCCCGCTGCGGCGGTGCCATCCCATTCACTCTCTCCCGCAGTCCGTTGGCCTCGCCTATCACGGTGACGCCCCGCACGCTGCACGCATTCACATCCAGCGGAACATTGTCATGCGCTTGACTTCGAATCATCGTTCGGGCCGCCGCCTCGTCGGCATGCTGGCGTTTCTTCTGTTCGCGGTAGGCATGTTCATGCCCATGCTGGCCTTCGCAGTTGGGCAGCCCTCGACCTATCCGGGCTGTGCCAATCGCTCCGCGACGGTGGCCTGGGGCGGCACGGTCAACGTCGATCTGACGGCCTGCCAGTTCTTCGGTCTGGGTGTTGTCCAAACCGCGCCGACCCACGGCACTGCATCGCCGGGCGACCCGGCGCCCGTCGAAACCTATGACTACACCCACAACGGGTCCTCGCCCGCTGGCGGCGGCACCGATACCTTCGTGGTGCTCGACGACAACAGCGACTACATCACTGTCACCGTCACGATCCAGCCGCCCAGCTCGCCGATCACCGTGAGCCCGGCCAGCCTGTCGGCGATGAGCGCCGGTACGCCGTTTTCGCAGACGCTGACCTCGAGCGGCGGTCTCGCGCCCTACTCCTACACCCTGCAGAGCGGCACCTTGCCGGCGGGCCTGACCCTGAGCAGCGGTGGCGTCATCAGCGGCACACCCACCCAGCGCGGGGCGTACAGCTTCACCGTCCGCTCGACCGATGCCACCACGCCCACCGCGCAGTTCACAGACAAGGGCTACAGCGGCACCGTCAACCCTGCGCCGATGTCGATCTCCCCGACCTCCGCTACGGCCATCCAGAATGTCTCGTTTTCTCAGACGTTGACCGTCTCCGGGGGGGTCGCACCGCATAGTTGTCTGTTGGAGTCGGGCAGCTTTCCCAGCGGTATCAGCATTTCCAGCGGCTGCGTGGTCAGCGGCACCACCACCGATCCCGCGGGCAACTACCCGGTCACGATCCGCGTGACCGACAGCAGCACGGGCGTTGGCAGCCACTTCGAGCTCGAAAGCTTCACCCTTACCGTGAGCGCACCACCGGCCGTTACGATCGCCGTGTCGCCGGCCAGCGTGTCGGAAGATGGGGCCACGAACCTGACCTACACCGTCACGCGCAGCCTGAACCTGTCGTCGCCCACGGTGGTCAACATCACGACCAGCGGCACGGCTACCTCGGGCGTGGACTACACCGGCAGCGTGGCCACCGTGACCATTCCGGCGGGTGCGACCACCGCCACCTTCACCATCGACCCGACCATCGATGCCACGGTGGAAGCCGACGAAACCGTGACCATGACCGTGGCGGCGGGCACAGGCTACACCGTGGGAGTGCCAGCCAGCGCCATGGGCACCATCCTCAACGACGACGTGCCGAGCGCGACCATCAGCGTCTCGCCTGCGAATGTCGCGGAAGACGGTGCGCCCAACCTGATCTTCACCGTGACGCTGAGCCAGGCGGCCTTCACCGCAACGTCGGTGAACTTCACCATTGGCGGCACCGCCACCAATGGCACGGACTACGCGACCATCGCGTCTCCGCTGTCGATTCCGGCGGGTACCACCACGCGCACGATCACCGTCAACCCCACTGCCGACGCCACCATCGAAACCAATGAAACGGTGACGCTCACCCTGGGCGCTGGCGCGGGCTACACCGTGGGCGTGCCCAACAGCGCGACCGGCACCATCCTCAACGACGACCTGCCGAACCTGGTGATCAACGATGTCACGGCGAACGAAGGCAACGCCGGGACTACCAACTTCACCTTCACGGTCAGCCTCAGCGCACCGGCCGGCCCGGGCGGCGTGACGTTCGACATCGGCACCGCCAACGGTACCGCCACGGCGGGGGTGGACTACGTGGCCCAGAGCCTTACGGGCCAGACGATTCCGGCCGGCAGCAGCACCTACACCTTCACCGTGCTGGTCAACGGTGACCTGCTCAACGAGCCGAACGAGAACTTTTTCGTCAACGTCACCAACGTCGTGAACGCGGTGGTGGTCGATGGCCAGGGCGTGGGCACGATCAACAACGACGACCCGCTGCCCAGCCTGTCGATTGACGACGTGAGCGTGGTGGAGGGCAACACGGGCACCGTCAACGCCGTGTTCACCGTGACGCTGAGCGCAGCGAGCGGCCAGACCGTCAGCGTCAACTACGCCACGGCCGACGGCACCGCCACGCAACCGGCCGACTACACCAACACCAGCGGCACCCTGACCTTCACCGCAGGCCAGACCAGCCGCATCATCACCGTGCCGGTGATCGGTGAGACGGTGCCCGAAGCCAACGAAAGCTTCTTCGTCAACCTCAGCGGCGCCACCAACGCCACCATCAGCGACAACCAGGGCGTAGGCACCATCACCAACGACGACGTGCCGGTGACGGTGAGCCCTGCCACGCTGCCGGGCGCCACCGTGGCCGCGGCCTTCAGCCAGACCCTGACCGCCAGCGGGGGGACCGGCCCCTACAGCTTTGCCGTCACCGCAGGCAGCCTGCCGCCCGGCATGGTGCTGGCCTCGGGCGGGCTGCTCAACGGCACGCCCACCGGCGGCGGCACGTTCAACTTCACGATCACGGCCACCGACAGCAGCGCCTTCCCCGGGCCCTATTCGGGCAGCCAGTCCTATACCTTGACGGTCGCTCCGCCCACCGTCACGCTGTCGTCCACCAGCCTGCCCGGCGGCACGCGCACCGTGGCCTACAACGCCAGCGTCACCGCCAGTGGCGGCACCACGCCGTACAGCTACGCGGTCACCGCTGGAGCGCTGCCAGGCGGGCTCACGCTCAGCACCAACGGCGTGATCACCGGCACCCCGACCACCGTGGGCACCTTCAACTTCAGCATCACCGCCACCGACGCCAGCACCGGCACCGGGCCGTACACCGGCACGCGGGCCTACAGCATCACGGTGGCAGACGCCACACCGGTGGCGGCCAACTCATCGTCGACCGTGGCCTACGGCTCGGCCAACAACACCCTGTCGCTGAACATCACCGGGGGCACGCCCACCTCGCTGAGCATCGTCACGCCGCCCACGCACGGCAGTGCAGTCGTGACCGGGGCCACGCTGCAATACACGCCCGCCGCGGGCTACGCCGGACCCGACAGCCTGGCCTACACCGCCAGCAACGGCACGGGCACCTCGGGCACCGCCACGGTGTCCATCACCGTGAGCAGCCCGACCATCACCGCCACACCAGGCACGGCCGACACCGCCACCGTGGGGGCCGCCTACAGCCGCACCTACACCTGGGGCGGCGGTGCAGCCCCCTACAGCGGCTATCAGGTGCAGAACCTGCCGGCCGGCCTGTCGGTGACCGCCACCACGGCCACCACGGCCACCGTGTCGGGCACGCCCACGGCGGCCGGTACGTTCAACCTGGTGCTGTCGGCCACCGACAGCAGCACCGGCACAGGGCCGTTCAGCGGCGGTGCGTCGCTCACGCTCACGGTGGGCGCGCCCACGATTGCCGTCGCACCGGCCACGCTGCCGGCTGCGGCAGCCTACACCGCCTACAACCAGACCTTGACGGCCACAGGCGGCATTGGCCCCCACAGCTTTGCCGTCACGGCCGGAGCGCTGCCGCCGGGCCTGACGCTCAGCAGCGCGGGGGTGCTCAGCGGCACCGTCGGGGCCGCAGGCACCTACAACTTCACGGTGACGGCCACCGAAAGCAGCGCCGGTGCCTACACGGGCAGCCGGGCGTACACGCTCACGGTGTCGGCCAGCGCCACCTACACCGCCCCATCGCCCACCGGAGGCGGCAACATCACGGCCAGCTTCACCGGAGGCGGTGCCGGGTGCGTGTTTGCGTCCTCGCAGTTCATTCCGCTGACAGGCAACCCGGCCAGCCCGCCTGCGGGCAGCGCACCGGCGGCGGTGCAGTTCCCGCAGGGGCTGTTCGACTTCAGCACCACGGGCTGCACGCCGGGCAGCACGCTGCAGTTCACCCTGACCTACCCGTCGACGCTGCCGTCCAACGCGCAGTACTGGAAGTACGGCCCCACGGCCAGCAACCCGGCGCCGCACTGGTACACGATTCCGGCCTCGGTGGCGGGGGCCGTGGTCACCTTCAGCATCACCGATGGCGGCCTGGGCGACGATGACCTGAGCGCCAATGGCACCGTGGTGGATGCAGGCGGCCCGGGCTTCGGGCCTGGCGGTGTCACGGGCGTGCCCGTGGGGCCGTGGCTGCCGGCCTGGCTCACGCTGGGGGTGGTGGGCATGGCCGCGTGGCTGCGCCGCCGCAAGGCCGCCGGGGTTTGATGTGAAATGGGCTGCTTGTGCTTGGTTGTGAAGCACGAGCAGCTATCAAAACAGTAGCAATCAGCAGCTGCTATCCGGTCGCGATGCCATCGCAGCGCCATCACGGCTCCATCGCCGTGGGGTCACCGGTCGCTTGCGGGTCGATCGCAACGCGATCGTGATGGAACGCCCGGCAAGCACTGCCGGGTGCCCGATTCAGGCGTCGATTGCGCCGTACACCAGCGCGGCGAACCATTCCCCCAGAAAGCGCAACTGCCCGGGGGCCTGTGTGAGCAGAATCGCGCCCAGGCCCAGGGCCGGGTCCACCAGGAAGTGCGTGCCCCCCAGGCCGCTCCAGCCGTACTGACCGGGCGAGCCGGGCCAAGGGCAGCCGCCGTGGGCGCGCCGCACCGACACCCCCAGACCAAAGCCGTGGCCGGGCGCAAGGATGTCGCCCGTCACCGGCAGGCCCTGGATGTGGTTGGCCGTCATGAAGGCCAGCGTGTGTGCGCCGATCAGGCGCTGGCCGTCCAGCGTGCCGCCGGCCAGCAGCATCTGCGTGAAGCGCGCGTAGTCGGCTGCGGTGGACACCAGCCCGCCGCCGCCCGATTCAAACGGCGCGGGCCGCAGCACGTCGATGAGCTGAACGGGTTGGCCCGTGTCCGGGTCGTGTGCAAACGGCTCGGCCAGGCGATGCGCCTGCGCGGGCGGCACGGCAAAGCCGGTGTCGCGCATGCCCAGCGGGCGCAGCACACGGCGCGCCAGCACTTCGCCCAGCGGCGCGTTGTCCAGGTGCTCGAGCAGCGCGCCCAGCACGTCGGTGGCGCGGCTGTATTCCCAGGTGGTGCCGGGTTCGTGCAGCAGCGGCAGCGGGCCCAGGGCGGTCACCAGTTCGGTGTTGGTCTGGCGGCGCGAACCCACACGCGCTGCGCGGTACAGGTCGGCCACGGGGCCGGTGTCCCAGGCGTAGCTCAGGCCCGCGGTGTGGCGCAACAGGTCGTACACCGTGGCGCTGCGCTGCGCCGGGCGTGGTGCGTTGCGGGCACTGTCCCACACGGTGGCATGGGCAAAGCTGGGCAGGTGGCGCGCCACAGGGTCGCTCAGTTGCAGCCGCCCCTGCTCCATGCACTGCAGCACCGCCAGCGAGACGATGGGCTTGGTCATCGAGTAGATGCGGAACAGGCTGTCGGCCTGCATGGGCACCCCCGCGCTGCCCTGCACACCGGTGGGCACCTGCTGGCCTACCGCCAAGTGCGCGAGCGTGCGCCCGTGCCGGTGCACCAGCACCACGGCACCAGGGATGCGGCCGGTGTCCACGAGCTGGTGCAGGCCGGCCGCGAACGAGGGGGCCAGGGCGGTGTCGGGGGTACGGGTGTGGTCGGAGGGCATGCAAGCCATCATAGGCAGCCGCAGTGCGACCGGCTGTCCGGTGCAGGACGGTGCTCTGCGCCCAATGCCGGGCACACGCCAGTGCGCTCTGCCTGGGCCAGCCCGCGGCAGTGCCGTGCGCGCTTGCCGCCGGACAGGCGGGCGGCTAGGCTCGTGCCATGACGACTTTTCGCGCCCCGGCGGCGGATGCGCCCCCCACCCCTGCTGGAAGCCCCTCCACCGTGCCGCCGCGGGGCTGGCGGTCGCTGTGGCATGCGGTGGGGCTGTGGATGGGTGCGGACGGCCTGCGCATGAGCGCCGCGATGTCGTTTTACGGCATGCTGAGTCTGGCCCCGTTGCTGCTCCTGTTGGTGGGGGTGCTGGGTTGGTGGCTGGACCGCAGCTACCTGGAGACCGAACTGGTGGCGCAGGTGCAGGCCATGATGGGCGTGCAGGTGGCCGAGGTGGTGACGCAGGCCTTGCGCAGCGCGCAGGCCCCGACCGAAGGCCGCCTGGCATCGCTGTTGGGCCTGTTGGTGCTGCTGTCGGGGGCGTCGGGCGTGTTTGTGGAGCTGCAGTCGGCCCTGGAGCGCTTGTGGACGCAGGGGCAGCCGGTGGCCCACGCCGCGCGGCCGGCCTGGTGGCGCGTGGCCTCGCTGCGGCTGCGCGGCTTTGCCTATGTGCTGGCGCTGGGCTTTCTGCTGCTGGTGTCCATGGCCCTGTCCACCGCCCTGCACCTGCTGGCCGGCTGGTTGGGCGAGCGGCTGGCGCTGGCCCCCGTGGCGCCGCTGCTGGTGCTCGTGAACGAAGCGGCGGCCTTTGCCCTGGCCGTGGCGCTGTTTGCGGGGCTTATGCGCATCGGCGTGGGGGCCAAGCCAAGCATGGGCTGCATTGTGGCGGGGGCCGTCGTCGGGGCCCTGCTGTTCACGCTGGGCAAGCAGGTGCTGTCCTGGTACCTCTCGACTGCGGCGGTGGTGTCGGCCTATGGCGCGGCGGGTTCGCTGGTGGTGCTGCTGATGTGGATCTACTTCTCGTCGGCCGTGCTGCTGTTTGCCGCCAGCGTGGCCAAGGCGCTGGCCGATGCGCCCGCGCACGCCACCCGGGGGGCGCGCTGAGCGCGCAGCGGGCCTTCAGGGCGCAGTGCCAAAGCGCCAGGTCAGCCCGGCCGTCAGCGTGGTGGCGGTGCTGCGCTGCGGGTCGTCCGCACGCGCGCGGACCACGCCCACCGCCCAGTCGAGCCGTTCGGTGGGGCTGTAGATGGCCCCCAGTTCTGCAAACCGGGTGCGCGTGCTGCTGCCGCGCTCGCGCCGCTGCTCCACGCCCAGGTCGGCCACCAGCTTCCATTGCGCGCCCAGGTTCCACACCGGGGCGAGCGACGCCCGCGTGAGCGTGGCTTGCGCATGGTCGGAGTCGTGGTGGCGTTCGCGGCCCAGCATCAGGTTGGCATGCAGCGCGCCAAACGGCAGTTCCTGGCTCACGATGGCCGTGGCCTGGCCGGACAGGCGGGACGTGCCCAGCCCCTGCGCTTCGCGTTGCACGCTCACGGGCAGCACCAGCTCGGGCTTGAGGGCCAGGCTCGTGCCCGTGGCCTCGTTGGCCCAGAAGCGCCATTTGGCGCCCAGCACGGCGTTGCCCCAACCGCGTGCGCTGCCGCTGTCGCCCCGCAGGCGGGTGTGGCCCAGGCTGGCAAACAGGTCGAGGGTGTCGGTGGCGCCGTAGGTGTAGGTGGGCGTCCAGGTGCGGGCGCTGTCGCGCGCCGGGCCCGCGTGCAGGCGCTCGCGGCTCCAGGCCAGCTCCAGCTGATGGCCGGCGGCACCCTGTGTGCCTGTGTCGTCGGTGATGAGGGGTTGGAGCGCCGAGGCGCTGTGGCCGCACAGGGCCAGCAGCACAGGCAGGACGATGCGTGGTGTGGTGAGGGCTGGCATGGGAGCCTTTGTAGGTATGAACGCAATGAACAGAACCATAACGCGCTGGCCCTGCGCCGCAAGGCCCCGCGTTGTGTGGACGCGCACGTCAGTCAAATTGCTTGACGCCAGTGACCATGGCACGCAACAAGTGGGTGCGCTCCAGCCGGCCCATCAACAGGGCCGCCACAGCGTGCAGGGCTGCAAGCAGCAACAGGGTTTGCGCCAACGCCTCATGCAAGTCCTGTACCCATTCCACCCCAAAGAACCGGTCGGTGCCTTGCAGCCAGCCGCTGACCCCCAGAGCCAGTACCAGGGCCATCAGGGTCAGCATCATCAGCGCCCCCAGGGGGTTGTGTCCGACATGGTGAAGGGGCTGCCGACGCACCAGCGCCCGCAGGTGGGCCATCACGCGTGCAGGGCTGGGCCAGAAATCGGCAAAACGCGCGTGGCGGCTGCCCACCAGGCCCCAGACCATCCGTGCCCCCACCAGCGCACAGGCGGCGTAGCCCGTCCAGCGGTGGGCGAGCTCGCCGGCCTCCAGCACAAACTGGTTGGCGAGCACGCAGCCCACCAGGCTCCAGTGGAAGCAGCGGACAAACACATCCCACACCGGCACGCGGGTGCCCGGGGGAGGGCGCAGAGGCTGTGCGTCCATCGGGGCCTCCGGGCTCACTTGCTTTCGAGCACCGCGGCTGTGGCTGGGTTGAAGTAAATCTCCACCTTCTTGCCGGCCTTGTCGAGGCCATAGATCTCGTAGCACTGGCCTTTGCTGACCTTGAAGGTGCGGATCTGGTAGCCCTGCTTTTCGAGTTGGGCCTTGAAGTCGGCTTCCTTCATCCACTGGTCTTTCGGGACGTTGCAAGTCGGTCCGGCCATGGCGGCCGTTGCGCCCAGGCACAGGGTCAAGCCAGCCAGCAGGGATTTCGTGTTCATGAGGGGTCCTTTCGTTGGGGGTCAGAGGCGGGGTCTGCAACCACTGCAGGTCCCGTGCAATGCATTGGGCCGTCGGCATCTGAAGTCCGTCTGAAGAGCGGGCGTGCGTGTAAGCAGGCGCAACTTGCTGCAGCGCTTGCCGCCGGATCGCCCCTGTGCTGACGGCTGCTTACAAAGCTGTCGCCTGTGCCGGTGGGCCTCGGATAGCGTTGGGCCGTTGTAGCCACGCGGGCCGATGGCTTTTTCGACGCTGCGCCCGCAACGAACCTTCAGACCCTCAGGGGGATTTTTCACATGCAGATACTGCCTCGTTCTTCTCTCTTGGTTGCGCCGGCCTACGGCGCTGCGGCTGCGCCCCGCTGGATGTGGGCAGCCCTGGGCGCCCTGGGTGCCAGCGTGGTGGCCCTGGCCGCGGCCCTGGTGCTGCAGGGGCGCGATGCGCCTGGCACCGCCGCGCACAGCGCGGCCAGCGATGTGCTGGCTGCGGCAGCGCCGCCCGTTGCAGCACACCCCGCAGCGCCGGTGGCGCACACGGCCGCGCAGACCGGCGTTGCGGCACCCGGCCAGCGCGCGGCAGCGCCTTCTGCCCCCGCGGCTCCGTCGCCGCGTGCCGCGACCGTCGCCCCAGCGGCCGGCGCATGGGACGGCGGCACCGCGGTGGCAGACAGAACGGCACGGCCCGTGGCACCGCTGTGCGCAACCTGCGGCCGAGTCGAGTCCGTGCAGCCGGTTCAGCAGGCGGCCCCGGCCACAGGCGTGGGCGCTGTCGCCGGAGGTGTGCTCGGGGCCGTGGTGGGCAATCAGATCGGCAAGGGCGGCGGGCGCACCGCGGCCACCGTGCTGGGGGCGGTGGGGGGTGGCTATGTGGGCCACCAGGTGGAGCAGCGTACGCGCACGCAGACGGCCTACCGCATCGCGGTGCGCATGGACGATGGCTCGCTGCGCGAATTCACCCGCAGCCAGCCGTATGCCGTGGGCGCTGCCGTGCGCGTGGACGCCCAAGGCCTGCGCCTGGCGCCAGAAGGCCGCAACGGCCCGGCGGCTGAGGCCTATCCCGCAGCGCAGCCTGGCATGGTGCGTGTGGGCCAGACACCGGCCTGAGAGCCTGACGGGACTGGGGCCGAGTCGCCCCAAGCAAACAGCCCCGCGGCTTTGGGCCTGCGGGGCTGTGTTGCGTGAAGGGCCGCGCGAGTGGCGGCCCAGGGTTTATTGCTCGGCGAAGGCGCGTTCGATCACGAAGTCACCCGGCTTGGTGGTGTTGCCTTCCTTGAAGCCGCGCTCTTCCATCATGCGTTTGAGGTCGCGCAGCATCTCGGGGCTGCCGCAGATCATCACGCGGTCTTCGGCAGGGTTCAGTGCGGGCAGGCCCAGGTCGCGGGCGAGCTGGCCGTTCTCGATGATGGTGGTGACGCGGCCCTGGTGCTTGTAGGGCTCGCGCGTCACGGTGGGGTAGTACTTGAGCTTCTGGCTCACCATCTCGCCCAGGAACTCATGCTGTGGCAGCTCCTGGGTGATGTAGTCGTGATAGGCCAGTTCCTTCACCTCGCGCACGCCGTGCACCAGCACGACTTCCTCGAACTTCTCGTAGGTCTCCGGGTCGCGGATGATGCTCAGGAACGGTGCGAGGCCTGTGCCCGTCGAGACCATGTACAGACGCTTGGCGGGCAGCAGGTAGTCGATCAGCAGCGTGCCGGTGGGCTTCTTGCCCACCACGATGGTGTCGCCCACCTGGATGTGCTGCAGGCGCGAGGTCAGTGGGCCATCGGGCACCTTGATCGACAGGAACTCCAGGTGCTCTTCGTAGTTGGGGCTCACGATGCTGTAGGCCCGCAGCAGGGGCTTGCCGTCCACGCGCAGGCCGATCATCGTGAAGTGGCCGTTGGAAAAGCGCAGGGCCGTGTCCCGCGTGGTGGTGAAGGAGAACAGGCGGTCCGTCCAGTGGTGGACCGAGAGGACGCGTTCTTCGAGAAAAGCGCTCATGGAAGTGACGGGACAAAGTGAATGAAATCGGTGCGGGTGCTGGCGGTCGTGCGGCGTACAAGCTGCATGCTGAGCGTGCCGCGCGGGGGCTTGCAACCCTCCATTGTCCCCAATTTGCCGGGCGGGCTCCTGCGGCGTGCGACGAAGTGGCCGGGCTGCAGCGGCACACGCACTACCATCCGGGTCTGGCGCGCCCCGTTCGCCGAGCAAGGAGTAAGCCCATGAATGCCCCTCTGACCGAGCGCGCGATACCCCGCAGACGCCGCGTGCTAACGCTGACCGTTGCCAGTGTTGCGGCACTGTGGCCCCTGGTGCCCAGCCTGGCCCAGCAAGCGCCGCCGCTCAAGATCGGCGAGATCAACAGCTACAAGGCGCAGCCTGCCTTTCTGGAGCCCTACCGCCGGGGCATGGAGCTGGCCGTGGACGAGATCAATGCCGCGGGCGGTGTGCTGGGGCGCAGGCTGCAACTGGTCACGCGCGACGACAACGCCAACCCGGGCGACGCCGTGCGCGCGGCTGAGGAACTGCTGGCACGCGAGCGGGTGGACGTGCTCACCGGCTCCTTCCTGTCGCACATCGGCCTGGCGCTGACCGACTTTGCGCGGCAGCGCAAAGTGTTTTTTCTGGCCAGCGAGCCGTTGACCGACAAGATCGTCTGGCAAAACGGCAACCGCTACACCTTCCGTTTGCGGCCTTCCACCTACATGCAGGTGTCGATGCTGATTCCCGAGGCTGTGGCGCTGCGCAAGAAGCGGTGGGCCATCCTGTATCCGAACTACGAGTACGGTCAGTCGGCCGTGGCCACGTTCAAGCAACTGCTCAAAGCCGCGCAGCCCGACGTGGAGTTCGTGGCCGAGCAGGCCCCACCGCTGGGCAAGGTCGATGCCGGCAGCGTGGTGCAGGCGCTGGCCGACGCCAAGCCCGATGCGATCTTCAATGTGCTGTTCGCAGCCGACTTGGCGCGCTTTGTGCGCGAAGGCAATACGCGCGGGCTGTTCCAGGGCCGCGAGGTGGTGAGCCTACTGACGGGCGAGCCGGAGTACCTGGATCCGCTGAAAGACGAGGCACCTAACGGCTGGATCGTGACGGGCTACCCCTGGTACGGCATCCAGACGCCGGAGCACAAGGCGTTTGCTGCGGCCTACCAGGGCCGCTTCAAAGACTACCCGCGGCTCGGATCGGTGGTCGGTTACAGCACCATCCGTTCGATCGCCGAGGGGTTGCGCAAGGCGGGTTCTGCCGACAGCGACAAGCTGGCCGCCGCCTTCAAGGGCCTGCAGGTGGGCACGCCGTTCGGTCGTATCACCTACCGCGCCGAAGACCACCAGTCCACCATGGGCAGCTATGTGGGCCGGACGCGCAATGAGGGAGGCAAAGGCGTGATGGTGGACTTCCGCTACGTGGATGGTGCGCAGGTGTTGCCCAAGCCCGAGCAGGTGCGGCAGTGGCGTCCGGCCGATTGAGGTGCGCCTGATGCTGCGTTGCGAGGAGATTCCGGCGTGGACCTGAACTGGTCGGGTCTGGCGGGTCAGTTGCTCAATGGTCTGGCCGGTGCGTCCACGCTGTTTCTGGTGGCGGCGGGGCTGTCGCTGATTTTCGGGGTCACGCGCATCGTCAACTTTGCGCACGGGTCGTTCTACATGCTGGGGCTGTATGCCGCTTACGGCCTGGTGTCCTGGTGGGGCACGGTCTGGGGCTTCTGGCCTGCAGTCCTCGCCGCCGCCTTGGCCGTCGGGGTGTTGGGCGCGCTGGTGGAGATGCTGCTGCTCAGGCGTCTGTACCAGGCCCCTGAACTTCTGCAACTGCTGGCCACTTTTGCGCTGGTGCTGGTGATCCGCGATGCCGTGCTTTGGGCTGCTGGCCCGGAAGAACTGCTGGGGCCCCGTGCTCCGGGCTTGGGCGGGTCTGTCGCCCTGTTCGGGCGGGCGTTTCCGGTGTATGACCTGTTTCTCATGCTGGTCGGGCCGCTGGTGCTCTGCCTGCTGTGGTGGCTGCTCACACGCACGCGCTGGGGCACCCTGGTGCGGGCAGCCACCCAGGACCGTGAGATGGTGGGTGCGCTGGGCGTGCACCAGGCTTGGCTGTTCACGGGTGTGTTCGCACTGGGGGCCTTTCTGGCAGGCTTGGGTGGGGCGTTGCAGCTGCCGCGCGAGCCCGCCACGCTGGAGCTGGATTTGCACACCATCGGCGCTGCGTTCGTGGTGGTGGTCGTTGGCGGCATGGGGTCTTTGCCGGGCGCTTTCGTGGCTGCGCTCTTGATCGCCCAGGCCAAGGCTGTGTGCATCTGGCTGGGTGTGGTCGAGATCGCCGGTGTGGCAGTGTCGTTCTCCAGGCTGACGCTGGTGGTCGAGTTTCTGGTGATGGCGGTCGTGCTGGTCTGGCGACCCTGGGGGCTGATGGGCCGTGCACCGGCTCCGGCGGGTATCCGGGCGGTGGCCGAGCGTCCCCTGCGACTCGCAGGGCGTCCGGCGCTTGCCGGTTGGTGGATGCTATTGCTGGTGCTTGCAGCGCTGCCTTGGTGGGCCAGTGCGATGCCCTATCTGCCGGTGCTGGTCACCGACCTGCTGATCGCGGCCCTGTTTGCGGCCAGTCTGCATGTTTTGATGGGGCCGGCTGGACTGCACTCGTTCGGCCATGCGGCCTATTTTGGCGTGGGCGCTTACGCCGCGGCGCTCCTGGTGCGAGCGGCTGGATTGCCGATGGAGCTTGCGCTGCCCTTGGCACCGGTGGCAGCGGGTGCTGCGGCCTTGCTGTATGGCTGGTTCTGTGTACGGCTATCCGGGGTGTATCTGGCCATGCTCACGCTCGCGTTCGCACAGATCACCTGGGCGATCTGCTTCCAGTGGGACGCTGTCACGGGCGGCAGCAATGGCCTTACAGGCGTATGGCCCGCCCCGTGGCTGGCCGACCGCCACCACTTGTACTGGGCGGTTCTGGCGCTGTGCACGCTGGCGGTGTGGGCGTTGCGGCGGCTGCTGCATGCGCCTGTGGGTTATGCCCTGCGGGCCGGACGTGATGCACCCCTGCGCGCTGAAGCCCTGGGCATGGACGTGCGACGCCTGCAATGGGCGGCGTTTTGCATGGCTGGCGGAGCGGCCGGGCTGGCAGGTGCTTTGTTCGCGTTTTCCAAGGGCGGTGTGTCGCCCGAGACGCTGTCGGTAGGCCGCTCGGTCGACGGCCTCGTGATGGTGCTGCTGGGCGGCATTCAAACGCTGGCGGGGCCGCTGGTGGGTGCGTTTGCCTTCATGGGGCTGCAGGACGTGGTGGCCCGCCATACCGAGTACTGGCGAGCGGTGCTCGGCGGCATCATGCTGGCGCTGGTGCTGCTGTTCCCCCAAGGTCTTGCAGGGCTGTCTGAGGTTCGCTTTTCGGCGGTGCTGGGTCGACTCTTCCGGCGGAGCGTGGCATGAGCACGGAGGTCTCTTCGCAGCCCCTGCTGTCTGTGCGCGGACTGAGCAAGGCGTTCGGCGGGGTGCTGGCGGTGCAGGGTGTGGACTTTGACTTGGCTGCAGGCGAGATGCTCGCACTCATCGGGCCCAACGGAGCGGGAAAGTCGACCACGTTCAACCTGATCAACGGGCAACTGAGGGCCGACGCAGGGTCGGTGCGCCTGCAGGGCCAGGAGCTGTGCGGCCTTGCACCACGGCACATTTGGCGCCTGGGCGTCGGGCGCACCTTCCAGATTGCGGAGACGTTTGGCTCGCTGACGGTCGCCGAGAATGTCCAGATGGCCCTGCTGTCCCGCGATCGCCGCCTATGGTCTCCGTGGCGCCGTGCGACCCATTACCAGCGTGCCGAGGCGCTGGCGCTGCTGCAGCGCGTCGGGCTGGCCGACCAGGCAGAGCGGCCCTGTGCGGCCCTGGCGTATGGCGACGTCAAACGTGTGGAGCTGGCGATGGCGGTTGCGCACAACCCCTGTCTGCTGCTGATGGACGAGCCGACTGCGGGCACGGCCCCGGGTGAGCGTCATGCGCTCATGGCGCTCACCCGGGGCTTGGCGCGAGAGGCGGGCATGGGGGTGCTGTTCACCGAGCACAGCATGGACGTCGTGTTCGGCTATGCCGATCGGGTGCTGGTGCTCGCCCGGGGCCAGACGGTGGCCGACGGCGCCCCGGAGTCCGTGCGCGCCGATGCGCGTGTGCAGGCCCTCTATCTGGGGCGGCAGGCGGCAGAGCCGCTCAAGGCGGAGGACGCGGCATGACGCCTCAGGCCTCCTCGGTCTTGCTGGAAGCCCAGGGCTTGTGCGCTTGGTATGGCGCTGCGCAGGCCTTGTTCGACCTGCACCTGCAGGTGGGGCGCGGAGAGGCGGTGGCCCTGATGGGACGGAACGGTGCCGGCAAGTCCACCACGCTCAAGGCCTTGATGGGCCTGCTTCCGCGCAGGGCGGGCCGAGTATGTTTTCTGGGGCGCGACTGCTCGCAGGAGGCCCCGTTTCAGCGCGCACGCGCGGGCCTGGGCTATGTACCCGAAGAGCGGCGCATCTTCACCGACCTGACTGTGGACGAAAACCTGGAGGTGGGAAGGCAGGCGCCGCGCCATTGGCCCGACGGCAGACCCGCTCCGGTCTGGACGCCTGAGCGTTTGTGGACGCTGTTTCCCCACCTGGAGCCCATGCGCTCGCGGCCGGGCGGCCGCATGAGCGGTGGCGAGCAGCAGATGCTCACGCTGGCGCGCACGCTCATGGGGCAGCCCCTGCTGGTGCTGCTCGATGAACCTTCGGAAGGCGTCGCTCCGGTGATCGTGGACCAGATGGCCGAGATGCTGCGCGCGCTCAAGGCCGAAGGGGTGAGCGTGCTGCTGTCCGAGCAGAATCTCGGTTTTGCCGCCGAAGTGTGCGACCGTGCCTACCTGTTGGACGAAGGCCGGGTGCGATTCGAAGGGACGATGGCGGCGCTTCTCGGAGAGCCCGCACTGCGCCGTGCGCACATGGGGATTTGACCGTGGCGCCTTACTCCCCAGCCTTGCCCAGCGCACGGCGGTACTGCAAAGCTTCGGCCACATGCACGGCTTCCAGGCTCTCACTGCCTGCAAGGTCCGCCACTGTGCGCGCCACGCGCAGCGCGCGGTGGGTGGCCCGCGCAGACCAACCGAGGCGCGTCGCGGCGTCCTGTAGAAACCGCTGGGCCGACGGTTGGGGCCGGGCGTACATCTCCAGGGACTGTCCCTGCAAAGCCTGGTTGGGCAATCCTTGGCGTGCCAAGGCGCGTTCGCGCGCCAGGCACACCCGCTCACGGATGGCGGCGCTGGACTCGGAAGGTTGGGTTTCCAGGAGCTGTGCGGGAGGCAAGGCGGGCACCTCGATGTGCAGATCGATGCGGTCTAGCAGTGGGCCGCTCAGCCGTCCCTGGTAGCGCGCCACCTGATCGGGTGTGCAGCGGCAACTCTTCAAGCGCGACCCCAGGTGCCCGCACGGACACGGATTCATGGCTGCCACAAGCTGGAAGCGTGCGGGAAAGTCCGCGCGTTGTGCGGCTCGCGCGATGCGGATCTGCCCTGTTTCTAGTGGCTCCCGCAGGGCTTCCAGCGCTGCACGTGCGAATTCGGGCAGTTCGTCGAGAAACAGCACGCCTTGGTGAGCCAGCGAGATTTCGCCGGGCCGTGGGGGCGAGCCGCCTCCGACCAGTGCCACCGCGCTGGCGGAATGGTGCGGCTGGGCCAGCGGGCGCTGGCCAAACTGGTCCGGGCTGAAGCGCCCCGCCAGGCTGGCCATAGCGGCAGCCTCCAGGGCCTCATCCTGCGTCATGGGGGGAAGCAGGCCCGCAAAACGCTGCGCCAACATCGACTTGCCCGAGCCCGGTGGGCCCACCATCAGCAGGCTGTGCCCTCCGGCGGCTGCGATCTCGAGCACCCGCCGTGCGACCTGCTGACCGCGAACCTCGGCCATGTCGGGCCCCGTCTGCTCTTGGATCGGTGCACGCGCCTGCAACGGTATCCAACCTTCCGGCAGCTCCGCGCCATCGGCGCTGGACGGGCGGAGTGCGGACACCACATCCAACAAGTGCTTGACGCGTACCACTTGGGCTCCGGGTACCAACGCGGCCTCTTCGGCACTGCCAGGCGGCAGTACCAGCGTGCAGTCTTCGCGCTGTCTCCGCAGCGCCAGACTCGTGGCAAGCGCGCCGCGCACGGGGCGCAGTTCCCCAGACAGCGACAGTTCGCCCGCAAACTCGTGCCCGGCCAGCCGCCCAGCGTCGATCTGGCCGCTGGCGGCCAGGATGCCCAGGGCAATCGGCAAATCGAATCGGCCGGAGTCCTTGGGCAGGTCGGCTGGTGCCAGGTTGACGGTGATGCGCTTGTTGTGCGGGAACTCCAGCCCCGCGTTCTGCAGCGCCGAGCGGACCCGCTCGCGCGCTTCCTTGACCTCCACATCAGCCAGGCCGACGAGCGTGAAGCTGGGCAGGCCGTTGGCCAGATGCACTTCGACGGTGACAGCGGCGGCTTGTAGCCCCAGAAGTGCGCGGCTTTGCACCAAAGCAAGACTCATCCTTGGTTCCTTCCCCACATGGGTGCGTTTGTCCGCGCCTTCCACCTTGGCGGTGGTGATGCGCACCGTTTCGGTGCGAATGGTGCGCGGGCGTTTCCTACTGTAACGGGGAAAGACACCGGCGCAGCAAGGGCATGGCACGGTCCGTGCTTGAAGCGCTGCGTCCCTTACTTAGTTAGACCTACCGGAGGAAACATGACCCGCGCATCCATCAAGACCCTGGGCGTTGCCCTGCTGGCCACCATGCCCCTGCTGGCCAGTGCCCAGCTGACCGGCAACGTCTCCCTGACCACCAACTACAAGTTCCGCGGCCAGGACCAGGACGCGAGCAAGGCCCGTGCGTTCAAGCCCGCTCTGCAAGGCGGCTTCGACTACGCCTTTGGTGACAGTGGCTTCTATGTGGGCAACTGGAACTCCAGCGTGGACTGGCTCACCGGCAATTCTCTCGAGATGGATGTGTACGGCGGCTACAAGTTCAAGGCCGGTGATGTGGACCTCGACGTGGGCCTGCTGTCGTACCTGTACCCTGGCAACACCGCTGGCAACACCACCGAGGTGTATGGCGCTGCCACCTTCGGCCCGCTGACGGCCAAGTATTCGCACACCCTGTCCAAAGACTACTTTGCGTTTGCTGGTGCCAAGGCGGGTTCCGGGCTCAAGGGCCGCAACACCGGTTACCTGAACCTCGCATTCGCTCAGGAGGTGATGCCCAGCGTCACGCTGAAGGCCTCGGTGGGTTTCACCCGCTTCGCGAGCGACATCAAGCGCCTGGGCACGCCCAACTACATGGACTACAGCGTGGGCGGCGCTTACGACTTTGGCGGCGGCTTGTCCCTGACGGCGGCCGTCGTAGGTGCCAACAAGAAGGCCTTCTACGGCCCGATCAACAAGTCGCGCGTGATCGTCACGCTCACCAAAACCCTGTAATCGTCTGCGGGCGTGTCACGCGCCCCGACCGGAGGATCCGAACATGAAAATGGTGACAGCCATCATCAAACCCTTCAAGCTCGACGAGGTGCGCGAAGCGCTTTCCGACATCGGCGTGCAAGGCATTACCGTGACCGAAGTCAAAGGCTTCGGTCGCCAGAAGGGACACACCGAGCTCTACCGCGGAGCCGAGTACGTGGTGGACTTTCTGCCCAAGGTCAAGATCGAAGCCGCGGTGGCAGACGATCTGGTGGACCGCGTGATCGAGGCCATTGAAGGTGCTGCGCGCACCGGCAAGATCGGCGACGGAAAGATCTTCGTGACCCACCTTGAACAGGTGGTGCGCATCCGCACCGGCGAAACCGGCAAAGAAGCCCTTTGAGGCCCGCTGGTCCAGATTGGAGAACTACGCCATGAAAAAACTGCTTGCTTCCCTGCTGCTGGGGATGAGCCTGCTGTCGACCGGTACGCTGTCGATGGCCCAGGCCCCGGCCACCCCCGAGCCCGCGGCGGCTGCCCCGGCACCCGCTGCCGCTCCCGCTGTGGCTGCTCCCGAGGCTGCTGCAGCCGCTCCTGCTCCGGCCGCTGCTGCCGAAGCGCCGGCCGCCGAAGCCCCTGCGCCCAAGCTTGACTCCGGCGATACCGCCTGGATGCTGACCTCCACGCTGCTCGTCATCCTGATGATCATTCCGGGTCTGGCCTTGTTCTATGGCGGCCTGGCCCGCTCGAAGAACATGCTGTCGGTGCTGGTGCAGGTGTTCGTGATCTTTTCGCTGATCTCCGTGCTGTGGGCTGTGTACGGCTACACACTGGCCTTCGGTGGAGAGGGCACCTTCTATGGCGGCTTTGACAAGCTGTTCCTGAAGGGCATTACGGCCAGCACCATGTCTTCGATGCTGCCCACGATCCCCGAGTTCGTGTTCGTGTCGTTCCAGTCCACGTTTGCGGCCATCACCGTGGCGCTGATCGTGGGCTCGTTCGCGGAGCGCATCAAATTCTCGGCCGTGCTGATCTTCTCGGTGCTGTGGTTCACCTTCAGCTACATCCCCATGGCCCACATGGTGTGGGGTGGCGGTTTGCTGGCCAAGGACGGCGCGCTGGACTTCGCTGGCGGCACCGTGGTGCACATCAATGCCGGTATCGCAGGTCTGGTGGGCGCCTACATGGTGGGCAAGCGCATCGGCTACGGCAAGGAAGCCCTGATGCCCCACAGCCTGACGCTGACCATGGTGGGCGCCTCGCTGCTGTGGGTAGGCTGGTTCGGCTTCAACGCCGGCTCTGCCGGTGCCGCCAACGGCGCTGCTGGTCTGGCCTTCATCAACACCGTGCTGGCCACGGGTGCCGCCACCATGTCGTGGCTGGCAGGCGAAGCGCTGCACAAGGGCAAAGCGTCGATGCTGGGTGCCGCATCGGGTGCTGTGGCCGGCCTGGTGGCCGTCACGCCCGCAGCTGGCTTCGTAGGCCCGATGGGCGCCATCGTCATGGGCCTCGTATCTGGCGTCATCTGCCTGTGGGGTGTGGGTGGTCTCAAGCGCCTGCTGGGTGCCGACGACGCGTTCGACGTGTTCGGTGTGCACGGTGTAGGCGGTATCGTGGGTGCCGTGCTCACCGGTGTGTTTGCAGCCCAGAGCCTGGGCGGTACCGGCGGTTTGACGCCCGACACGTTCTCCATGGGCACCCAGGTGTGGGTGCAGGTCAAGAGCGTGGTGATCACCCTGGTGTGGTCTGCCGTCGTGGCCTTCATTGCCTACAAGATCGCCGACCTGCTGGTGGGCCTGCGCGTGACGGAAGAAGCCGAACGCGAAGGCCTGGACATCACGTCGCACGGCGAAACCGCCTACAACCGCTGACCACGGCGGTGACCGATCGCCGCGGTGTCTGGTGGCACCGTGGCGTTCCCAAGAACAAGCGAGAGACTCCTCTGGTTGCAGCCCGCCCATCGGCGGGCTTTTTTTTGCCCATCGCCCCGCAGCGATTGCAACGCCCGTGTTCAAAAAATTCACAGGGTTGGGCTGTGACCACGGCGGCGCCTGCCGCTACGATCAGCGCCCATGGACTCCGCACTTGCCACCTGCATCGACCAGATCCGCGTCGCCGCCGCGCAGCGTACCCCGTTGCGCATCCGGGGAGGGGGCACCAAAGACTTTCACGGCCTGGCCTTGCATGGGGAAGTGCTGTCCACAGCCGCCTTGTCCGGGGTGTTGAGCTATGAGCCCAGCGAACTGGTCGTCACGGTGCGCGCAGGCACGCCCCTGGTCGAGCTGGACGCATTGCTGGCCGAGAGTGGGCAGTGCTTGCCCTTCGATCCGCCCCACTGCGGTCCGTCGGCCACGGTCGGCGGCATGGTGTCGGCAGGCTGGAGCGGGCCTGCACGTGCCAGCGTGGGCGCCGTACGCGACTACGTGCTGGGGGTGGGGCTTGTCAATGGACGTGCGGAGCATCTGCAGTTCGGGGGGCAGGTGATGAAGAACGTGGCGGGCTATGACGTCTCACGCCTCGTGGTGGGCGCGTGGGGAACGCTGGGCCTGCTGACCGAGGTCAGTCTCAAGGTGCTGCCCGTGGCGCCGGCTGAAGCCACCCTGCGATTCGAATGCGATCAGGCCACGGCTCTCGCGCGGCTGCAGTTGTGGGGCGCGCAGCCGCTGCCGCTCAACGCGAGCTGCTGGCTCGAAGAGTCACCAGGGCAGGGCGTGCTGTACCTGCGCCTGCGCGGTGCCGCCGCCGCGGTCGAATCGGCTTGCCGCTCGCTCGGGGGCGAGCGCCTCGGCCCTGAGGCCGGCGCTGATTGGGTGGCCTGTCGCGAGCAGACACTGCCCTGGTTTGCGCAACGTCAGCCAGACCATGCGCTGTGGCGCCTTTCGGTGCCGCAGGCGGCTCCGGCGCTGGCCCTTCCCGAAGGCATCGCGCCGCCGCTGATCGAATGGCATGGAGGACTTCGCTGGGTGCAGGCCCCTTTGGCCGCGGGGGAGGCCTTGCAGGCCCGCGCGCTGGCGGTCGGCGGGCATGCGCAACTGATCCGCGGGCCCGCGGGCGCCGGGCCCGTGGCCAGCCACTGGGGCGCAGCCCTGTCTCCAGCGCTCGAAGCCGTCCATGCGCGGCTCAAGCACGCCTTCGATCCCGAGGGCATCTTCAACCCCGGGCGTGTGGCGTCGACCTGGTAGTGACTCCTGCGACTTTTCAAGGCATGCAGCCATGCAGACCCAACTTGCTCCCGAATATCAGGCCCGTGAAGACGGGCGGGCCGCCGAGTCCATCTTGCGCCAGTGCGTGCACTGTGGCTTTTGTACCGCCACCTGTCCCACCTACCAACTACTGGGCGATGAGCTTGACGGGCCGCGTGGCCGCATCTATCTCATCAAGCAGGTGCTGGAAGGTGCCGAGCCCACGCGCAAGACGCAATTGCACCTGGACCGCTGCCTGACCTGCCGCAACTGCGAAAGCACCTGCCCCAGTGGTGTGCAGTACGGCCATCTGGTCGACATCGGCCGCAAGATCGTGGATGAAAAAGTCCCCCGCCCTGCCCGCGAGAAGGCGGTGCGCTGGGTGTTGAAGGAAGGGCTTCCCTCGCCGCTGTTCGGCCCCGCCATGAAGGTTGGGCAGGCCGTGCGCGGTCTGCTGCCGGAAAGCCTGCAGGCCAAGGTGCCCGCCGCCCGGCCGGCTGGCCGCCTGCCCGGGCGCAGGCATGCGCGCAAGGTGATCCTACTCAGGGGCTGCGTGCAGCCCGCGATGATGCCGTCCATCCATGCGGCCACCGCGCGCGTGCTTGATGCGGTAGGCATCGAGTCGCTGGTGGCCGACAACGCGGGTTGCTGTGGCGCGGTGAAGTTCCACCTCAACGACCAGGACGGTGGTCTGGCCCAGATGCGCGCCAACATCGACGCCTGGTGGCCCCTGGTGGAACAGCCAGGCGTAGAGGCGTTGGTGATGAACGCCTCGGGGTGCGGCGTGACCGTGAAGGAATACGGCCATCTGCTGGAACACGACCCGGCCTATGCCGAGAAAGCGCGCCGCATCAGCGCCCTTACGCGCGATCTTTCCGAGCTGCTGCCCGAGATTGCAGACGCCTTGCAGGGGCGTGTGCAGCCTCCGGCCGGGCCCTTGGTGTTTCACCCGCCCTGTACCTTGCAGCATGGCCAGAAGCTGCGTGGCGGCGTGGAGCAGTATCTGACGCGTCTGGGGTTCCGCCTGCGTGCCGCACCGCGCGAGGCCCATCTGTGCTGCGGCTCGGCTGGCACTTACTCGGTGCTGCAACCCGAGATCGCGACCACGCTGCGCGACCGCAAGCTGGACGTGCTGGCCGAGGCCTGGCCGGGCGAGGCACCCACCGCCGTGCTGTCGGCGAACATCGGCTGCATCACCCACTTGCAAAGTGGCACCGATGTGCCGGTGCGCCATTGGGTAGAGCTGCTCGACCAGGCGCTTGCCTGAGCCACCGTCGCCGCGCGCGGGGCGGCGGGCCGTGGGCGCTTGCTGGCATGATGCGGGGTTTTGTTGCCCCACCTGTGCGTTGGCCATGACCGATACCGCCCTGCCTGTTTCTCCTTCTGCCGAGCCCACTGCGCCTGCGTCTGCAGCGCCTTCCACTCCGCGTGGCCCGGCGCGCGGCCGGGGGCGCCGCACAACGCCTGCCGGGGCTCCGATGGCCGATGGACCGTTGGCTCAGCGCCCCGTACGCCGTGGCCCCCCCTTGCTGGAGCAACTCGCGGTGCTGTATCCGCAGCTCTTTGGCGCGGTGGTCAGGCCGCTCAAGCGGGGCGTTTTCCAGGATCTGATGGAGGCGCACCCAGGCCTGTTTGCCCGCGACGAGCTGAAGGCGGCACTGGGTTGGCACACGCGTTCCACGCGCTACCTGCAGGCTGTGGCCGAAGGCCAGCGCCGGCACGACCTGTCAGGCCAGCCGGTCGAGGACATGGCCCCCGAGCACGTGCACCACGCGCTGCTTGAAGTGTTCCGTCGCCGCAAGCCGCGCGAAGGTGAGGATCTGGCCGCCAAGCTGCGTCGCCGCCTGATCCAGGCGTTCGAGGCATCGGGTCTGACCCGCGAAGACTATGTGGCCCGTGTCGGTCATCGTGACGCACAGGCTCAGGCACAGCTAGATGAGGCGCTGGCGGAATGGGCCGAGCGGGCTGCAAAAGACGAAGCACTGCTACGCGCCTTCGAGAGCAGCGAACAGACGACAGAAGCGTTTGCCGAGATGTATGGATTGCCTCTGGGTGCGACCCAGCAAACGCTGGAGCGCGCGCGTCGGCTGCGCGAGCGCCAGCCGGCACCAGCCGTCCACTGAGCCATTCAGATCGCTTGGCCCCGCATCCCTGGGGGGTTTGCGGCGCGCGTGGCGGCGGCGTACGATGCGGTGCAACAGGCCCAGCAAGGCAGGATGGACCTGACGCTTCGCGGGCACTGCCAGTTCGTTCGGCTTTCTCGCAGTAGGCGCGGCCTGTTCCCAGGCCATGAGGTGCCGGTTTCTTGCAAGGAAGGTTTTTGTCCCTGTCCTCTACTCCGTCCGCGTCGGTGGTCGATGCACTGGGCGACCTGTCCGGGCTCCGCGACTTTGTGTCGGCGGGCCGGGCGGTGCTGGCCTTTCTGCGCGAGCGGCTGGGCTTTGGGCTCTGGATGCTCACACGCACGCAGGGTGACGACTGGATCGTGCTGCAGACCGAGGATCAAGCCTACGGCGTTCAGCCAGGCAGTGTGTTCCGATGGGCCGATTCGTTTTGTTCGCGCATGGTACGGGGGGACGGCCCCCGCGTGGCCCCGGACTCTGATTTTGTGCCCGCCTACGCGGCAATGCCCATACGCCAGGATCTGCCCATCCGGGCCTACATCGGTGTGCCGCTCACTTACCCCGATGGCACATTGTTTGGCACGCTCTGCGCGATTGATCCGGACGTGCAGCCCGATGCCATCCGGCAGGAACAGGCCCTGATTGAGCTGCTGGCGGCGTTGCTCAGCACCTTGTTGCACCATGAGCTTCGCCTTGCCCAGGAAATGCGCCGAAGCGAGCGTCTGCACCTGGAGGCAATGACCGATGCGCTCACCGGACTGCTCAATCGGCGGGCCTGGGACCAGCTGCTGGACCGTGAGGAAGACCGTTGCCGCCGCTACGGTCACGCGGCGGCTGTATTCGTGATCGATCTGGATCGGCTGAAGGCGGTCAACGACCGCCAGGGGCATGCGGCAGGCGATGCGCTCATCGTGGCGGCCGCATCAGCCCTGCAATCCGTCACACGGGACTTTGATGTGCTGGCCCGGCTCGGGGGCGATGAGTTCGGTCTCGTGGCCGTCGAATGCGATGCCCCGGGTGCGCACCAGTTGCATGAGAGGCTGCTCACGGCCCTTCAGTCGGCCGGGGTCGAGGCCTCGGTTGGGTTGGCGCTGCGACACCCCCCCCACGGACTGGCCCAGGCCTGGGCAGACGCGGACAAGACAATGCTGGCCCACAAGCGCGAGCGCAGCCGGGGGCGTTGATACCGCTGCCGGCCCGCAGTCAGGCCGCGAGTGCCGCCTCGATGTCCTTGGACAGCTTGGCCGGTGCATCCTGCGGGGCGTATCGCTTGCGCACTTGGCCGTCTCGGCCCACCAGAAACTTCGTGAAGTTCCATTTGATGGCCTTGCTGCCCAGGATGCCAGGGGCCTGCTCGGTGAGCCAGCGGTACAGCGGCGTGGCCTCGGGGCCGTTGACGGCGATCTTGGACATCATCGGGAAACTTACGCCGTAGTTGCGCTGGCAAAAACCGGCGATTTCGGTGTCACTGCCCGGGTCCTGGCTGCCGAACTGGTTGCAGGGAAAGCCCAGCACCACCAGGCCTTGGCTGCCGTAGCGCTGGTGCAGTTCTTCCAGGCCCGCAAACTGCGGCGTGAAGCCGCAGGCGCTGGCGGTGTTCACAATCAGCAGCACCTGGCCTTCAAACTGGCGCAGGGATACCGGGGTGCCGTCGATCATCACGGCGTCAAAGTCGTAAGCGGTGGTCATGGCAGCAGTGCAGACAAAAGCCCATCGTAGGGCGCGGCAGACGGCGCGTGGCGCGTGGGGTCTTGAGTCTGCGGTCCAGGCTCAGGCGGGTGTGCGCCGTATCGGGGCAACTGCCAGCAGCGCAGCGCCCACAATGCACGCACCGCCCAGTGCGGTGCGCAGATCCGGAGCGGCGGCGCCCAGTGCCACGGCCGAGGCGCTTGCGAACACCACTTCCGACAGCATGACCAGCGCCGTGGTGCCAGCCGGCAGCCGCGCGGCGCCGTACTGCAGCGCTTGGTTACCAACAATGAACGCGGCCGCCAGGCCCAGTGCAACCAGCACCCAGCCCCAGGCGGGCTCGGGCAAGCCAGGCAACGTACCCCAGGCTGTGCCGAGCAGTGCCGCCATACCCGGCAGGACCATGCAGCCGCCGAACATCGCCAGCATGCGCGCATCGCCGGGCACCGCCTGCAGCCGCCGCAGCGTGACGTTGGTGAACGCGAAGCCCAGGCCGCCCACCAACGCCAGGGCGTCGGCCAGCGACAGGCCCTGCAGAAGGCGCGTCCACTGAGCGTCGGCGGGCACCACCACCAGCACCACTCCGGCAAACGCCAGGGCCAGGCGCAGCAGTGCAGGCGCGGTCGGGCGTTCGCCCAGCAGCCGCCAGGCCAGCAGCACCGACCAGGCCGGCATCAGGTAGAACAGCAGCACCACGCGCACCACGTCGCCCACCGTCACCGCCCAGTTGAAGCACAGATTGGTCAGGCCCGCGCTCAGGGCCAGCCACCACAGTGCAGGGTACGCACGGGCCGCGGTCCATGCTGTGCGCCGCGCCAGCAGCAGCACCCCCAGGGCCACCACGTAGAGCAAGGCCGTGCCCCAGAGCGGGTGGACCCCGGAGCCATGCAACTGGCGAAACGGCCACCACGACAGCCCCCATACGAAGGCGTTGAAGACCAAGGCGACAACCGGCAGCAGGTGGTGGGTCACACAGGGCTGGGTGCAGTGCGGTCCGGCGCTGGGCCGAACGCCGTTCAGTGGTGGGTATCGTGCCGCGCGATCTGCAGCAGGTGCTCCAGCTGTTCGCTGTGGTGCACCGTGTTGTGCTGGTGCCAGCGCTGGATCAGCCACATGGTGCCAGCCACCACGATGCCAAAGGCCGTGATGGCACCGAAGGCCGAGAGTCCGAACATGGTGGACAGCGCGTAGAACGCGCCCAGGCCCAGAATGCAGGCTTGCTCGTTGAAGTTTTGCACGGCAATCGAGCGGCCCGCGCCCATCAGGTTGTGGCCGCGGTGCTGGAGCAGCGCGTTCATGGGCACGACCAGGAAGCCGCCCAGGCCACCCAGCAGGATCAGGAAGGGGACCGCCACCCAGACATTGGAGATGACGTTCATGAGGATCACAAGCAGCCCCATGGCGATGCCCAGCGGGATCACGCGCGTGGCCATGTCCAGGCGCATGCGCATGGACGCCACCACCGCGCCCACGGCCGTGCCGATGGCCACCACGCCTACCAGGGCCGAAGCCTGCGTGGTGCTATAGCCCAGGGCAGCGGCGCTCCAGGCCAGCACGATGTAGCGCAGGTTGCCTGATACGCCCCAGAACAGCGTCGTGGTCGATAGCGAGATCTGGCCGAGCTTGTCGTTCCACAGGCGCTTGTTGCAGCCCCAGAAGTCGGGGATCAACGCCAGCGCATTGGCCAGCGCGCTGCGCGACGGGTCGCTGCGCATGGGACGCATCTCCACGCCGGTGTGCGGGATGCGGGTGTTGAACCAGGCGGCGATCGCGTACACCGCAATCAACGACGCGATGGCGGCTTCGGGTGCGGTGTCAATGCCGGTGGTGATCATGGGCAGGTCGATCGACAGCAGCGAGCCTGCGAGCGCAGGGCCCACGAGCTGGCCGCCCAGCAGCACGCCCAGAATGATCGACGCGATGGTCAGGCCCTCAATCCAGCCGTTGGCCTTGACGAGCTGCGAAGCGGGCAGCAGTTCAGTGAGGATGCCGTACTTGGCGGGCGAGTAGGCCGCTGCGCCCAAACCCACCACCGCATAGGCCACCAGCGGGTGCGTGCCGAAGAGCATCATCAGGCAGCCGACCACCTTGATCGCATTGCTGACGAACATGACCTTGCCTTTGGGCAGGCTGTCGGCAAAAGCGCCCACGAAGGGCGCCAAGATCACATAGAACAACGCGAACATCGGCACCAGGGCCGCGCGTTGCCATTCGGGGGCTCCGCCGGTGCGCAGCAGTTCCACGGCCGCGACGAAGAGGGCATTGTCGGCCAGCGAGCTGAAAAACTGCGCCGACATGATGGTGTAGAAACCGCGCTTCATCGAAAGGCTGTGGACATCAGCGGCGCTGATGCCGTGTGAAAGATAGGGACCGGGCGAAAACGACAGGCGGTTATATCACGGGGTCCAGCGGCGTCGGTGCCAGAATCCCGCCATTCGACCCGGTACTTTCCATGCCCCGCCCGATCCACGCCACCATCCACACCACCGCCCTGCGCCACAACCTAGCCCGCGTGCGCCACGCCACGCCCGATGCCCGCGTCTGGGCCGTCGTCAAGGCCAATGCCTACGGGCACGGCATCGAGCGTGTGTTTGAAGCGCTGCGCGGTGCCGACGGCTTTGCGCTGCTCGACCTGGCCGAGGCCGAGCGCGTGCGCCACCTGGGCTGGCGCGGGCCCATCCTGCTGCTTGAAGGCGTGTTCGAGCCGCGCGACCTGGAGCTGTGCTCGCGCCTGTCGCTGTGGCATGCGGTGCACTGCGACGAGCAGATCGACATGCTGGCCGCGCACAAGACGCAGGTGCCGCACCGCGTGTTCCTCAAGCTGAACTCGGGCATGAACCGCCTGGGCTTTGCGCCGCAGCGCTACCGCAGCGCCTGGGCGCGGCTGAATGCGCTGCCGCAGGTGGACGAGATTTCGCACATGACGCACTTCAGCGACGCCGACGGCCCGCGCGGCATTGCCCACCAGGTGCAGGCCTTTGCCACGGCCGTGCAAGACCTGCCCGGCGAGCGCAGCCTGAGCAACAGCGCCGCCGTGCTGCGCCATGCCCAGGCCCCCGAGGTGCGGGCCGACTGGGTGCGCGCAGGCATCGTGCTGTACGGCAGTGCGCCCGACCACCCCGAGCACGACGTCGGCCACTGGCACCTGCAGCCCACCATGACGCTGGCCACGCGCCTGATCGGCACGCAACAGCTCCAGCCCGGTGACACCGTGGGCTACGGCTCGCGCTTCACGGCCGAGCAGCCCATGCGCATCGGCATTGCGGCCTGCGGCTATGCCGACGGCTACCCGCGCCACTGCGGCACCGGCACGCCGGTGCTGGTGAACGGCGTGCGCACGCGCACCGTGGGCCGCGTGAGCATGGACATGCTGGCCGTGGACCTGGCCCCGCTGGACGCCGCAGGTGTGCCCGCCGGGGTGGGCAGCGAAGTCACGCTCTGGGGCGCAAGCCGCAGCGGCGCCGTGCTGCCCATCGACGACGTGGCACAGGCGGCCGGCACCATTGGCTACGAGCTGATGTGCGCGCTGGCGCAGCGCGTGCCCGTGGTGGTCGAACCGGACGCTCCCGCGGCATGAGCCGCCCAACCCCCGCATCGAAGCGGCGCTCGGGCTGGCGTGGTATGCGCCTGCCCAGCACTGTCTCGCTGGCCGACCAGCTGCGCCAGCGCCATGCGCTGCGCCTGCACGGCCTGCTGATCGGCGCATTCGTCATGGCGGTGATGGCCGCATCGGCCGCGCTGCTGCGCGTGCTGGGGGTGGAGGCGCTGGCCTGGCGCTACGCGCTCACGCTGGCGCTGGGCTACGGCGCCTACCTGCTGGTGCTGCGCTGGTGGGCCGAACGTCTGGTGCGCCCGGACGACGGCCGACGCGACAGCGGCTGGGACGGCGACCTGCCCGACCTGAGCTGGTCATCCGGCCGGGGCTGTGAGCCTGGCTCGGCCCCTGTGCCTGGGCGCGGCGCGGTCGATCTGGGCGACCTGGGCCGCGACGCCGCGGCCGATGTGGCCAGCGAGGGCGGCAGCCTGCTGGCCGATGCCGCCGGATCGGCCGCCAGCGCGCTGGGCGACAGCGACGAAGGCGCGGTGGTCGTGGTGCCGGTGATCGCCATCTTCGTGATCGGCACCCTGCTGGTCATGGGCGCGGGTTCGCTGGCCTGGCTGTTTTTCGGCACCGACGCGCTCTTGGCCGTGGCGGTGGAGCTGGCGTTTTCCTTCACCGCCGCGCGTGCGGCCATGGGGGTGGAGCGCGCGGGCTGGCTGCAGGCCGCGGTGCGCCTGACCTGGAAGCCCATGCTCGGCGCGCTGCTGTGCGCCGTGGCCCTGGGCGCAGCCATCGACCACTACCTGCCCGGCACGGGTTCGCTGCTGGGCGCGCTGCGGCATCTGCAGGGCCTGTAGCGATCGGCCTGTCGGGCGAGTTTGCTATTAATTTAATAGCTGCTCGTGCTCTGCTTTGCTGGTTTAGCGACCAAAAAGGCTTGAAAACCGGGCCTGCAGGCTATCGGGTGGCCTGCAGGGCTTCTTGCGCTGGATGGGATGGCGGCATGTGCAGGAGGGGGGCTGGTGCGGCAGCGCGCGGGCCTTCAATACGCCGCCTGGCGGCTGCCCGCCCTGGGTGTGCCGCCCCTTCAGGCTGCCTGCAGCGCCTGCGCCGCGGCCTGGCGGATGGCCTCGGTCAGCCCCTGCAGCGTTGGCGCGTGCAGCCGCCAGCATTGCCAGAACAGCGGCACATCCACCGGCGCGCCGGGCCGCAATTCGGCCAGGCCATGCGCTGCGGGGCCGCCGTGCAGCAGCCCGTCGGGCACCATGCCCCAGCCCATGCCCGCCTGCGCGGCCCGCACAAAGCCTTCGGGCGAGGGCAGCCAGTGCACGGGTGGCTGCAGCGCGCGGCGGGTGATGCGGCGCAAGAACACGTGCTGCAAGCCGTCCTTGCGGTTGAACACCAGCATGGGTGCGCGCGCCAGGTGGGCCGCATCCACCGCGCCGCCCGGAAAGTGCTGTGCCATGAAGCCCGGACTGGCCACGGCGCGGTAGCGCATGGTGCCTAAAGCGTGCACCTCGCAGCCCTGCACGGCGCGGGGCTCGGCCGTCACGGTGCCGATGACGCGGCCCTCGCGCAGCAGGTCGGACGAATGGTCCTGGTCTTCCACCAGCACATCAAACGTGGTGCCGGGCAGCGCCTGCTGCGCGGCCGCCAGCGCGGCAATGAACCAGGTGACCAGCGAATCGGCGTTCACGCCCACGGCCAGGTGGGCGCCGTGGGCGCCGCCCGCCTCCGGGGCCGCGCCCAGCGTGCGCAGGGTGTCGGCCTCGCTCAGGGCCACCTGCCGGGCGTGGCGCAGCAGCGCCTGGCCCGCTGCCGTGGCCTGGCAGGGGCTGCTGCGCTGTACCAGCACCTGGCCCAGGCGTTCTTCGAGCAGCTTCACGCGCTGCGACACCGCCGAGCGCGTGACATGCAGCGTGGCGGCGGCTTTCTCGAAGCTGCCTTCGCGAACCACGGCGGCAAAAGCTGCCAGCTGGGATGAGTCGAGCATGCGTGAAAATGGCTAACGGATCGCAAAAAAGTATAGCTGGCGTAACGAGGCGCCGCCCCCTAGCATGCGCGGCATGAATCCGTCAGACCTGCTGGCCGCCGCGGCCGCCCACGGCTTTACCGCCGCCGTCGCGCTGATCGTCGCCATCGGCGCCCAGAACGCCTTTGTGCTGCGCCAGGGCCTGCGCGGCGAGCATGTGGGCACCGTGGTTGCGCTGTGCGCGTTGTCGGATGCGCTGCTCATCCAGGTGGGGGTCTGGGGCCTGGGCGCGCTCACCAGCGCGGTGCCTGCACTGGCGCAGGCGGCCCGCTGGCTGGGGGCGGCCTTCTTGCTGTGGTACGCCAGCCTGGCGCTGCGCCGGGCGCTGCGCCCGCAGGCGCTCACGGCCACGGCCAGCGGCACTGGCGCGCCCTGGGGCCAGGTGGTGGGTACCACGCTGGCGCTCACCTGGCTCAACCCGCATGTGTACCTCGACACCGTGGTACTACTGGGCACGTTGGCCAGCCCCTACGCTGCGCCGGGCAAGCTGGCGTTTGCGCTGGGCGCATCCATGGCCAGCCTGTGCTGGTTCGTGCTGCTGGGGCAGGGCGCACGGCGCCTGGCGCCCTGGTTTGCGCAGCCGCGTGCCTGGCAGTGGCTCGATGGCGGCATTGCGCTCACGATGGCGCTGCTCGCGGTGTCGTTGATGGCCGGTGTGCTCTGAGCGCAGCGGGCCGCGGCGCATATCCATACAACGACAAATTCGTTCCTTCTGCAGCGTGGCTGCAGGATGATGCGGGCACGTTCCAACCTTTGGCCGCCCGCGGGGCGGCTTTTTTGACACCATGCGATTCCCTCCCCTGATGCTGGCCGCTGCGCTGGCGCTGGCATTGCCGGCTTCTGCCCTGCAGGCCAAGACCTTCCGCTGGACGCGCGCCGTCGATGTGTCCTCCTGGGACATTCACACCCAGAACGTGGGCGTGAACAACACGATGCATGCCGCGGTGTACGACACCCTGGTCGAGTACAACAGCCAGACCTTCAAACCCGAGCCTTCGTTGGCCACCGAATGGAAGCGCGTGTCGCCCACGCAGTTGCGCCTGACGCTGCGCAAGGGCGTGAAGTTCAGCGACGGCAGCGAGTTCACCGCCGACGATGCCAAGTTCTCGCTGGAGCGCGCCAAGGCCAAGAGCTCGAACTTTGCGGTCTACACGCTGGGCATCGACCGCGTGGAGAAGGTGGACAGCCACACGCTGGACATCTTTTCAGAGGTGCCCAATCCCGTGCTCGTGAACCAGCTCACCGAGCTGCGCATCATGAGCCGCGCCTGGGCCGAGAAGCACAAGTCCCTCGAACCCAAGGACATCAAGACCAAGGACGAAACCTACGCCCACCGCAATGCATTGGGCACCGGCCCGTTCCAGCTCAAACAGTGGACACCCGACCAGCGCGTGGTGCTGGAGCCCAACCCGCACTGGTGGGGCAAGGGCAAGTTCCCGACCAACGTGACCGAGATCGTCTACACCCCGATCAAGGCCGACGCCACGCGCACCGCGGCGCTGCTGTCGGGCGAGGTGGACTTCGTGATCGACCCGAGCCTGCAGGACTTGGCCCGCGTGCGCCAGACCCCGGGCCTGCAGGTGCTCGAAGGGCCCGAGTACCGCACCATCTTCCTGGGCTTGGACCAGTTCCGTGACGAGCTGCCGGGCTCAGACGTGAAGGGCAAGAACCCGCTGAAGGACCAGCGCGTGCGCAAGGCGCTGTACCAGGCCATCGACATCCAGAGCATCCAGCGCGTGGTGCTGCGCGGCCTGGCCCAGCCCACGGGCACGCTGATTGCGCGCCAGGTCAACGGCTGGACGGCCAAGGCCGACGCGCGTTGGCCCTACGACCCCAAGGCCGCCCAGCAGTTGCTGGCCGAGGCGGGCTATCCGCAGGGCTTTGAGGTCGATTTCGCGTGCAGCGCAGGCCGCTACATCAACGACGAGCAGTTGTGCCAGGCCATCACCGCGCACTGGGCCAAGGTGGGCGTGCGCGCCAAGCTGCGCCTGCTGCCGTTTGCCACCTACTTCCCGATGATTCAGCGCCATGAGGCCAGCATCTACCTGCTGGGTTGGGGCGTTCCCACGTTCGACGCGTTCTACACGCTGCAGTCGCTGATCCGCAGCCCGGGCGCAGGCGGTGACGGCAACTTCAACCTCGGGCGTTTTTCCGATCCGCAGCAGGACGCGCTGATCGAGCGCATCAAGAAGGAAACCGACCACGGAACGCGCAACCAGCTGATCGAGCGCGCGCTGCTCAACGAGCGGCAGCAGATCTCGCACATCCCGCTGTACAACCAGGTGATTCCGTGGGCGGGCTCCCGCAAGGTGGAGATCCTGCACCGCGCCGACAACCGCATCGACTGGCGCTACCTGAAGGTCCAGTGATCGCCGGGCACCCGTTGCGGGTGCCTTGTTTCTGGTGATGGATGCAGGCCCCGGGTGCCACAGTGCCCGGGGCCTGTGGCGTTCTGGCGGCTTGGCGGGTGCGTCAGGCCAGGGCGCGCTGCACGGCCGGGCGTTGCAGCATGCGCTGCGCGTGGGCCACCACCTTGGGGAATTGCGCGATGTCCACCCCGTCGCTGTGCAGCCAGGTGCCGATCGTGAACAGGTAGCCGTCGCCCACTGTGTACTGCGCGCCCATCACCCATGGGCCGTCACCAAGGTAGTGGTGTTCGATGAATTGAAAACACTCCGTCATGTTGTGTGGCACCTTGCGCTGCATGGCCGCCTGGGCCTCAGGCTCGTCAGCCCATCGGCTGGCGCGGGGGCGATGCGCATGGGCCACGTGCACGGTCGATGCCAGATAGCTGTGAAATTCCTGCAGCCGCGCGAAGCCATAGGCGTCGTCTGGTGTCAGACGGGACTGCGGCGCGCTGTGCGCCACATAGGCCAGCAGGGCAGGGGTTTCGGTCAGCGTGCCGTGGGGTGTGATCAGGGCCGGTACGCGGCCCTTGGGATTCACGGCCAGATATTCCGGCGTGCGCTGCTGGCCCGACGCAAAGTCCACGCGTTCCAGTTGGTACGGCACGCCCGCTTCTTCCAGTGCGATGCGAACGGCCAGCGCGCAGGTGCCGGGGGTGTAGTAGAGCGTCAGTGGGGTCATGGGTAGGTCGGGGGGCGAAAAGCCGCAGGCGCAGAGGTGGTCTGCGCCGCAAGTCTGGTGGGTGGGCGGTGGTTCAGTACAGGCCCCGCGTGCGGGCCATCAGGCGCACCAGGCCCAGCAGGGCCGCGGTGTCGGGGGTGGGCACGCCGGTCAGCCCGCCCAGCTCGTGCACTGCGCCCACCAGCGCGTCGATCTCCATCGGCTTGCCCGCTTCCACGTCCTGCAGCATCGAGGTCTTGAACGCGCCGAGCTTGCGCGTGACCGCGTGGCGGTCGGCCGGCTGCTGGTCGATCGGGAGGCCCAGGCGCTCGCCGATGGCCTTGGCCTCCAGCATCACGCGTTCCACAAAATCTCGCACCAGCACGTCGTCCAGGATGCGGTCGGTGGTCGCGCCCGTGAGCGCGCTGATGGGGTTGAGCGTGAGGTTCCCCCAGAGCTTGAACCAGATGTCCTGCTGGATGCGCTCAGACACCTCGGCATCGATGCCGCCAGTCTGCAGTTCCGCTGCCAGGGCCTGCACGCGCGCACTGCGCTCGCCGCTGGGCTCGCCCAGGATCAGGCGGTTGCCAAAGTGCTGGCGCACAAAGCCCGGGGCTTCGAGCGCGCAGCTGGTGTGCACCACGCCACCCACCACATGCGCCGGGGCAATGGCGCGGGCGATGGTGCCATCTGGGTCCACCGAGGCGAGCGAACGGCCCGCTGCCGGACCGCCGCAGCCCTGCAGGAACCACCAGGGCACGCCGTTCATGGCCGTGAGCACCATGGTCTGTGGCCCCAGCAGCGGGCCGATGCCCCGGGCCACGTCGGCCATGCCCGGGGCCTTGACGGCCACCACGACCACGTCCTGCACGCCCAGCTCGGCCGGGGTCTGCGCGGCCCGCACGGGCACCTGCTCGACGCTGCCGTCAGGCCGGCGCAGGCGCAGACCTTCGGTCTGCAGCGCGGTGAGCGTTGCCCCCCGGGCCACAAAAGACACGTCGGCCCCGGCGCGCTGCAGCGCAAGGCCCATCCAGCCGCCAATGGCGCCGGCTCCGTAGATACAGACTTTCATCGCTTGTCTCTCTGGCAGGTGCATCCCGCTGCCCTCAGCGGGCGCACCGGGTTGGGAATACGGGCCGCCTTCCAGTTCAGTAGCCGGCCGACTGGGAAGCCGGCGCGCGGCCGTCCGGACGCCAACGCGCCACCAGATCGGCAGCGGCCCGTGACAGCAGCATGGTATCGATGCCCAGGGCCACAAACTGCGCGCCTGCCGCGTGCCACTGGCGCGCCTGCGCGTCCTGGGTGGCGAGGATACCGGCCGCCTTGCCCGCGCGGCGGATGCGCGCGATGGCGTCGTCGATGGCGGCCAGCACGGCCGGGTGCTGGGGCTGGCCCGGGTAGCCCATCGAAGCGGACAGATCGGCCGGGCCGATGAATACGCCGTCCACGCCTGGGGTGGCGGCAATGGCGTCCAGATGCCCGAGCGCCGTCACGGTTTCGGCCTGCACCAGCAGGCAGACCTCGCGGTTGGCGGCTTGCACATAGTCGCCATAGGCCTGCCATTGCGACGCCCGCGCCAACGCGCTGCCCATGCCGCGCACCCCCTCGGGCGCGTAGCGCGTGGCACGCACCAGAGCGGCGGCCTGCTCGGGGGTGTCCACCATGGGCACGAGCAGGGTCTGCGCGCCAATGTCCAGCGTCTGCTTGATGAGCGCCGCATCGCCCACGGGCAGGCGCACCACCGGATGCGGGGCCCGGGCACCCAGTCCCAGCGCGTGGCTGGCGCTGCCAATGGCCTGCAGTTGCGCGAGCACGGAGTGCAGGTCGTTGGGCGCGTGCTCGCCGTCGATCAGCAGCCAGTCAAAGCCCGCGCCGGTCAGGATCTCGGCGCTGTAGGCATGGGCCAGGCCGAGCCAGAGGCCCAGCACTGTCTCGCCCGCAGCGAGCCGTTGCTTGAAAAGGTTGCGAGGAGTGGCGTGGGAAGGCATGGCGTCTGGGGCGAGCAGGGGCAAAGTTGCCATCGTAAGCCGGGCGCAGCGCGCCGGTGCGCCCGGCGCTGTGACCGGGAATCGCCCGATATAGTGGCGCTCCGGCTGCGCGCCCTGCTGGCGCGGGCCGGTCTGCCATGGCCAAAGAAAAGACCCTCTTCACCTGCACCGAATGCGGCGGCACCAGCCCGCGCTGGTTGGGCAAATGCCCGTCCTGCGGTGCCTGGAACACCCTGATCGAATCGGTGGCCGAGCCTGCAGGCGGCGGCCGCAACCGCTACAGCACGCCGCAGTTTGCAGGCCTGGCCCAGGCGCAGGCGGTCATGCCGCTGTCGGCCATTGAGGCCACCGAGGTGGCCCGCACGCCCTGCGGCATCGATGAGCTGGACCGCGTGCTGGGGGGCGGCATTGTGGAAGGCGGCGTGGTGCTGATCGGCGGGGACCCGGGCATCGGCAAATCCACGCTCTTGCTGCAGGCGCTCGATGCCTTGCAGCGCGCCGGATTGCCCACGCTGTACGTCACGGGCGAGGAAAGCGGCTCGCAGGTCGCGCTGCGCTCACGCCGCCTGGGGCTGGACCACAGCCAGGTCAGCGTGCTGGCCGAGATCCAGCTCGAAAAGATCCTTGCCACGCTGGAAGCCACGCAGCCGGCGGTGGCCGTGGTGGATTCGATCCAGACGGTGTATTCCGATCAACTCACCTCAGCCCCAGGCTCGGTGGCACAGGTGCGTGAATGTGCGGCCCACCTGACGCGCGTGGCCAAGGCCACGGGCGTGGCCGTGGTGCTGGTAGGCCATGTGACCAAGGAAGGCGCGCTGGCGGGCCCGCGCGTGCTGGAGCACATGGTGGACACCGTGCTGTACTTTGAAGGCGACACGCACAGCCAGTTCCGGCTGGTGCGCGCGATCAAAAACCGCTTTGGTGCGGTGAACGAGATCGGCGTGTTTGCGATGACCGAGCGCGGCCTCAAGGGCGTGAGCAACCCGAGTGCGATCTTTCTGTCGCAGCACAGCGAACCCGTGCCCGGCAGTTGCGTGATGGTGACGCTGGAAGGCACGCGCCCGCTGCTGGTCGAGATCCAGGCGCTGGTCGACAGTGGCGGCCCGAGCCCGCGCCGCCTTTCGGTGGGGCTGGACCGCGACCGCCTGGCCATGCTGCTGGCCGTGCTGCACCGCCACGCGGGTGTGGCCTGCATGGACCAGGACGTGTTTGTGAACGCGGTGGGTGGCGTGCGCATTGCAGAGCCTGCGGCCGACCTGGCGGTGATGCTGGCCATCACCTCCAGCCTGCGCGGCCGCCCGCTGCCCAAAGGCTTCATCGCGTTTGGCGAGGTGGGCCTGGCCGGCGAGGTGCGGCCTGCGCCGCGCGGGCAGGAGCGCCTGAAGGAGGCGGCCAAGCTGGGCTTTTCGGTTGCGGTGGTGCCCAAGGCCAACGCGCCCAAGAAGCCCATCGAGGGGCTCACCATCCATGCCGTGGAGCGGGTGGAGCAGGCCATGGAGGTGGTGCGCAGCGTGGGTTGAGCATCCGCACTATCCACATGGCCGCCTGTGGCCTGGCATACGACAATCGCGCCCCATGAGCTTGCGCAAATGGTGGGTGCCCCTGGGGCTGTCTGTGGCCCTGGTGGCGGGTTGGCAATCGTACGGCTGGGCTGGCGTGGCCTTGGTGGCGGGTGGCGCCGTCATGTGGCTGCTGCTGCACTTTACCCGTTTGATGACGGTGTTGCAGCGCGCGGCCGACCGGCCCAAGGGCTACGTGGGCAGCGCCGTGATGCTCAATGCCCGGCTGCGCGTGGGCGACACGCTGATGCACGTCATTGCGCTCACCCGCTCGCTGGGCGAACTGCAGACCCCCGCCGACACGCAGCCCGAGGTGTACCGGTGGACCGACGGCACCCAGTCGCATGTGACCTGCGAGTTCCAGGGCGGGCGCCTGGTGCGCTGGGCGCTGGAGCGCCCGGCGCAGCCCGATGCCGAGGGGGCCGGTGCCAGCCCGCCCTCCGCGCCCTAAAATCAGGGTTTTGCGACTTCCTGGCACACAAAGGACCCCCATGAGCCCCGTAGTTCCCTCGATGGCCGACCGTGACGGCAAGATCTGGATGGATGGCCAGCTGATCGACTGGCGCGACGCCAAGATCCACGTGCTGACCCACACGCTGCACTACGGCTGCGGCGCGTTCGAGGGCGTGCGCGCCTACAACACGGTCAATGGCACGGCCATCTTCCGCCTTGAAGAGCACACGGAGCGCCTGTTCAACAGCGCCAAGATCCTGCGCATGAAGATCCCGTTCACCAAAGATGAGGTGAACGAAGCCCAGAAGGCTGTCGTGCGCGCCAACAAGCTGGAATCGTGCTACCTGCGTCCGTTGACCTGGATCGGCTCGCAAAAACTGGGCGTGAGCCCCAAGGGCAACACGGTGCACCTGATGGTGGCCGCCTGGGCCTGGGGCGCGTACCTGGGTGAAGAGGGCATGAAGCGTGGCATCCGTGTCAAGACGAGCAGCTACACGCGCCACCACGTCAACATCACCATGACGCAGGCCAAGGCGGTGAGCAACTACACCAACTCGATCCTGGCCAACATGGAGGCCACGGACGAAGGCTACGACGAAGCCCTGCTGCTCGACACCGCAGGCTTTGTGTCGGAAGGCGCGGGCGAGAACCTGTTCGTCATCAAGAACGGCGTGATCTACACGCCCGACCTCTCGGCCGGAGCGCTCAACGGCATCACGCGCAACACGGTGTTCCACATCGCCAAGGACCTCGGCCTGGAAATCATTCAGAAGCGCATCACGCGCGACGAGGTCTATATCGCCGACGAGGCGTTTTTCACCGGCACGGCCGCTGAAGTCACGCCGATCCGGGAACTTGATCGCATCGAGATCGGCAGCGGCAGCCGTGGCCCGATCACCGAGAAGATCCAGACGGCGTTCTTCGACATCGTGAACGGCCGCAATCCCAAGTACGCCCACTGGCTCTCGAAGGTGTGACTGCCATGTCCCAAGCCGTTGTTGAACTGCTGGCCAAGGACCTGAACGCCCAGGGCGGTGTCTTTTGCCCCAGCCCCAAGGCCGACATGAAGCTCTGGAACAGCCACCCCAAGGTGTACCTGGATGTGGCACGTCTGGGGCAGGCCAAGTGCCCGTACTGCGGTACGGTCTATCGCCTCAAGGAAGGCGAAAAAGTGGGGCACGCCCATTGAGCCTGGCCCCTGAGGCCATCCAAGCCGCGCTGCAGCGTGTGACCGTGGTGTCGGTCACCCACCACAGCGCCCACTGCGTCCCGGCCATGGCCCGGACGCTTTCGCCTTTTGCCCAGGCCATTGTGGTGGACAACGCCAGCGACGACGACACCGTGGCCCAGCTGGCGGCCCGCATTCCGCAGGCCCGTGTGATTGCCTCGCCCGTGAATTTGGGTTTCGGGGTGGCGAACAACCGTGCGCTGGATACCGTGGGCACGCCTTACGCGCTCCTGCTTAACCCCGATTGCCACATCGAGCCCGAGGCCGTGGCCCAACTGGTAGCCACTGCCGACGCTTGGCCTGATGCGGCGATCATTGCGCCGCAGCTGCTCGATGCCCAGGGACGGCCTGAGCTTAACTACGGCTGGCTGCGCTGGCATTGGGCTGGCCGCACCGCCGCAGCGCAGGGACCACTGTGTGTGGGTCATGCCTGTGCGGCCGCATGGCTGTTGCGCTGCGACGACCGCGCGTGGCGTTTCGACCCCGGTTTTTTTCTGTACTACGAAGACGAGGACCTGTGCGCGCGTGCGCTGGCTGCGCGTGCGCCCGTCATCATTGAGCCGGCCGCAACGGCCGTGCATGCCAACCGCGGGTCGGTGCGTGGCCGCTCGCCTGCGCGAGCCGAATGGCTGCGGGGTTACCACCACAGCCGTTCCAAGGTGCGCTTTCAGTGCAAGCACCGCGGCCGTTCTGAAGCGGCCCGTGTGCGGAGGCGGGGGTTGTGGAGCGGCGCCTTGGAAATGCTGGCCCGTGTGTTGTTGTTGAATCCGCGTCTTATGGCGCGCAGTGCCGGACGCTGGTGGGGGCTGTGGACTGCCCGCGACCAATTCACCCTTGCGCCTGTGCCCCCTTCCGCTCACCAGAGTTCCTGACATGCCGCGCCTGAGCATCGCCGTCCTCACGTTGAACGAGGCCGAGAACATCGAGGCCTGCCTGCGCAGCGCCGCCTTCGCCGACCAGATTGTGGTCATTGATTCCGGCAGTGCCGACGCCACCGTCGCGCTTGCGCAGGCCGCTGGCGCTGAGGTGTATGCCTATCCCGACTGGCAGGGTTTTGCCGTGCAACGCAACCGCCAGCTCGCACACTGCAATGGCGACTGGGTGTTCTTTCTGGATGCCGACGAGGTGATCACGCCGGGACTGGCCGACGAGATCCGCGCCGCCGTGGCGGCCGATGTCGATCGCGTGTACGACGTGCGCTGGACGCAGGTTGCGTTTGGTCGGCCGCTCACGCACATGCGCCGCGGCGACGGGTTGCCACGCTTGTTTCCGCGCCGTCAGCTGCTGGGGTTTGAGGGTGTGGTGCACGAAGGGCCGACCTTGCAGACACCCGGCCTTGAACACCGCTCGCTGCCCAGTCCGCTGCTGCACCACTCGCGGCGGACAGTCCATCAGAGCCTGCTCAAGCTCGCGCAGTATGCACAGCTCGGAGCCCTCAAGCGCCACACACAAGGCAAGCGTGGCGGGGTGGTGCGCGGCATCGGCAGCGCCCTTGCGAGTTTTGTCCGTCTTTATGTGTTTCACCGCGGCTTCCTGTGCGGGCGCGAGGGCTTCCTGCACTGTTTCCTGGTGGCCTTGGAGTCGTTCTTCCGCTACGCCGCCCTGGCGGTAGACCAGGACGCCCTCGAACGGCCTGCGTTGCGCTGACGCGTCATCCCCCGATCTGCCTGGAAGCGCTCTTGAATCTGGCCGTGCCTGCCTACCCCTCTGCCGTGTTTGATCGCCTGGCACGCTGGTGTCTGGTGGCGCTGTTCTTCATGGTGCCGATTACGCTGGCAGGGGCCAACATTGCGCTGGCGTGCACGCTGCTGTTCTGGTTGCTGGCGGGGCGTTGGCGAGAGCGTGCCGAGGCCGTGCGCAACCTGCCCGTGGCCGTGCCATTGCTGGGATTGTTCGGGCTGGTGGTGCTCGGCTGCCTGTACAGCGATGCATCGAACAAGGAGATGACGCACCATTTGCTGAAGTTCAGCAAGCTGGTGTGGATTGTGATGGCGGCTACCCTGCTGGTGCGTCCTGACACGCATGCGCAGTGCTGGCGCGCGTTCACCCTTGCGGCGCTGATCACACTGGGTTTCAGCTACCTGAACATCTGGTGGAACCCGTCCTGGTCCAAGACCCACAACCAAGGCTGGGGCGTGGACCATACGGTGTTCAAGGACTACATCTCGCAGGGTGCCGTGATGGCCCTGTTGATGGTGCGCGGGCTGCACCAGGGGTGGCTTGCGACCGTGCCTTGGCGCCGCTGGGCCTGGTGGACCATTGCCGCCTTGGCCTTTGTGTGCAACACCCAGTTGTCCATGGGGCGCACCGGCTATCTCGCAACCGGGGTGGCGCTGCTGGTCTTTGTGCTGGCCGTGGTGCCTCGACGCCGCTGGCTGCCAGCGCTGGCGGCGCTGGTGGTTGTGGCCGGGATCTCGGTGGCCACTTCACCCCAACTGCAGCAGCGGGCCGTGTTGGCAGTGAGCGAGCTCAATGACCACAAGACGGGCACGCTGAGCTCCATCGGTCAGCGGATGTACTTCTTGACCCGCTCCGTCGAGTTGATCGCGGAGCGGCCTGTGTGGGGATGGGGCACTGGGGCGTACCACAGTCAGTACTGCCGCGTGGCCACGACGGCCGAATGGTGCGCTGCGGGGCAGTTCCATCCACACAACCAGTTTCTGTTTTTTGGTGTGCAGTATGGCGCGCTGGGCTTGCTGTTGTTCCTCGCCGTCTTCGTGCAGGCAGCACGGGCGGGCCGCACATGGCCCACCCCCAGCCGCGCTCTGCTCTGGTCGTATCTCGCCATCTTGGCGGTGGGCAGCATGACGCACAGCAGTCTGTGGCTGTCATCCGAAAGCTTCTTTTATGCCTTTGCGCTGGCGCTCGTGGTCACATTAAAGCCGCAGCGCCTTACGACTGCGCCGGTTTAGGGGCCGTCAAGGCCGAACGTGCCGTGGGCATTGCCCAGCAGTGCGACGGCCTCTTGTGTCATTCGTGCGATCAGCACGCCCGCAGACGGGCGGTCATGGATCAGGCCTACCGCTTCGCCTGCGGTGGCGTGGGCACGGGTGAAGTCGCCCTGCCGCACGCCCTCGTCGTAGTCGGCCCGGGCCGCCTCTGGGTCGGCGCGCAGGGCGTCGATGCGGTCCTCCCAGGTGCGGTGCAGCGGGTTGCGCAGCGCGCGGAAGTCGTACGGGGCCGGCCAGTGTTTGCGGCGCAGGATGTCGAATACGGGCGAGCGGGCTGTGCCGTCTCCGTCCGTGGTCATGGCCAAGTCTTGGGCCCCCACGGGGGCCAGGCTCTCCTGGCTGGCCCACAGGCGCGTGCCGACCAGAACGCCGTCGGCTCCCAGCATCAGGGCTGCGGCCAGTGTGCGTCCATCGGCAATACCGCCGGCGGCGAGCAGTAGCGTTTCCGGGGCATGGTCCGCCAGCCAGTCGGCCAGTTCCGGCACGAAGGTCAGGGTGGACCGGCCGTTCAGGGCGTTCATGCCATGTCCGCCGGCCTCCGCACCTTGTGCGACCAACACGGATGCCCCGGCCTCAATCGCAGCGGCTGCCTGCTCGAGCCGCTGGATCTGGCAGATCAGCGCCACTCCGGCATCGGCGATGCGCCGGGCATAGGGGCGAGGATCACCGAATGACAGCATCAGCGCCTTGGGCCGTTGATCCGATGGCAAGCCCAGGACCCAATCAAGGGCCCGCGCATCCTCGTCCATCTTCCAGGTGATGAAGCCGCAGCCAATGCGATCGGTGGTGAGGGCTGATTGGCAGGCTGCCTTGTATTCGCGCTGCGTCCAGGCCACGTCGCCGTAGCCGCCTCCGACCAGACCCAGGGCACCCGCACGCGCACAGGCGGCGGCCAGCGCGCCCCCAGACGCAAGCGCCATGGGTGCAAGCGCCACGGGGGTGCTCAGGCCAAAGTGGCGGGTGAAACGGGTGTTGATCTGGGTCATGGGTACGGGGTCCATCCGGCGCATTGTCGAGAGACATCCACAAGGTGTCCAACGCATAATAAGAATAGAAATCATCGGAGTTTCCGATGTTGTTGCCGCCCGCAAAAGCGCGCTCGCGCTCCGCGCGGCAGGCGCTGGGAGGGCGCCCCATGGACTTTGCGGATCTGCAGACTTTTCGCGCCGTGGTGGAACACGGCGGGATCTCGGCGGCGGCGCGTCGTCTCCATCGGGTGCAGTCCAGCGTGTCGGCCCGGCTGGCCGCGCTGGAGACGCAATTGGGCATGCCCCTGTTCAAGCGCCAGGGACGTCGACTCCAACTGACTCCTGAAGGGCAACGGCTGTACGAACGCAGTGCCCCTGTGGTGAACGAACTGCTGGCGCTGCGTCAAGCGATGCAACGGCCGCAATGCCCGGACCTGCTACGCCTCGGAGCCATGGAAAGCACCGCTGCGGCCCGCCTGCCCCGCCCCCTGGCCCGGCTGCGGGCCGAGCACCCTGGCCTGGAACTGGTGCTGCGCACTGGGACCACCCAGGCGTTGATCGATCAACTCCACGAGGGGGCGCTGGACGCTGTTTTGGTGGCCGGCCCCGTGACACAGCCCGCGTGGTGCTGGACGCCGGTGTGCGTGGAAGAACTCGTGCTGATCGCTCCGCAGGACCTGCCACAGCCGTCTACGCTGGTGTGTTTCGCGCAAGGATGTGCCTACCGTGCGGTGGCTCTAGCCTGGGCGCGTTCCCAACATCCCGAGGTTCACAGCACCGTCGAGATCGGCTCCTACCATGCCTTGATCGCCTCGGTGGCCGCAGGCATGGGCATGGGCTTGGTGCCACGATCGGTGCTGGCTCTGAGCGATGCGGCTTCGGTGCTTCAGCGCCCCCTCGCTCCGGTCTGGGCTCGCCAGACCACATGGTTGGTGACGCGCACTGCGCAGCGGCCGCCATCCTTGGAAGCGCTGTGGACACGCATCGCACAAGGCGCTCAGGAGTTGCACGCATGAGCGCCCTGCATGTCCCGACCTTGGCCGTCGTCCTGACGCTGGTGGCGTTTGCCTTGGCGCTGGCGGTGGGCCTCGCGGCCTGGGGACAGCGTGAGCCGGACGGGCTCGGCGTGTGGGGCGCGGGGCTGGCCCTCATGGGCTTGAGCTTCGGCGTGCTGCTCGCGCTGGGCTGGCTGCCTTGGCCGCGGCTCGGGCTGGCGACAGGCAATGCCCTGCTGGCTGCGTCCTATGCGACAGCCTTGTGGGCGCTAGCAGGCTTTCGGCACACTCGCTGGCCGTGGTGGCGCGTGCTGGCGCCCGTGGCGATGGTGGCGGCGGTGTCCTGGGTGCTGGCAGACCGGCCTGTTCTCCGGTTCGGCGTGTTGAATGCGCTGTTTGCCTTGCAGTGGGTCGGCCTGCTGCTCGCAACGCATCGATGGCGTGATGCCATGCCAGGGCGGGGGCGTTGTGTCCTGATGCTTGGCGCTGCACTGGTACTGGCGGTGTTCTTGCTGCGGCTCGGCGCTTTAGCCCTGGGGCACACTGCGCTCGCGAAGCCCTTTGAGCCGCATCCCGTGCAGAGTGCTGCCTTCCTGTTGGGGCTGACAGGTTTGGTGGTGTTGACGGTGGGCTACGTGCTGATGAGCAAGGAGCGTGTGGATGCCGACCATGTGCAGGAGGCCCTGATCGACGCGTTGACGGGCGTTCCCAACCGCAAAGCCTTGCTGGAACAATTGCACCGCACGCTGGCCCAGGCGGCGCGCGAGCAGCGCCCGGTGGCTGTGCTGATGTTGGACATCGACCGATTCAAGCGCGTGAACGATACCTGGGGCCACGTCGCGGGCGACGCGGTGCTGGCCGCCGTGGCCCAGTGTCTCAAGGGGGGGCTGCGCGCCCAGGACTTTCTCGGCCGCTACGGCGGCGAGGAGTTTCTGGTGGTCTTACCCGGCACCGGAGAGGTGGGGGCCGCCACCCTGGCAGAACACCTGCGCACGCGGGTCGAGCGCCTGGTCGTGCCTTGGGAGCCCGAGGACATCCGTGTGACCATCAGCATCGGCGTGCATGTGATGCCGCTGGCCACGCCCAGCGAGATGCAAGCTTTGATCGACGCAGCCGACCATGCCATGTACACGGCCAAGCGAACCGGTCGCAACCGGGTGGTGGTGTCGGGCAGCCCGGACGAGCTGCCACGCGAAGGCTCCGCGCCACCGAGGGAGGGCTAAGGCCCAAGCCTCAGGTGCCAAGCGGTGGGTGCGCTGGCAGGCGCAGCACAAAGCAGGCGCCGCCTCCAGCGTGGTCTTCGCAGTGCACCTGGCCGTTGTGGCGTTCCGCAATTGAGCGCACCAGCGCTAACCCCAGGCCTACGCCGCCCGCTCGCTCGCTGGCGCCCGGCAGTCGGTAGAAGGGCTCGAAGATGCGCTCGCGCTGGTCCGGGGGCACGCCGGGGCCGCGGTCGCAGACCCGCAACTCCACCCACGCCCCCTCGCGCCGCAGGGTCAGCGCCACTGGGCCCTGGCTGTAGCGGCGGGCGTTTTCCAGCAAGTTGCGCACCGCACGTCGCAGCAGCTTGCCCACGCCCCGCACCTGAAGACGGGCCGGGTCCGCCTGCAGGTCCAGGTCGGCATCCACCCGCGCGCATTCCTCCGCAGCCAAGCCCAGCAGATCCACTTCCTCAACGGTACCCACCTCGGCTTCGCGGGCGTCCAGCCGGCTGGCCAGCAGGATCTCATCCACCAGCTGGTCCAGCTCGGCAATGTTGCGCAGGATTTCGGCGCGGAACGCAGGAGATGGCTGCTGCCCGCCCATCAGCTCCAGCCCCATGCGGATGCGCGTGAGCGGCGAGCGCAGCTCATGCGACGCATTGGCCAGCAGTGATTTGTGGGTCTGCACGAGCTTTTCTACCCGTTCGGCCGCGGCGTTGAACTGCCGTGCCAGATCGGCCACCTCGTCCTCACCTCGCACGGGCACGCGCACCGACAGGTCGCCTTCGCCAAACCGCTGGACGCTGCGCTGCAGTGCCTCAAGTCGCTGCGTCAGGCGGCGGATGATGGGGAATACCCCCACGGCCACCGCCAGCCCGACCAGGCCCAGCATCCAGACGAATCCGAACGGTGGTCTGGTCCAGAAAGCCGCATCGTGTGGCGGGGGGGCACTGCCGGGCACCCGGCCGGCCCGGCCCTGGCGGGGTGCACGCGGGGCCATTTGCAGCGTGTAACCCTCGCCTGCGTCGGTGTCGATGCGCAGCTCCAGGCCCTCATGCGGCGGCCCTGGCTGGCGCGTGGCCATGCCGCGCCACAGCACCTCGCCCTGGGCATTGCGCAGCACGACTTCGCGCGAAGGAGGCGACAGGGTCTGCACGTTCTGCTCTGCAGCCACCCGCCATGCCCAACCGACCAGCAAGGTGAGCACGGCCACGCCGCCCACCACCGCCAACCAGATGCGCAGGTACAGACGCCGGGAGACAACGCGCAGGGGGTTCATGCGAAACGGGGCGATGTCAGCGCAGCAGCGCGGGCGGTGCGCTGCTCAGTCCTGCTGCTTGGCAAACACATAGCCCACGCCGCGCACCGTGAGGATGCGCTTGGGGTTCTTGGGGTCGGCCTCAATGGCCGCGCGGATGCGCCCCATGTGCACATCGATGGACCGGTCGAAGGCTTCCAGTTCGCGGCCGCGCACGGCCTCCATGATCTGGTCGCGCGTGAGCACGCGGCCTGCGCGCTCGGCCAGGGCCACCAGCAGGTCGAACTGGTAAGAAGTCAGCTCGGCCGTCTGGCCGGCGACGGTCACGGCGCGTGCGTCGCGGTCGATCTCCAGGCTGCCGAAGCGCATCGTGTGCGCCGCACCGCCGGCCGCTGCGTCCCCGCGGCGGCGCAGGATGGCGCGGATGCGCGCGAGCAGCTCGCGCGGCTCGAAGGGCTTGGGTAGGTAGTCGTCGGCCCCGATCTCCAGACCGATGATGCGGTCCATCGGATCGCCCTTGGCCGTGAGCATGAGCACCGGCACGCGGGCAGCTGCGCCCGGCAATGCGCGGATGCGTCGGCACACTTCCAGACCGTCGATGTCGGGCAGCATCAGATCCAGGATCACCAGGTCGGGCTGTGGCGCCCCTTCGGTGCCTTCCAGCAGCCCGAGGCCACTGCGCCCATCGCCGCGGTGCGCCACCGAGAAGCCCGACTGCCCCAGGTACTCGCCCACCATGTCGGCCAGGCGGGCGTCGTCTTCGATCATCAGCAGGTGGGCGGCGGTGGCGGGCATGGGCAGATCCTCAACGGACGATCATCGCGTGCCGAGCGTGCGGTCGGATGTCTTGTGCGTAAAGAAAGGTAAACCCGGCCGGGTGCAACCTTCAGGCCGCGGGTGGCGTGGTCCAGCGCACCGCATCGGCGGGCACTGCGGCAATCGAAACGCCAAAGCTGCGGATGGCGGGCAAGGTGGCGTTTTCGTGCGCGCGGATCTGCGCGCCGCTGGCGTGCGGCTTGTCGTGTGTGGTGTGCGCATCGGCCACCAGCCGCACGGCAAAGCCGCGCCCGGCGGCGCTGCGCACCGTGGTGTCCACGCAGAACTCGCTCGCATAGCCGCAGACCACCAGCTCCCGCACGCCGCGCTCGGCCAGGCGTTCGCCGAGGTCGGTGCGCAAAAAGCTGTCGGGGGTGGTCTTGTGGATCACCGTGTCCTGGGGGGCGGCCTCCAGCCCAGCGGCCAAGGCCCAGCCGGGGCTGTGGCGGGCCAGCGGGCTGCCCGCCTGTTCGTGGTGCACCCACAGCACGGGCACATGCGCTGCGCGGGCACTGGCGGCCAGGGCGGCAATGCGCGCGAGCACGGCGTCGGCATCGGCCGGGCGGGGGGCAGGGTCGAACAAAGCCGACTGCACGTCGATCACGACAAGGGCGGTGGTCATGGCTGGGGCGGCTGCGCCGCTTCGGTTGGAGGTGGAGAGGCCGGGTTCACCGGCGCATAGCGGGCGGCCAGCGCAATCAGCAGCAACACAGGCAGGCCGAGCAGCGCCGTCCCCATGAAGAAAGTGGGGTAGCCGTGCAGGTCGACGAACTGGCCCGAGAAGCCTGCGAGCCATTTGGGCACAAGCAGCATCATCGAGCTGAACAGCGCGTACTGCGTGGCGGAGTAGCTCACGTTGGTCAGCCCCGACAGGTAGGCGATGAACGCCGCCGAGGCGATGCCGCCGGACAGGTTGTCGGCCGACACCACGGCGATCAGCGCCGTCACGTCATGCCCATGCCCGGCCAGCCAGGCAAACAGCAGGTTGCTGCCTGCGCTGAGCACCGCCCCCAGCATGAGGATGCGCAGCACGCCCAGGCGCATGGACAGCACGCCGCCCACGAAGGCGCCTACCAGCGTCATGATCACGCCGTACACCTTGGTGACGGCGGCCACTTCGTCTTTGGTGAAGCCCATGTCCACATAAAACGGGTTGGCCATGATGCCCATCACGATGTCGCTGATGCGGTACACCGCGATCAGCGCCAGGATCAGCACCGCCTGCCAGCGGTAGCGGCGCAGAAAGTCGGCAAAGGGCTCGACCACTGCACCCTGCAGCCATTCGGCCGGGCCGCGCGCGGGGGGCAGTGGCTGCGGACGCGGCTCGCGTGAGAACAGCACCGTGACCACGCCCACGGCCATGGACGCGGCCATCACCAGGTAGGCGGTCTGCCAGGCGGCGTTCTGGTAGGCAGCGCCCGCGGCGGCGGCGCTGCCTGCAGCGGCCGCCAGCGCTGGCGCTTCGGCGCGCGCGGCAATCCAGAGCACGCCCGCGCCGGCCCAGATCATCGCCAGCCGGTAGCCCGTCTGGTACGACGCGGCCAGTGCGGCCTGCTTGTCGGCCTCGGCCGATTCGATGCGGAAGGCATCCAGCGCGATGTCCTGCGTGGCCGAACCAAAGGCCACGGCCAGCGCGCACCAGACGATGGGGCCCAGGGTATTGCGCGGATCGGCCAGTGCCATGCCCACCAGGCCCGCCACGATCACCGCCTGCGACAGCAGCAACCAGCTGCGCCGCCGCCCGAGCCAGGGCGTGAGGCCGGGCAGGGGCATGCGGTCCACGAGCGGCGCCCACACCCATTTGAAGCCATAGGCCAGGCCCACCCAGCTCAAATAGCCGATGGTGCTGCGGTCAATGCCCGCCTCGCGCAGCCGGAACGACAGCGTGCCCAGTACGAGCAGCAGCGGCAGCCCCGCCGCGAAGCCCAGGGTGAGCATGCGCAGGCTGGCGGGCTCCAGGTACACGGCCAGCGCGGCACGCCAAGAGCGGCGGGGGGGAGGGGGGGCGGAGCCCGCAGGCGCAGAGGCGGAAGAAGATGGCATGGCGTCGGACATGGGGCCCCTGGGGTTTTTGTCTATTATTCCTGCATGTGCCGCCTCTGCTTTGCCCCGCAGCCCGCCGCTGCATCGCCCTGGAACGCCCGCCGCGCCTTTGTGCTGGCTGCCGGTGCGGCGGTGGCTGGGCCCGCGCTGGCGCAGGTGGATGTGGGCAACGCCTCGGGCATGCGCCGCCTGGTGCCGGCCGAGTCGCTCGAAAACTCGGCCCAGCAGCAGTACCACCAGATGCTGCAGCAGGCGCGGGCCAAGCGTGCGCTTGCGCCCGAGGGGCATCCGCAGCTTGAACGCCTGCACGCGATTGCGCGCAAGCTGATCCCGTTTGCGGCGCGCTGGAACGAGCGCGCTCGGGGCTGGCGCTGGGAGGTCAACCTGATCGCCAGCCGCCAGATCAACGCCTTTTGCATGCCCGGCGGCAAGATCGCTTTCTACACGGGCATTCTGGACCAGCTCAAGCTCAGCGACGACGAGACCGCGATGATCATGGGCCACGAAATGGCCCATGCGCTGCGCGAGCATGCGCGCGCGCGCATCGCCAAGACGCAGGCCACCGGGCTGGGGCTTTCGATCGGTGCGCAACTGCTGGGCCTGGGCGACCTGGGCCATGCGGCGGCCAATCTGGGCACGCAGTTGCTGAGCCTGAAGTTCAGCCGCTCCGACGAGACCGAGGCCGATTTGGTGGGCCTGGAGCTGGCGGCGCGCGGTGCCTACGACCCGCAGGCCAGCGTGAGCCTGTGGCGCAAGATGGGCGAGGCCACGGGCGGCAAGGAGGGCAGCCTGGCCTTTCTGTCCACCCACCCGAGCGGGCCCGACCGCATCCGCGAGCTGCAGGAGAACGTGCCCAAGGTGCAGGGCCTGTACGACGCGGCGCGCCGCGCCGGGTGAGTGCGGGCGTGCTTCAGTGCCAAATCGGGCGCTGAAGCAGAAAAGTCAAGCACGACCAGCTATTAAATTTATAGCGATTCTTGGAGGGCGACACGGGCTGACAGCGCGCCACGCCGCGCAGGCGGCGCTCAGGTGCCCTGCACGTAGCGATGCGGCGCACCACGCCGGGTGAGTGTGGGCGTGCTTCAGTGCCAAATCGGGCGCTGAACCAGCAAAGTCAAGCACAACCAGCTATCAAATACATAGCGGCCGTCAGGGTGGGCGACACGGGCTGACGGCGCGCCACGCCGCGTAGGCAGCGCTCAGGTGCCCTGCACGTAGGGGTTGAGCCGCCGCTCGCGGCCGAAGGTGCTCTCGGGCCCGTGGCCGGGGATGAACACCGTCTGGTCGCCCATGGGCCACAGCCGCTGGGTGATGCTGTCGATGAGTTGCTGGTGGTTGCCCTGCGGAAAATCGGTGCGCCCGATGCTGCCGGCAAACAGCACATCGCCCACAAAGGCGCGGTCGATCTGCGGCGCATGGAACACCACGTGGCCGGGTGTGTGGCCCGGGCAGTGGCGCACGTGCAGCGTCTCGTGCCCGATCTGCACCGTGTCGCCGTCCTGCAGCCAGCGCGTGGGCGTGAAGTGCTGCGCGGGCGGAAATCCGAACATCGCACTTTGCTGGGGCAGCGCGTCGATCCAGAACTGGTCGCCCGGGTGCGGGCCCACGATAGGCAGCCCCAGGCGCTGGGCCAGCTCGCCCGTGCCGCCCGCGTGGTCGATGTGCGCGTGCGTGAGCCAGATCTGCGCCAGCGTGAGGCCGCGCGCCTGCACTTCGGCCAGCAGCGTGTCCAGATCGCCGCCCGGGTCGATCAGCGCGGCCTGCTGTGTGGCGTCGCACCACAGCAGCGAGCAGTTCTGGGCAAAGGCGGTGACGGGGATGGTGTGGTAGTGCAGCATGTGGGGGGATGGGGCAGTGGCGCAGGCGCGGCCTGCGCCGGGTCAGAGGTTGGTGGCAGCCAGCACTTCGGGCAGGTCGGTCAGGCCTTGCAGCACCTTTTCGATGCCGTCTTGCCGCAGCGTGAGCATGCCCTGCGCCAAGGCCGACTGCCGGATCTCGGCCGCCGGTGCGCGGTGGCGGATCTGGTGGCGGATCGCATCGTCGCTGACCATCAGCTCGTGGATGCCGAGCCGGCCGCGGTAGCCGTGGCCCTCGCACTGCGTGCAGCCCACGGCACGCCACAGGCGCGGGCGGCCATCCGTGCCACCGTGGCGACGGCGCCATGCGGTCACCAGGGCGCTGCGCGCCTCGGGCGTGTTGCTGCCGCCGCTGCCCAGGTATTGGGATGCGAGCGAGGCCAGCGCCTCGTCGCTCGCGGGCTCGGGCCGCGCGCAGTGCGTGCACAGGCGGCGCACTAGGCGCTGCGCCAGGATGCCCAGCAGCGAATCCGAAAAATTGAACGGGTCCAGACCGATTTCGAGCAGCCGCGCGATGCTTTCGGGGGCCGAATTGGTGTGCAGGGTGGACAGCACCAGGTGCCCGGTGAGCGAGGCCTCGACGGCGATGCGCGCGGTCTCCTCGTCGCGCATCTCGCCGATCATGATCACGTCCGGGTCGGCGCGCAAAAACGTGCGCATGGCGGCGGCAAAGGTCCAGCCGATGCGCGCGTTGACCTGCACCTGCCGCAGTCCGCTTTGCGTGATCTCGATCGGGTCTTCGGCCGTCCAGATCTTGCGGCCCGCGGTGTTGATGTCGCGCACCACCGAGTGCAGCGTGGTCGTTTTGCCGCAGCCCGTGGGGCCGCACACCAGCACCAGGCCGTAGCTCTTTTGCACCAGCGTGCGGATGGCCGCCAGGTTCGCCGGGCTCAGTCCGATCTGCTCCAGCGGCAGCGGCTTGGCACCCGCCAGCAGGCGCAGCACCACGTCTTCGAGCCCGTGCGAGGTCGGCACGGTGACCACGCGCAGTTCCACCGGTGGGCCGCCGAAGCGCGCGAAGTCGATCTTGCCGTCCTGCGGCTTGCGGTGCTCGGAGATGTCCATGCCCGCCATGATCTTGATGCGCGCCACCATCGCGAAACGGTAGCGTGCAGGCAGCTCCAGGTAGGGCGTGAGCGTGCCGTCGATGCGCAGGCGGATGCGCACGCTCTGCGGCGCGGGCTCGGTCTCGATGTGGATGTCCGAGGCGCGGTGGCGGATCGCCTCGTCGATCATGGTGTTGATGAGCCGCACCAGCGTGTTGTCGGACTCGCTCACCACGTCGGCCTGCTCGCTCTCGCCGTCGCCTTCGGCCGTGACCAGGTGCGTGGCCAGCTCCTGCGCCGATGCGCGTTCGGCCACCGCCGAGGCCGGGCCTGCGGGGTGCACGCGGTAGGCCTGGTGGATGGCCGGCATCAGCGTGCCCGGCGCGGCCTGCAGCGGCACCAGCCGCCGCTGCGTGAGAAAGCGCAGTTCATCGAGCAGCGTGCGGTCGTACGGATCGGCCATGAGCAGCACCAGCGCATCGTCGCGCAGCATCAGCGGCAGCACCGATTCGCGCTCGGCCAGGTGGCGCGGCACCAGCGACAGGGCCTGGGGCTCGGGGCTCAGGTGACCGGGGTGCACGGTGAAGTCGCCCAGCCAGGCGGCAATCGCCAGCCGCAGCTGCTCGGCCGACAGGCCGGTGCGCTCGCGCAGGATCTGGCCAATCAACCGGTGCTGGCCCTGCGCGCGCTCCTGCTGCTGTTGCTGCAGGCCGTACGACAGGTCCTCCTCGCGCACGAGGCCCGCCTGCACCAGCGCCTGCCCCAGGTGCGGCGCGCGGCCCACCACCGGGTGGGGTGTGGTCACCAGCTGCCACAAGGCGTCGGTGCTGGCCGGCTGCACGCTGGCGGGCGCGGTCTTCAAGGGGGTGGCGGTGTCGGTCATGGCGGGCTGGCGTGGCGGCGTGCGGGCAGACCCCGGTCAGGCGCGGTCAGCGGCCGCGGCCCCGGGCGGTGTCAGAGCCGGAATTCGTAGTCGATGGTGATCGGCGCGTGGTCCGAGAACTTCTCGTCCTTGTAGATCGCCTCCTGCCGCGCCAGTGCGGCCAGCGCGGGCGTGGCCAAGTGGTAGTCGAGCCGCCAGCCCACGTTCTTGGCATAGGCCTGGCCGCGGTTGCTCCACCAGGTGTAGGCGGTGTCGGTGGCGGTGGGCTGCAACTGGCGGTAAACGTCCACCAGGCCGCCGTCCGCATCTTCTGTGTGCAACAACTTTGTCATCCAGGCGCGCTCTTCGGGCAGAAAACCGCTGTTCTTCTGGTTGCTGCGCCAGTTCTTCAGGTCGATCTGCTGGTGCGCTATGTTCAGGTCGCCGCACAGGATGAACTCGCGCGAGGCCTTCAGCGCCATCAGGTGCGGGTGAAAGCGCTCCAGGAAGCGGAACTTGGCCTGCTGGCGCTCTTCGCCCGACGAGCCACTCGGAAAGTACGCGCTGATGATGGACAGGCGGCGTGCCGGGGTGTCAAAGCGCAGCTCCACATAGCGGCCCTCGGCGTCGAACTCCTCGCAGCCGAAGCCCGCCAGCACGTCGCTGGGCTCGTGGCGCGTGTACACGCCCACGCCCGAGTAGCCCTTCTTCTGCGCGAGGTGGAAATGCCCGCGCATCTCGTCCAACTGCTCGAAGCGCCCGGCCAGGTCGGCCGCCTGGGCCTTGACCTCCTGCACGCAAATACAATCCGGCCGCGTGGTGGCGATCCAGCGCTCGACGCCCTTGGTACTGGCCGAGCGGATGCCATTGAGATTGAGGCTGGTTAACTTGAACAAGGAAGAACCCATGGTGGATGCAGGCACGCCCAACCTGGCGCAGGGCCAGCTGGCGCAGGATTTCGTACGGTTTGCCGTGGAAGCGGGGGTGCTCCGGTTTGGAGAGTTCAAGACCAAGGCAGGACGCCTGAGCCCGTATTTCTTCAACGCAGGCCTGTTCGATGACGGCCGCAAGCTCGGCCTGCTCGCAGAATTCTATGCAAAAGCCCTGCTGGAAAGCGGCATCGAGTTCGACATGGTGTTCGGCCCGGCCTACAAGGGCATTCCGCTGGCCGCTACGGTGGCGGTGGAACTGGCCCGGCGCGGCCGCAACGTGCCTTTTGCCTACAACCGCAAGGAGGCCAAAGACCATGGCGAGGGCGGCACGCTGGTGGGCGCGCCGCTGGCCGGGCGCGTATTGATCATCGACGACGTGATGTCGGCTGGCACGGCGGCCCGTGAGTCGATTGCGCTGATCCGCGCGGCCGGTGCCACGCCGCACGCCGTCGCAATTGCACTGGACCGCCAGGAAAAAGCCACTGAAAATGGCCAAGACGTCGAGCACAGTGCAGTGCAGTATGTGCGCCATCAGCTGGGCCTGCAGGTGTGCGCCATTGCCCGCCTGGCAGACTTATTGCTGTACCTCGAAGGCAAGGGCGAGCCCGAGATGGCCGCTCACCACCAACGGGTGCTGGCCTATCGCCAGCGTTACGGAGTCAACGAAAGGTAAGCGGATTGGGCACCTCGGCGCGGATCATCGGAGCGGCAGTGTGGGCCACCCTGGTGGTCGCCGAGGTATGGGCCCAGCCCAGTTCGTCTGGGATCTTCACCTGCGTGGACCGCAATGGCCGTCGCATCACGGCCGACCGGCCCATTCCCGAATGTGCTGACCGTGAACAGAAAGAACTCAGCCCCTCGGGCACCGTGCGCCGCCAGATCGGCCCCACGCTGACCGAGGTGGAGCGGGCCGAGCTGGAGCAGCAGCGACGGCGAGAGGCCGAAGAGCGCAACCGCCAGCTTGAAGAACGCCGGCGCGAGCGTGCCCTGCTGGCGCGGTATCCGGACAAGGCCGCCCACGACGCCGAGCGCGCCGCGGCGCTGTCGCAGATCGACGACCTCATGACGATTGCGCACAAGCGCATCGGAGAGCTGCAGGCCATCCGCAAGGGCTACGACACCGAGATGGAGTTCTACAAGAAGGACCCCACCAAGGCCCCGGTCGTGTTGCGCCGTCGCATCGCGGAAAACGAAGAAGACATTGCCGAGCGTCAGCGCTATCTGGTGACCCAGGAGCAGGAAAAGCGCCGCGTGCACCAGCGTTTCGATGCCGAACTGGCCACGCTGCAGCGCTTGTGGGAGGCGCAGCGCATGGTGCCCGTACTGCCGCTGGGCGCCCCCCCTGCCAGCGGCGCGCGCTAGGGCCTGCGGCACCCCCACCCCGCCGGGTGGAGGCGACAGCACTCAGGCCAGGCGCGCGCGCAACAGGTCGTTCACCTGCTGCGGGTTGGCTTTGCCCTTGCTGGCCTTCATGACCTGACCGACCAGCGCGTTGAAGGCCTTGTCCTTGCCGGACTTGAACTGGGCCACGTTGTCCGGGTTGGCAGCGATGACCTCGTCGACGATCTTCTCCAGCGCGCCGGTATCGTTCATCTGCTTGAGGCCCTTGGCCTCGATCACGGCGTCCACCTCGGTGGCTTCGCCGCTCCAGAGCACATCAAACACCTGCTTGGCAGCGTTGTTGCTGATGGTGCCGTCCTGAATGCGGCGGATCAGCGCCGCGAGCTGCGTGCTGCTGACCTTGGCCTGCTCGATGCCAATCTCTTCGGTGTTCAGGCGGCGCGAGAGTTCGCCCATCACCCAGTTGGAAGCCAGCTTGGCTTGCCCGCACTCCTTGGCCGTGGCTTCAAAGTACGCGCCCATGGCCTTGCTCTGTGTGAGCGTGGTGGCGTCGTACTCGGGCAGGCCGTAGTCGGCCATGAAACGCGCAGCCATGGCCCGAGGCAATTCGGGCATTTGTGCTCGTTCCTGCTCGATCCATTGCTCTGAAATGTGTAGCGGTGGCAGGTCGGGGTCCGGAAAGTAGCGGTAGTCGGCCGCGTCTTCCTTGGTGCGCATGGCGCGGGTTTCGCCCGTGTCCGGGTCGAACAGCACGGTGGCCTGCTGGATCGCATGGCCGTCCTCGATCTGCTCGATCTGCCAGCGGATCTCATAGTCGATGGCCTGCTGCATGAACTTGAACGAGTTCAGGTTCTTGATCTCGCGGCGCGTGCCTAGCGGCTGGCCGGGCTTGCGCACGGACACGTTGGCGTCGCAGCGGAAGCTGCCTTCCTGCATGTTGCCGTCGCAGATGCCGATCCAGGTCACGATCTTGTGCAGTTCGCGCGCATAGGCCACGGCCTCTTCGCTGCTGCGGATGTCGGGCTCGGTCACGATCTCCAGCAGGGGCGTGCCCGCGCGGTTGAGGTCGATACCCGACTGGCCGATGAAGTCCTCGTGCAGCGACTTGCCCGCATCTTCTTCGAGGTGCGCACGCACCAGGCGCACGGTCTTTTTCTCATCACCCAGGTAGAACGACACCTCGCCGCCTTGCACCACCGGGATCTCGAACTGGCTGATCTGGTAGCCCTTGGGCAGGTCGGGGTAGAAGTAGTTTTTGCGTGCGAACACGCTGTACGGCGCGACATGCGAGCCCAGCGCCAGGCCCAGGCGGATGGCGCAGGCCACGGCCTCGCGGTTCATCACGGGCAGCGTGCCAGGCAGGGCCAGGTCCACGGCGCAGGCCTGGGTGTTGGGTTCGGCCCCGAAGGCTGTGGGCGCGCGGCTGAAGATCTTGCTCTGGGTGGCAAGTTGGGCGTGGGTTTCGAAGCCGATCACGACTTCGTAGCCTTGGATCAGTTTGCTCGTGCTCATGTCACAGACCTCCGGGCTGGCGGAGGTGGAAATCGGTGGCCTGCTGCAGCCGGTGGGCGGCGTTCAGCAGGCGGGCTTCGCTGAAGTAGTTGCCGATGAGCTGCAGCCCCACCGGCATGCCGCCTTCGCCAAAGCCTGCGGGCAGGCTCATGCCAGGCAAGCCAGCCAGCGATGCGGGCAGCGTGAAGATGTCGGCCAGGTAGTCGGCCAGCGGGTCGCTGCCGTGCTCGCCGATCTTCCAGGCCACCGTGGGGGCCACGGGACCGGCGATCAGGTCGCAGGACTTGAATGCGTTCTGGAAGTCGTCCGCGATCATGCGGCGGATCTTTTGCGCTTGCAGGTAGTAGGCGTCGTAGTACCCGTGCGAGAGCACGTAGGTGCCGATCATGATGCGGCGCTTGACCTCGTCGCCAAAGCCTTCGGCGCGCGTGCGCTTGTACATGCTCACCAGGTCGGTGTAGTCCTTCGCGCGGTGGCCAAACTTCACGCCGTCGAAGCGGCTGAGGTTGGACGAAGCCTCGGCCGGCGCGATGATGTAGTACACCGGGATCGACAGCTCGGTGCGGGGCAACGAGATCGGCACCAGGGTGGCACCGAGCTTCTCGTATTCCTTGAGCGCGCCGTCCACCGCGGCACGCACGTCGGGTGCCAGGCCTTCGCCGAAGAACTCGGCCGGGATGCCGATGCGCAGGCCCGCCAGCGAGTCGTTCAGCGAGCGGCCGAAGTCTTCAGCCGGTCGGTCGAGCGAGGTCGAATCGCGGTCTGGATCCGGGCCACACAGGGCTGACAGCAGCAGTGCGCAGTCTTCGGCCGTGCGGGCCATGGGCCCTGCCTGGTCGAGGCTGGAGGCAAACGCCACCATGCCATAGCGCGACGCGCGGCCGTAGGTGGGCTTGATGCCCGTGATGCCGCAAAAGCTCGCCGGCTGGCGGATGGAGCCGCCGGTGTCGGTGCCCGTGACGGCCGCCGCCAGGCGTGCGGCCACGGCCACCGCGCTGCCGCCCGAGGAGCCGCCCGGCACGCGGGCCGTGTCCCAGGGGTTGCGCACCGGCGCGGGCGCATCAAAGCCCACGGGGGCCACGGCAGAGTTCTCGTTGGCCGAGCCCATGGCGAACTCGTCGCAGTTGAGCTTGCCCAGCGTCACCGCGCCGGCGTCGGCCAGGCGGGTGACTACAGTGGCATCGAAGGGCGAACGGTAGCCGGCCAGCATGCGCGAGCCGGCCGTGGTCGGGAAGTCGCGCGTGACGAAGATGTCCTTGTGCGCAATCGGCACGCCTGCCAGCGGGCCAGCCGTGCCGGTGGCCAGCGCTGCGTCGGCTGCGCGTGCCTGGGCGAGGGTCGCTTCTTCGTTCACGGCCACATAGGCGCCCAGGCGGGTGTGCGCCTGCATCCGGGCGAGGTAGTGCTCGGCAGCCTCGGTGGCCGATACGGTGCGGGCGCGCAAGGCGGTGGCCAGTTCAGCCACGGTCCAATCGTGCAAAGGGGTCGAAGGGGTGCTCATGCTGCGGTCCTCACTCGATGACCTTGGGCACCAAGAACAGCCCGCGTTCGACGGCCGGGGCGCTCTGCTGGTTGGCCTCGCGCTGGTTGGGCTCGCTGGCCACGTCGTCGCGCAGGCGCAGGGTCACCGCTTCGATGGCCGCCACAGGGTGGGCCAACGGCGTGACGCCCGAGGTATCCACAGCGCGCATGGCCTCGACGATGCCAAAGAAACCGTTGAGCTGAGTGAGCATGCGCTCACTTTCTTCATGGGAGAGATCCAGCCGTGCCAGATTGGCGATGCGGCCGATGTCCTCGGAGGTCAGTGCCATAAAAAAACGGGGGGAGGAAACCGGATGTAAACCTGCGAATGACCGCTCCGCAGGGGGAGTTATTCACAGGGGATGCGGTATTATCCCGGCTTTGCCGCACTACCCTCCGTCCTGCCGGCGATTGTGCAAAAAAGAACCCTGTAGACCCGGCGACGGCAGGCCGACGAGCATGCCGTGCCTGAGAGGATTTTGAATGTTTGGAGCTTTCCGTCGGTACTTCTCCACCGACCTTGCGATTGACCTCGGCACTGCCAACACCCTGATCTTTGCCCGCGACAAGGGCATCGTGCTCGACGAGCCCTCGGTGGTGGCCATCCGCCACGAAGGCGGTCCCCATGGCAAAAAAGTGATCCAGGCCGTCGGCCATGAGGCCAAGGCCATGTTGGGCAAGGTGCCCGGCAATATCGAAGCCATCCGTCCGATGAAGGACGGCGTGATCGCCGACTTCGTGATCACCGAGCAGATGATCAAGCAGTTCATCAAGATGGTGCATCCGCGGACCATGCTCACGCCGAGCCCGCGCATCATCATCTGCGTGCCCTGCGGCTCCACCCAGGTGGAGCGCCGCGCCATCAAGGATGCGGCCGAAGCGGCGGGTGCGACCGCGGTGTACCTGATTGAAGAGCCGATGGCCGCCGGCATCGGAGCCGGACTGCCGGTGTCCGAAGCGTCGGGCTCCATGGTGGTGGACATTGGCGGTGGCACCACCGAGGTGGGTGTGATCTCGCTGGGCGGCATGGTCTACAAGGGCAGCGTCCGCGTGGGTGGTGACAAGTTCGACGAGGCCATCATCAGCTACATCCGCCGCAACTACGGCATGCTGATCGGCGAACCCACGGCCGAAGCCATCAAGAAGACCATCGGCTCGGCCTTCCCGGGCTCTGAAGTCCGTGAAATGGAAGTCAAGGGACGCAACCTGTCCGAAGGCGTGCCGCGCAGCTTCACGATCTCCAGCAACGAAGTGCTGGAGGCCCTGACCGATCCGCTCAACCAGATCGTTTCTGCGGTCAAAAACGCCCTAGAGCAGACACCGCCCGAACTCGGCGCCGACATTGCCGACCGCGGCATGATGCTGACCGGCGGCGGCGCGCTGCTGCGCGATCTGGATCGCCTGCTAGCCGAAGAAACCGGTCTGCCCGTGCTGGTGGCCGAAGACCCGCTGACCTGTGTGGTGCGCGGTTGCGGCATTGCCCTGGAGCGTATGGACCGCCTGGGCAGCATTTTCACGAGCGAGTGATGGTGTGCCCGGCCTGTCTTCACCGGCGGGCCCTGGGCCGGGCATGCGGCTTGAGTGCCCTGAGCCCTGAGCGAAAGACCTCCGATTGACCATGTGGCCCTGTAACGCCGCCCGACCACGGCCCGCCGCTTCTCGCGGTCCGGGCCGTTTTCTCTCCCGGGGATAAGCCTTGCCGCTTGGCACCCTTGAACGTTCTGCGCCGCCCATGTTCCGGCAGGGGCCATCGGCCCTGACACGGCTGGCCGCCTACAGCGCGCTCGCCCTGTTCCTCATGGTGGCCGATACGCGTCTGCAGCTCACAGGTCCCTTGCGCCAGGCTGTGGCAACCGTCCTGTATCCGCTGCAGTGGGTGATGCTCCAGCCGGTCGAATTCGCCGGCAAAGGCAGTGGCTACTTCCAGTCGCTCCAGGAGGCGCAGGCCGAGACCGCCGCAGCCCGCCGCCAACTGGCCGATCTGTCGCTGCGCGCGAACCAGACCGACCACCTGCTGCAGGAAAACGCGCGCCTGCGCCAGTTGCTGGAACTGCGCCAACGGGTGTCGACGCCTTTCGTGACGGCCGAAGTGGTGTACGACACGGCCGACCCCTTCACTAGGCGCGTGGTCATCGACCGCGGCAGTCTGGCCGGCGTGCCGCTGGGGGCGCCAGTGCTGGATGAGTCAGGCGTGCTAGGGCAGGTCACCAGGGTGTTTCCCATGGTCAGTGAGGTCACGCTGCTGGTGGACCGTGATCAGGCAATTCCGGTGCTCAATCTGCGCACCGGGGCGCGTGCGGTGGCGTACGGCGATCCGGTGGTGGGTCACGGCGGCGGGATGGAGCTGCGCTTCATGCCGGTGAATGCGGACGTGCGCGAAGGAGACCTGTTGAGCACCAGCGGCGTGGACGGCCTGTATCCGTCCGGCTTGCCAGTGGCCCGCGTCCAGCGCGTGGAGCGCCGCGCCGATTCGGCGTTTGCGCGCATTTACTGCGAGCCCGTGGCCCGCGTGCTGGCGGCGCGGCATGTCGCCGTGCTGCAGCCGGCGGCCGATGCGCTGCCGGAGCGTCCGGAGCCCGCTGCTGCCGCGCAGCGCAAAGGGGGCCGCAAGTGAGGTGCTGTCGCCACGTCCAGCGCCGGCAGGCGGGTGTCTGGTGTGACTGGAGGGCACTGCCATGATCATGCCCCGCGGTCAGCCGCTGCTGCTGCCGGTCAATCCGGTCTTCATGGCAGCCAGCCTGGTGGTGGCACTCGCATTCAACATGCTGCCCCTGGGGCGCGTGGCCTGGATGCCAGACCTGGTCATGCTGACCCTGGTGTTCTGGTGTGTGCACCAGCCGCTGCGCGTGGGCATGGGCATCGCCTTCGTGCTGGGTCTGTGCATGGACGTGCATCAGTCGGCACTGCTTGGTCAGCACGCACTGGCCTACACCGTTCTCTCGTACGCGGCGATTGCCATGCACCGTCGCCTGCTCTGGTTCAGCCTGTCGTCTCAGGCGCTACAGGTGCTGCCGCTGTTTGCGATCGGGCATGCCGTTGAGCTGCTGGTGCGCATGGTGAGCGGCGGCATCTTCCCTGGGCTGGCCGTGGTGTTGTCGCCGCTGTTCGAGGCCGCGCTCTGGCCGTTGGCCAGCATCGTGCTGCTCGCGCCGCAGCGCCGCCCCCCCGACCGCGACCAGAACCGGCCGCTGTGACCACGTACTGCCAACGCCATGACCGAACTGCGCAACGTTGAAGCCGATGCCGCTCGGTTCCGCTCGCGTGTGTTGGTGGCCGGGTTGGTCGTGCTGCTGTGCTTCGGACTGATCTTTGCCCGGCTCGTCGTACTACAGGTGCTGCGCCACGAAGACCTCGCGGCGCAGGCCGAAAGCAACCGCACCGCAGTGGTGCCCATCGTGCCCAACCGGGGCCTGATTCTGGATCGCAACGGTGTGGTGCTGGCCACCAACTACTCGGCCTACACGCTGGAGATCACGCCCTCGCGCGTGGCCTCGCTCGATCAGACGATCGAGGAACTTTCGCGCATCGTGGACATCCAGCAGCGCGACAGACGACGTTTCAAGCGCTTGATGGAAGAGTCGCGCAACTTCGAGTCGTTGCCCATCCGCACCCGTCTCACGGACACCGAGGTGGCCAGGTTCACCGCGCAGCGCTACCGCTTTCCAGGGGTGGACATCAAGGCGCGGCTGTTTCGCAACTATCCGCTGGGCGATGTGGCTAGCCATGCCATCGGCTACATCGGCCGCATCAACCAGGTCGAGAAGGCGCGCATCCAGGAGTCCGAGGACGAGTCCAACTATCGGGGCACAGAATACATCGGCAAGCTGGGCATCGAGCACAGCTACGAGAAAGCGCTGCACGGGCAGACCGGCGTGGAGCAGATGGAAACCTCGGCCGGTGGACGTGCCGTGCGCAAGCTCTCCAGCCGGGCTGCAACGCCCGGCGACAGCGTGATGCTCTCGCTCGACATCAAGCTGCAGAAGATGGTGGAAGACCTGTACGGTGACCGCCGCGGGGCGCTGGTGGCGATCGATCCGCGCAATGGCGAGGTGCTGGCCATGGTCAGCAAGCCCACCTTCGACCCCAACCTGTTTGTCGAGGGCATTGATGTCGAGAACTGGACCGCACTGAACGAGTCCATCGACAAGCCGCTGCTCAACCGTGCGCTGCGCGGCACCTATCCGCCTGGCTCGACCTACAAACCCTTCATGGCGCTGGCGGCGCTGGAGACCGGCAAGCGCGCCGCCGGCACCGTGATCAACGACGCAGGCTCCTGGACCTTTGGTGGCCATACCTTCCGCAGCCACGGCGACCATGGTCTCGGGGCCGTAGATATGCACACCAGCATCGTCAAGTCGAGCAACGTGTACTACTACTCGCTGGCCAACGAGATGGGTGTGGATCTGATGCACGACTTCATGAAGCCCCTGGGCTTTGGCCAGATCACGGGCATCGATCTGCAGGGCGAAGTGCGCGGCGTGCTGCCCAGCCAGGAGTGGAAGCGCAACACCTACCGCAGGCCAGAGCAGAAGAAGTGGTATGCGGGCGAGACGATTTCCCTGGGCATCGGCCAGGGGTACAACAGTTTCACCATGCTGCAGCTCGCCCACGCAACGGCCATCCTGGCCAACGGCGGCGTGCGCCATCGGCCGCGCATGGCGATTGCCACCGTGGATGCCGTCACCCGCGCAACCCAGCCGATTCCGCCTGAATCCCCGGTGTCCTTGAACTACAAGCCCCAGAACGTGGCCGTGATCCGCAAGGCGCTGGTGGGGGTGACGCAGGAAGGCACTTCGGCGCGGGTGTTTGCCGGAGCCCGCTACCTGTCGGCGGGCAAGACGGGGACGGCACAGGCCGTGACCATCGGCCAGAAAGAGAAGTACAACGCCTCGAAGCTGCAGGAGCACCAGCGCGACCACTCGCTCTACATGGCCTACGCCCCTGCGGAAGATCCGAAGATTGCGGTGGCCGTGATCGTCGAAAACGCGGGCTTTGGCGCGGCCCACGCTGCACCGATTGCACGGCGTGTGTTCGACTACTGGCTCCTGGGCGAGTACCCGAGCGAAGAGGACATGGCTGCGGTGCGCAAGGGCCTGGCGGCCGCCCCACTGGGCAAGCCTCGGCTGGCGGCCGACGTGCCCCTGTCGGAGCCCTGAGGCGGCGCTACGCGGCCCGGGTGCGCTCGCCCGCACCGCGCGAGGCGGGCTGCCACTGGCTGACGATGAGTGCGAGCACGATCAGGGCCGCCCCCGCCGTGCCTGCCCAGCCCAGGCGCTCGCCCAGCAGTACCCAGGCGGTGAGCGCGGCAAACACCGGCTCCAGCCCGAATACGATGGCGCTGCGCATGGCATCCACCCGCTGCTGCCCCCAGGCCTGCAGCGTGACCACCACCACACTGGCCAGCAATCCGAGGTACAGCAGGGCCATCCACGAGCGTGCGGGCAGTTCGGCCAGGTCTCGCAGCCAGGGCATGGCGGGGTCGCGCATCAGAAGCAGCAGGCTCGCGGCCAGGCACATCACAGTCGCCTGCGCGGCGGCCATGCGCGTAGCGCGCACTGGCGTGGCCACGGTGCGCCGGGCGCACTCCTCCAGCGTCAGGATGTAGATTGCATAAAACACGGTGCTTGCCAGCGTGAGCGTATCGCCCAGGTTCCAGGGTTCGTCTTCGTGGAACATCAGCGTCATGCCCGCCAGGGCCATGGCGCAGGCGGCCCACAGTTGCCAGCCATAGCGTCTGCCCAGCACGGCCATGGCGATCAGCGGCACCACCAGCACGTTCAGGCCCGTGACAAAAGCGTTGCGGTTGCTGCTCGTGCGGGCGAGCCCCTCGATCTGCAGCCAGAAGGCAAAGAACAGCAGCAGGCCGAGGCCCAAACCCCATGCGCGTTCATGCCGCAGCATGCCCCGCCACAGCGGCGCGAGCACGGCCAAGGCGATGACGAAGCGCAGCCAGATGATCTGCACCGCATCCAGGTGGGCCGACAGCAGCTTCATGGCAGGAAAGGTGGTGCCCCACACCACCGTGACGGCGAGCAGGGCCAGCAGGCCCCAGCGTTGTGCGCGCATGACAAGGTTCCAGAAAACAAAAAGGCCGACCGGGGTGCCGGTCGGCCTGTGAGGGCGGGTCGCCGGATCAGTTGAACAGGTAGCGTGCCTGCAGGTTCAGGCGCAGCATGTCGCCCGTCGCGCCTGCGTAGGTCGTGCGGCGGCCGCCGATCAGCTCGCTGCCCAGTTCCACGTTCTTGATCGGCAGATAGTACAGACCCGCATGCCATTGATAGAGGCGCTGGTTGCCCGTGCCACCCACCGCAGCGGCGTACACATCGCCCAGGTTGTGGCGCGAGCGCACCAGGCCCAGCGACACCGTGCCGCGCAGCTGCTCGCTGAACACGTTGGAGACACCTAGCACCAGGCCGTGTGCCTTGTCGAGGCGCACCGTGCCGCCCGACAGCACCGGGTAGTTGGCGCCGATCAGATAGGCGCCATCGCCGTCGCCGTCCATGCGCGTGTACTGGGCCATCAGCGTGGTCGTGCCGGTGAGCTTGTAGCCCATGCCCAGACCCAGGCCCATGCCGCGCTTGCTCACGCCTTCGATGCGCTGTTCATGCGTCATCAGGCGGGCGTTGACATTGCCCCAGTCGTAGGCCTTGTCCACGCGGGCCACCAGGTTGGGGGTGCGCGCACCGTCCGAGGGCTCTTCCACCGCAAACTGGAACTTCGCCAGCGAGGGGTTGTTGTACGTGTAGCGCACCTGAGACGGGCGGCGGAAAGTCGCACCGGGCGGGCCATTGAAGTCCACGGTCTCGGGCAGGTTGTCGGTGTCCATGAAGGTGGACCAGGTCTGACCGATCAGCCAGCCGGCATATTCGCCGTACGCATGGCGCAGGCGCAGGCGGTTGCGGTTGCATTCGCTGCCGCAGTACGCATAGAAGTCGGCTTCGATCTTGGTGTTGAACGTGCCGATCGACGTGGGCGTCGAGGTCTCGAAGCCGAAACGCGAAGTCTGGGCCGTCAGGCTGGTCTTGCCCTGCGACGATTTGCCCAGGGGCTGCTCCATCAGATTGGTGAAGGTGTCGCCAGGGGCCGTGGCCTTGAAATCCTTGACCATGTTGGCTTCGGCAAAGCCGTACACGCGGATTGAGGTTTCGCTGCCCGGCAGGCGGAAGCTGCCCGGGATGTCGCCCAGCACCACGGCGTCTTTTTGCTTCAGTTCAACGGCTTCGATGCGCTCGTTCCAGGCCGAGGCGCTGGCCGCAGGCGTCTGCTGGGTTTGCTGGGCCTTGATCTGGGCCAGCTCGGCACGCAGGGCCTTGAGCTCGTTGCGCAGGTCTTCAAAGTCCTTGGCGCTTTGCGCGAAGGCCGCGGGCGGGAGGCTGCACAGGCCTGCCGCCATCAGGGCGAGGAACGTGTGGTTCAGTTTCATGGTCACTCCGGTAGGGGCTGGGGTCGTGGGGCAGGAGGGCCCGGGTCTCAGGCGCTCATGCGGCCAAGGAACGCACGGATGCGGTCGTTGGCGGGTTGCTGGAAAAACTCCTGGGGCGGCGCATCGTGGCTGATGCAACCCTGGTCAAAGAACATCACGCGGTCGGCCACCTCGCGCGCAAAGCCCATTTCGTGCGTGACCACGATCATGGTCATGCCGCCGCGGGCCAGTTCGCGCATCACGTCGAGCACTTCCTGGACCATCTCCGGGTCCAGCGCCGAAGTGGGTTCGTCAAACAGCATCACTTTGGGGGCCATGGCCAGCGCGCGCGCGATGGCCACCCGCTGCTGCTGGCCACCCGAGAGCTGCCACGGGTACTTGTGGGCGTGGGCCTGCATGCCCACGCGTGTGAGCAGTGCCATGGCCGCGTCGTTGGCCTGCGCTCGGGGCGTGCGGTGGATGCGCCGGGGCGCGAGCGTCACGTTGTCCAGCACCGTCAGGTGGCCGAACAGGTTGAACTGCTGGAACACCATGCCCACTTCGCTGCGCTGGCGCTGCAGCGTCGCGATGTCGTCGGTGACTTCCACCCCGCCGATGGTGATGCGCCCACTGTCGTGCGGCTCCAGGCGGTTGATGGCGCGCAGCAACGTGCTCTTGCCCGAGCCAGAAGCCCCGATGATCACGGTGACTTCGCCGGTGCGGAACACGGTCGAGACATCGCGCAGCACCTGGTGGGTGCCAAACGATTTGCAGACCTGCTCCACCACGATGTACGGGGTGCGCTCGCCGCTCATTTGCTGCGCCCTTCCACGTCGAAGCGGTATTCGATGGCGTTGCTCACCTGGGTGACCAGCGTGGTCAGCAGCAGGTAGGTGACGGCCACCGTGGTCAGTGTGGCAATCGGCTGGAAGGTGGCCGACTGGATGCGGTTGCCGACGTTGGTGAGCTCCACCACGCCGATGGCGTAGGCCAGCGAAGAATCCTTGAGCAGTGCCACAAAGTTGCTGACCAGTGGGGGCAGGGCGATCTTGAACGCCTGCGGGAACACCACGTCCAGAAACACATGCACGCGGCCAAGCCCAAGGGCCTTGGCGGCCTCGGTCTGGCCGCGGGGCACGGCCAGCAGCCCGGCGCGGATGGCTTCGGCGTTGTAGGCGCCCACGTTCAGGCCGAGGGCGACCACGGCCGCGGCAAAGTCGGGCAGGTTGAGCCCGGGCACCAGCACCGGCAGAGCGAAGTACACGAACAGGATCTGCACCAGCAGCGGCGTGCCGCGGATGACCCAGATGTAGAACCCGGCCACCCAGCGCACGGGTGCCCAGCGGGCCGTGCGGGCGAGCGCTGCGGCCGTGCCCAGCACCAGCCCCACGGCGCCGCTGATCAGCGTGAGCCAAAGGGTGGTGCGTGCGCCTTCGGCGAAGGCCTGGGCATTGGGCCCAATGGGCTCAGGCAGAAAAGACAGGGCCGTGCCGAGCAGCGACAGGGCCAGCACCATCAGCACCAGGGCCGAGACGAGCGTGGCGTTGCTGCGCTGGGTGCGAGACCAGCGCTGCGGCCAGAGAGCGGTGAGCATGGGCGAGAGGCCTGGAGAGGATCGTCAGCGCAGGCTCAGTTGCTGCAGCGCACGTCTTCGTTGAAGTACTTCTTGGAGAGCTGGGCGTAGCTGCCGTCGGCCATCACTTCGGCCAGGGCCTTGTTCCAGGCGCCAGCCAGGCTGGTGTTGCCCTTGGACACGGCCGCGGCAATGCGCTCGATGAACAGCATGTCGCCGAGCTTGAAGCCCGCGCCCGGGTTCTTGTCGGCCACGGCCTTGGCCACGAAGCGGTCGGTCACCCAGGCGTCCACACGGCGAGAGGTCAGCGCGCTGCGGGCGTCCACGTCGGTGGGGAAGTTCTTCACTTCCTTGATCGACGAGACCTTCTTCACGTTCTCCAGGTAGCTCGTGCCCGTCTGCACGGCCACCACCTTGCCCGACAAGTCCTTGGCGTTCTTGATCGCCGGGTCCATGGCGATGATCATGCCGCCCGAGCAGTAGTGCGGCTCGGTGAAAGTCACGGCCTTGGCGCGCTCTTCGGTGATGCCGTGCGAGGCGATCACCAGGTCCCAGCGGTCCTGGCGCAGGCCGGTCAGCAGGGCGTCGAAGCCCAGCGTCTTCCACTGGATCGTCAGGCCCATCTTCTTGGCCACCAGTTCGGCCACTTCCACCTCAAAACCGGTGAGCGTGGTGCCGTTGAAGAAGTTGAAAGGCGCAAACTGGCCTTCGGTGGCGATCAGGATCTTGCCGTCTTTCTGCACTTCGGCCAGAGGGCGGGCGTGAACGGTGACGGCGGCGCACAGTGCGACGGCGGCGGCGACGGACTTGAGCAACTTCATGGTGGGTCCTGTGGGGGGTGATGCAGGTACAAAAAATCCGGCCTGCGGGTAGGCAGGCCGGAGGCAGAGCAGGGATCGTCGGCCTTTGGCCGCGCCCGGGATTGTCATGAAACGGTCGGGATTATAGGGAAGGCCTTGTTTTGCTTGACAAGCAGCGTGAGATGGCAGTGGTGTTAAGCAAACACCGAGCCATGTCGCTGCAAAGCAAGGGTGCCATTCAACGCAGAAAGGCGTCGTAACCTGTCTTGAGGATCAGCGCGCTGACCACGCAGATGAAGATCCAGCGCACGAAACCCGTGCCGTGGCGCAGCGCCATGTGCGTGCCCAGCAGGCTGCCGACCACGTTGGCCACGGCCAGCATCAGGGCGATGTGCCACCACACATGGCCCTTGAGGCCGAACAGCACGATGGCCGCGATGTTGGTCGCGCAATTCAGCAGCTTGGCCGCGGCCGATGCGTTGAGGAAGTCGTAGCCCAGCACCCGCACCAGCAGAAACACGAAGAAGCTTCCGGTGCCGGGGCCGAAGAAGCCATCGTAGAAGCCGATGACCAGTCCGATGACGCTGGCGACCAGGGCCTCACGGCGTCCGTCAAAGTGCGGGGTGTGGTGCTGTCCCAGGTTCTTTTTGGCCAGCGTGTAGGCCAGCACGGCCAGCAGCACCAGAGGCAGCAGCTTGCGCAGGAACTCGGGCGACACCAGGGTCACCGTCCAGGCGCCCGCCATCGACCCGGCAAACCCGGCCGCCGCCGCGGGCAGCAGGGCCTGCCAGCGCATCTGCACTTTGCGGCTGTACTGCCAGGTGGCCATGGAGGTGCCCCAGACCGACACCGCCTTGTTGGTGCCCAGCAGCGTGGCGGGGGCAGTGCCTGGAAAGGCCGCGAACAGCGCGGGCACCATCACCAGGCCGCCGCCGCCCACGATCGCATCCACAAACCCGGCCAGCAGCGAGGCGCACCCGATGAAAAACCATTCCATGCCCGGATTGTCGCACCTCGGCCGCTATGGATTTGTGAGCGAAGCGGGCGGCCGCAGGCAACAAAAAAGCGCTGGGATCGCCAGCGCTTGGGAAGGATATGCACCTCATGCGGGTGCTTGCAATCGTGTCGTTCGAGCTTGAAGTGTCTCCTCGGGCTCCTCTGCAGCGCACCGCGGTGCGCGTTGAGTGCATGCACTGTAGCGGTTGCACTGCCCTGGTGCATTGGGGCTAACCCGCCCCCGCTTGTGGGGCGCTGGGGCCCAGCGCGGGCCCTTGAGCCGCCCCGCCGGGGGGGCAGGGCGCGCAGGCCAGGCTGGCATGTGTTGTGCTGAGGCCTGCCCAACAACAGCACAGGGAGCGAATGCATGGGCGCAATCAACAGGGCCGGGTGGTGTGCGGACGCGCGGTGGGGGATGTGGGTCGGCGCGTGGGCGACACCCGTGGCCTGGGCGCAGGAGGCGCCGGCCGCGGTGGCCGCAGCCACAGCGCCGTTGGCACGTCCGGGGCTGGTGCCCGTCGGCCAGATCAACGGGGCCGACACCGCCTGGCTCATGACGGCCACGGCGCTGGTGCTCTTGATGACGCTGCCTGGCATTGCGCTGTTTTATGCCGGTATGGTGCGCCGCAAGAACGTGCTGAACACCATGGCCAGCGTGGTCGCGATTGCCGCGCTGGTGAGCCTGCTGTGGTACGGGGTTGCGTATTCGCTGGCCTTCACCCCCGGCGCGGGCGGGTTGGCCGGCTGGATTGGCGGCTTCGAGCGCGCGGGCTTTGCGGGGCTGGAGTACCAGCACGCCACGGGCCGCGTGGCCGTGAGCCATGTGGCGCCCCATGTGCCCGAGTCGGTGTATTCGATGTTCCAGCTCAGCTTTGCCATCATCACCGCGGCGCTGATGGTGGGGGCGTTTGTCGAGCGCATGCGCTTTGGTGCCATGTTGCTCTTTGTGGGGCTGTGGACGGTCTGTGTGTACGCGCCCGTGGCCCACTGGGTCTGGGAGCCGGGCGGCTGGCTCGCGCAGCTCGGTGCGCTCGACTTTGCGGGCGGCTCGGTGGTGCACGTCAACGCCGGGGTGGCCGGGCTGGTGTGCGCGTGGTTCCTGGGCCGCCGCCTGGGCTACGGGCGCGAGGCGTTCGAGCCCTACAGCCTGGCCTTCACCATGGTGGGCTCGGGCCTGCTGTGGGTGGGTTGGTTCGGCTTCAATGCGGGCTCGGCCATTGCGGCCGACGGGCGTGCGGGGTTGGCGCTGGCGGCCACGCACCTGGCCGCCGCGGCCGGGGCGCTGGCCTGGATGCTGGGCGAATGGGTGGTGCGCGGGCGGCCGTCGCTGCTGGGCCTGTGCTCGGGCCTGGTGGCCGGGCTGGTGGCCATTACGCCGGCTGCCGGGTTTGTCACGCCGCGCTCGGCGGTGCTGATCGGTGCGGTGGCGGGCCTGGCCTGCTACTGGGGGGCCACGGCGCTCAAGCGCTGGCTGCGGGCCGACGATTCGCTGGACGTGTTCGGCGTGCACGGCGTGGGCGGCATCGTGGGCTCGCTGCTCACCGGCCTGCTGGCCGAGCGCAGCGTGGGCGGTGTGGCGGGCAGCGTGCTCACCCAGGCGCTGGGTGTGGTGGCGGTGATGGCCTTCAGCGCTGTGGCCACCGCAGCGCTGCTGTGGATCACCGACCGCGTGGTGGGCCTGCGGGTGGACGAGAACACCGAGCAGACCGGGCTGGACATTGCCCAGCACCGCGAGCGGCTCGGCCCTTGACCGCGCGATGACCCGCCCGACGACCCGCCCCATGAAACCGATCGTGAGCAAGGAGGTGCCATGCAGGACAGCGACAGGCTCGCCATCGCGGCGCACATGCACGTGCTGCTGCGCCGCAAGACCGGCCGGGTGACCGACACCGAGTGGATGGCCGTGAACGCCGACTACGCGCGCGAGGTGGTGCGCTTTGCGCGGCTGCGCGCGCTGCAGGACGCGGCGCCTGAACTGGACGACTGGGCCGCGCGGCTGGAGCAGGCCTGGCAGGCCGCAGCCACCGCGCCCGCACCGCGCGCGCCGCTGCTGGCGCAGGCCGGGCAGACGCTGCGCGAACGCCTGGCCCCGCCCGCGGACGCCCCGGTTCGGGGCAGCGCCTCCCCCGCTGCCGCGTCCGCGCCCGACGGGCCGCGCTATGTGGGCGGTTTGCGCTGAGTTGTTTTGCTATGGTTTTGATAGCTGCTCGTGCTTGATATTCAAGCACGAGCAGCCGATTGGGCTGTAAGGCCTGCCCCTGCCCCGGGGAAGCGCGCCCGCCACGGCCGGGCCGGGCGGGCCGCAGCCTCAGCGCTTGGCTTCGGCCAGGATCCACTCGGCCGCCTTCTCGGCCATCATCAGCGTGGGGGAATTGGTGTTGCCGCTGGTGATGGTGGGCATGGCCCCCGCGTCCACCACGCGCAGGCCGTCGATGCCGCGCACGCGCAGCTGCGGGTCGAGCACGGCCATTGGGTCGTCGGCGCGGCCCATGCGCGTGGTGCCCACGGGGTGGAAGATGGTGGTGGCAATGTCGCCGGCCAGTCGCGCAAGTTCTTCGTCGGTCTGGAACTGCGGCCCCGGCTTCCATTCCTCGGGCTGGTAGCGGGCCAGCGCGGGCTGGGCGACGATGCGGCGCGTCACGCGCAGGCTGTCGGCGGCCACCTTGCGGTCTTCGGGCGTGCTCAGGTAGTTGGGCGCAATCGCCGGGGCCTGGCGGAAGTCCGGCCCCTGGATCTGCACCGTGCCGCGGCTGGTGGGGTTGAGGTTGCACACGCTGGCCGTGAAGGCCGGGAAGCGGTGCAGCGGCTCGCCAAACGCATCCAGCGACAGCGGCTGCACGTGGTATTCGAGGTTGGGCCAGGGCTGGTCGGGGCTGCTGCGCGTGAAGGCCCCGAGCTGCGAGGGCGCCATGCTCATGGGCCCGCTGCGGTGGAGCGCGTACTGCAGCCCGATGCGCGCCTTGCCCCACACCGAGCTGGCCATGGTGTTGAGCGTGGTCGTGTTCTGCACCTTGTACACCGCGCGGATCTGCAGATGGTCTTGCAGGTTCGCGCCCACGCCGGGCAGCTCGTGCACCACCGCAATGCCGTGGCGCTGCAGCAGCGGCGCGGGGCCGATGCCCGAGAGCTGCAAGATCTGCGGCGAGTTCACCGCGCCCGCGCTCAGCACCACCTCGCGCGAGGCCTGCACCGTCACCATCTCGGTGCCCGTCCACACCTCCACGCCCGTGCAGCGCTTGCGGCCGTCGGGCTGCTCTTCAATCAGCAGGCGTGAGACCAGCGCGTTCGTCCACAGCTCGAAGTTGGGCCGCCCGTAGCAGGTGGGCCGCAAGAAGGCCTTGGCCGTGTTCCAGCGCCAGCCGCTCTTCTGGTTGACCTCGAAGTAGCCCACGCCCTCGTTGTTGCCGCGGTTGAAGTCGTCGGTGGCCGGAATGCCCGCCTGCTGCGCCGCGTGCGCAAACGCGTCCAGGATGTCCCAGCGCAGGCGCTGTTTTTCCACGCGCCACTCGCCCGTGCTGCCGCGGCTGCGGTGGCCGTGCAGTTGCGCAAAAGCGTCGTCGGCCTGGCCCGGCGCGTCCAGGCGCCAGTGGTCTTCGTGGCGGCGAAAGTGGGGCAGGGCGTTGTCCCAGCGCCAGGCGTCCTCGCCCGTGATCTGCGCCCACTGGTCGTAGTCGCGCGCCTGGCCGCGCATGTAGATCATGCCGTTGATGCTGCTGCAGCCGCCCAGCGTCTTGCCCCGCGGGTAGCGCAGACGGCGGCCGTTGAGCCCGGCATCGGGCTCGGTCTGGTAGAGCCAGTCGGTGCGCGGGTTGCCAATGCAGTACAGGTAGCCCACCGGAATGTGGATCCAGTGGTAGTCGTCCTTGCGGCCTGCCTCGATCAGCAGCACCCGGTGCCGCGGGTTGGCGCACAGACGGTTGGCCAGCAGCGACCCGGCGGTGCCCGCGCCAATCACGATGTAGTCGAATTCCGGGGTGGCCATGGGGTGTGTCTCCTGCGGTGCGTGTGGTGTTATTTGTATTGTTGATGCCTTGTGGCGGCATCCCGGCGGCAAGTATCCAGAAAAGTAGAGCACGAGGCCAATGAAATCGGCAAAATGGTTTTATTTGCGTGGCAAATAAAGCATGAGTGCTCTGGACCCCCAGGCCCTGCGCGCCTTCGTGGCCGTGGCGCGCGAGGGCAGCGTCTCGCGCGCGGCGCGGCAGTTGCACCTGTCGCAGCCCGCGGTGAGCCTGCAGCTCAAGGCGCTGGCGCAGCACACGGGGCTGGTGCTGTTCACGCGCACCTCGCGCGGCCTGGCCCCTACGCGCGACGCGGCCGTGCTGCTGCCGCAGGCCGAGCGCGCGCTGGCCGCGCTGGCCGACTTCGCCCAGGCCGCCCAGCACCTGCAGGGCGCGGTGCGCGGCACGCTGCGCATCGGCACCATTCTCGATCCGGAGTTCACGCGCCTGGGCGCGTTCCTCGGCGCCTTCATCGACGCCGCGCCGCAGGCCGACACCGAACTGCGCCAGGCCATGAGCGGCGACCACCTCGCACCGCTGGCGCGCGGCGCGCTTGATGTGGCCTTCTATCTGGGCGACGCACAGGCCGACGCCGCGGCCCAGGGTGCGGCCGGGGCCGACTTTGCACAGCGCACGCTCACGCGCTTCACCTACCGCGTGCTGGCACCCGCCGGTTGGGGGCCGCAGGTGCTGGGGCGCGACTGGCGCGCGCTGGCCGCGCTGCCCTGGATCGGCACGCCTCCCGCCTCGGTGCACCACCGGCTGCAGGCGGCTGTGTTCGGCCCCGGCTCCGCCGCCGGGGTGGAGCCGCGCCGCGTGGCGCTGGTGGACCAGGAGGCCAGCATGCTCGACCTGGTGCGCTCGGGGGTGGGGCTGTCGCTGGTGCGCGACGCGATTGCCATGCGCGAGGCCCAGGCGCGCGGCCTGGTGGTGGCCGACCAGGTGCAGCTCGACTGCAGCCTGGGCCTGGTGTGGCAGCGCGCCCGCAGCACCGAGCCGTTGATTGCAGCCGCGCTGGGGGCGCTGGGCCTCGTGTGGGGGTGAAGTCCACAGCGGCCGGGCGCACACGGGGGGGGGGGCTGGCTGACAGGCCGGGCCGTATGGCGCGCAGGGCCTGTGCGCCACTGTGCGCCACCCGCCACACGCCCGGTGGCCGAGGCCCGGGGCACGCGGTAGGATGCGCAGTCGCTGGCGCATGCAGGGTCGGGGTGCCCGGCGATGGCCGCGCAGCCGCACCGCGCGGCCATCTGCTTGCCTGACCGACAGCCCCGTTCTGTCCCTGCCATTCGTTTGCTGCCGCCTGCCGCCACCATCTTGCCCGACCGCGCTGCTTCCTCTTCGCCTGCCGACACGCGCCCCCGCCTGGAGCGCATCGCCGCCGCGTCTGCCGACGGCGGCGTGCCCGTGGTGCGCGTGCTCGGGCGTTGGGGGGCCGGGGATCTGGGCGACCGCCAAGGCGTGCGCGCGCTGGCCGCACAGCTCGCGGCGCATGAGCCCGCCCAGGCCTGGGCCTGGGACCTGACCGGCATCGCCTGGCTCGACCACGTGGGCGCGCAGTGGCTCTGGGACCACTGGGGCCGCGCCTGGCCCGCGCAACTGCAGGTGCACGCACGCGAGCGCGCGCTGCTCGAACGCGTGGCCCGCCTGACGGTGCCAGCACCGCCCGAGCAACCGTGGCGCTTGGTCGATCAGGTGGACCACCTGGGCGTGCTGGTGCTGCACGGCGTAGACCACGCGCGCCATCTGTTGCAACTGGTGGGCCAGCTTGCGCTCGACCTGGGGCGGCTGGCGCGTGCGCCGCGCCGCGGGCCGTGGCGCGATGTGTCCGGGCACCTGTACCACATGGGGGCCACAGCGCTGCCCATCACCGCGCTGGTGGGCTTTCTCATCGGCGTGGTGCTGGCCTACCTCATGTCGCAGCAGCTGCGTCAGTTCGGGGCCGAGTCCTTCATCGTCAACATCCTGGGCATCTCGCTGATCCGCGAACTGGGCCCCATGCTGGCCGCCATTCTGGTGGCGGGGCGCTCGGGCTCGGCCATCACCGCGCAGATCGGCGTGATGCGCGTGACCGAGGAACTCGACGCCATGCGTGTCATGGGCATTCCGCACGGCTTTCGGCTGGTGCTGCCGCGCGCGCTGGCGCTGGCGCTGGCCATGCCGCTGATCAGCGTATGGACCACGCTTGCGGCCCTGGCCGGGGGCATGCTGGCCGCAGACCTGGCCATGAACATCTCGCCCGCGTATTTCGTGCAGGCGCTGCCCGCGGCGGTGAAGATCGGCAACCTGGGCCTGGCGGTGGCCAAGTCGGTGGTGTTCGGCGTGCTGATAGCACTGATTGGCTGCCACTGGGGCCTGCGCGTCAAGCCCAACACCCAAAGCCTGGGCGAAGGCACGACGGCCTCGGTGGTCACGTCCATCACCATGGTCATTCTGGTGGACGCACTGTTCGCCGTGGCGTTCAAGAACGTCGGCATGTAAGGCCGCCCCATGACCACGCCCGGCCTGACGCACACCCCTCCGTCCCCGCCCGACGACCTGGTGGTGGAAGTGCGCGACCTCTGGACGGTGTTCGGCAAGGGCAGCGAGCGCTTTGCCGTGCACCAGGACCTGTGCTTTGAAGTGCGCCGCGGCGAAATGCTGTCGCTGGTGGGCGGGTCGGGCACCGGCAAGACGGTGCTGCTGCGCCAGATCCTCGGGCTCACGCAGCCCGCGCGCGGCTCGGTCACGGTGCTGGGGCGCCCCGCGTCGGAGATGGGCCGCGAAGGCGCGGCCAGCCGCGTGGGCATGCTGTTCCAGCACGGTGCGCTGTTCTCGGCCTTCAGCGTGCTCGACAACATTGCCTTCGCGCTGCGCGAGCAGGGCACGCTGCCGCCCGACGTCATTCGCGACGCGGCCATGGTCAAGCTGCAGATGGTTGGGCTCAAGCCCGAGCACGCCACGCGCATGCCGGCCGATCTGTCGGGCGGCATGGTCAAGCGCGTGGCGCTGGCCCGGGCGCTCATCATGGACCCGCCGCTGCTGCTGCTCGACGAACCCACGGCCGGGCTCGACCCGAGCAGCGCCGACGAGTTCTGCGCGCTGGTGCGCGAGCTGCGGGCTTCGCTCGGGCTCACGCTGGTCATGGTCACGCACGACCTGGACACCTTGTTTGCGCTGAGCACGCGCGTGGCCGTGCTGGCCGACAAGCGCGTGATCGTCACGGGCACGCCTGCCGAGGTGGCGCGCCATCCGCATCCGTTCATCGAACACTTTTTCATGGGCGAGCGTGGCCAGCGGGCCATGGCGCCCCTGCCGCCTTCCAAGGAAGCCTGATGGAAAACAAGTCCCACGCCCTGGCTGCGGGCACCTTCGTGCTGGCGGTGGCCGCCCTGCTCATCGGGCTGGCCGTCTGGCTCACGCGCGACAGTGCCAACTACCGGCTCTACGAGCTGTCCACCAAAGACGCCGTAAGCGGCCTGCAACCCCAGGCGGCCGTGCGCTACAAAGGCGTGGCCGTGGGCAAGGTGGTGCGCATCGGATTTGATCCGCAGGTCAGCGGCAACGTGCTGATCCGCATCGCCGTGAACGAACAGGCCCCGGTCAGCGACACCACGTTTGCCGTGCTTGGCTACCAGGGCGTCACCGGCCTGGCGCATGTGCTGCTTGACGATGCACCCACCCCCTACGCGCCGTTGCCCAGCGGCACCAGCGGCCTGCCGCGGCTGCCGCTCAAGCCTTCGCCCTTCGGGCGCCTGGCCGACCAGGCCCCTGACATCCTCATGCGCGTGGACGAGGCCACGCGCCGCATCAACCGCATCCTGGGCGACGACAACCAGCGCCTGCTGACCGAAGCCCTGGGGCAGATCGGCCAGGCCGCAGGCCAGGTGGCTGCGCTGGCGCGCACGCTCGACGGCACCGTGCAGCAGCGGCTCGATCCGGCGCTGGCCAGCCTGCCGCCGCTGGCGGGCGACGCGCGGGCCGCGCTGCAGTCGCTGCAGCAGGCGGGCCAGAACGTGGCGGCGCTCACCGGCCAGCTCGACCGCACGCTGCAGCGCGTGAACGCCGAGGGCGGCATGATGGACCAGATCGACGAGGGCAGCCGTGCGTTTGCGCGCGCGGCCGACCAGTTCAACCTGGCCACGCTGCCACGCATCCAGCGCGCCACCGACGAAGTGGCCCGTGCCGCCCGCCTGTTCGGCCGGGCGGCCGACAGCATCGGCGACAACCCCCAACTGTTCATCTACGGCTCGGGCCGGCTGCCGCCTGGCCCGGGAGAGCCCGGCTTTATGGCCCCGCTGCCCGCTCCGGCCCGTTGAATGCCCCAGGACCGCACCATGACGCACCCTCTCTTGCCCCTTCGGTCGACCCGGACCGCCTGGACCACCGCCCTGTGCCTGGCGGCTGCGGTGGTGATGGCGGGCTGCTCCTCGTTGCCCTCGCCGCCTGCGCGGGCCCTGGTGTACGACTTTGGCCCAGGCCTTTCGCAGGTGCCCAGCCCGCCTGTGCGCGCGGGCCGTGCACCGCTGGCGCTGGCCGATCTGGACGCGCCCGGGCTGGTGGAGGGCAGCAACGACGTGCTCTACCGCCTGGCGTATGCCGACGCACAGCAGGTGCGCTCGTACACCTTGGCGCGCTGGAGCCAGCCGCCCGCCCAGCTGGTGCAGCAGGCTTTGCGCGACGCGCTGGCCGAACGCCGGGCCGTGCTGCCCGCGCGCGACGCCGTGGTGCAGGCCCGCCGTCAGGGTCGCCTGCCGCTGGTGCTAAGGGCCGAGCTGGATGAGTTCAGCCAGGTGTTCGAGTCCGAACAGCGCAGCGTCGCCCTGGTGCGCATGCGCGCAACGCTGGTCGAACCCACCAGCACGGGCGAGCTGCTGCGCGGCCAGCGCCTGTTCGTGGTGCAGCGGCCCGCGCCCACGCCCGACGCCGCGGGCGGCACCCGCGCCCTGGCAGAGGCCACGGCACAGGTCGTGGCGCAGATCGCCACCTGGGTGGACGAGACCATGCCCGACTGAGCCCTCGGCCAGCCCGGACCGCTCAGGCCATGAAGCCGAGGTTGGTGGGGTAGGAGGCCGAGCCGAAGTTGCGCAGGTTGGGCAGGATGCCGTTCAGCTCGGACGGCGCCACGCCGAACCAGGTGGCCAGCGTGGCGGCGTACTGGTCCACCGAGGTGCTGGGCAGCAGCCGACCCTGGCCCACGTGCCACTGGTCCTCAGGCGCAGCGGTGTTGGTCACACTGACGGGCGGCGCCGAGCCGTAGAAGGCCTTGCCCTTGACCGCGCCGCCCACCATGAAGTGGTGGCTGCCCCAGCCGTGGTCCGAGCCATCGCCGTTAGAGCTGAGCGTGCGGCCGAAGTCGGAGGCGGTGAATGTGGTCACCTTGTCGGCCACACCCAGCTCCACCGTGGCGTTGTAGAACGCCGTGACCGCCTCGCTCACGCGCTGCAGCAGGCCGGGCTGCTGCGCGATCAGGTTGTCGTGCAGGTCGAAGCCGCCAATCGACACCAGGAACACCTGCCGCTTGGTGCCCAGTGCATTGCGCGCACCGATCAGCCGGGCCACCATCTTGAGCTGGTCGGCCAGGCTGTTGTTGGTCGGGAACACCGTGGTCGGGTTGCTGGTGGCCAGGGCCGAGGTGATCTGGCTTTCGGCCGTCACCGCCCGCGAGGTCACGCGCGTGTATTCGTGCTCCAGCAGTTGCACGCTGGGCTGCTGGATCAGCGTGGTGAGTGCGTTGCGCACGCCTGCCGAGCCATAGACGTTGTTCTTCACGCCGTTGATCGCCACCGCGCCCCGGGTGCTGACCTGGTACGACAGCGCCGAATCGCCCGACAGGAACACCGCATTGCCCGTGACCGACATGCAGGTGAACAGCGCGTTGGTGTTGGACGACAGGGCCAGGTCGCCCAGGTTGCCGCCCCAGCCCACGGTGGAGCCCTCGGGCGACGACGACTGCCAGATGGACTGCTGGTCGTTGTGCGAGAACAGCTTGGGCGGCAGTGGGTAGCGCACACGGTCGGCGCTGTTGTACTGGGCGCGCGTGAGCGGAACCACCAGCGGCCCCACATTGAGCTGCACCGCAGCCTTGCCCGTATTGAACAGGTTGGCCATGCCGGGCATGGACGGGTGTAGCGCGTACTGGCGGCCGTCTGGCAGCGCCGTGGTGGGATTGAGCAGGGTGCCGACAAGGTCCGACTTGGCCAGCGCAATGCCGCCAGCGGTCTGCCCGCCACCGCCGCCGCGGATGGTGGCGTAGCGGTTGTAGCTGGCGTCGTCGTAGGTGATGACGGTGTTGGCGTAGTCGTTGCCGCCGTACAGGAATACGCAGACCAGCGCGCGGTAGTCGGTGGCGTTGAAGGCGGCAGCCTCGCCGATGGCGGCAAGGTTCAGCGCAAACGGTACGGCCGTGCCGGCCAGGCCCAGCTGGGCGCTGCGGCGCAGAAACGCGCGGCGGGTGTGAAGGTGGGGTTGCAGCAGGTGCATGGCGACGCCTTGGAATCGGTTATTTCTGCACGAGGTACTCGGCCGAGGCCATGACCAGCAGCACAGCGGCTGCCACGCGGTTGAGCTTGGTGTCCTCGCTGCTCGACGCCGTGACGGTGATGGTCTTGACCGCATCGCTGATGAGCTTGACCGTGGCCGCACTGAGCTGGCCTGCGCACAGCAGCAGGTTCAGGCGTGCCACCAGCGCGTCGGCGTCGGTGACGATGGCCAGTTCGTTGGCGTAGTTGGGCTTCATGTCGAAGCCGTTGGTGGCGTTGCTGCCGGGGTTGGGCTGGTCGGGCGCGTTGGCATACAGGCCGCTGCGCACGGCGTTCTGCATGAAGTTGAGGTAACCGCCCACGCTGCTTTCGTTGACGAGCTGGAACTCCGGCGCCACCGCCCCGATGGCCGCCAGGCCGGTCGACGGCGGCACATAGCCCGGGCGGAAGAAGTTGAACACCGAGGGCGAGCGCAGCGGGCTTTGGCCCATGCTGGTGCCCGCGTCGCTCAGGTTGCCAATCTTCCAGCTGCCGTAGGTGGAGTTCAGGCCGAAGGTGCGGCCCCACTGCACCAGGCGCAGCATGGGCTCGCGCAGCTTGCCGAAGGTGGGCTGCGTGGCGGTGGCCGGGTCGCGCGCCTCGTCGTCGAGCAGGATGGCGCGCACCACGGCGCGCATGTCGCCGCGCTGGCCCTGGCCGTTGTCGTTGAAGGCGGCCGCTACGCGCGACACATAACCCGCGCTGGGGTTGCTGGTCACCAGGCGCTGGATGAGCTGCTTGCCGATGAACGGCCCGACATTGGGGTGGTTGAAGATGGTGTCCAGCGCCGTCTTGAGCGCAGCGGCACCCGGCGTGTTGGCGGCCACAGTTGCGCCCAGGAAGCGGGCTTCGAGCGTGGAGTGGCGGCTTGCGTTGAGCGCCATGGGCAGGCGCGTGTACGCAGTGCTGGGCACGGTGCGAGAGCTGCCCGGCACCGGAATCGGCACGTTCTGCGACATGTCGAAGTCGTAACCCGTGAACACGCGCGCCAGGTTGGTGATGTCGCTTTGTGTGTAGCTCTCCAGCGGAGTGCCGCTGCCGTCTCGTTTGGACGAGCCGTCCTGGTTGAGTTGCACCAGCCCGATGGACATGAGCTGCAGGATCTCGCGGGCGTAGTTCTCGTCGGGCTGGCGGCCGGTGGCGGGGTTTTCTTTCTGGTTGCCGCGTGTGTTCAGGTACACGCCCATTGCCGGGTTGAGCGTCACGTCTTCGAGCAGCTTGCGGAAGCTGCCGAAGGCGTTGGCCACCAGCATGTCCCAGTACGCGGCCATGGCGTGGCTGCGCCAGCTGATGTCGATGCCCGAGGTGGAGACCACAAAAATCTCGGACAAGGCCAGCGCCACGCGCTTGCGCAGCGGGTCGGGCGCGCGCATGAGCTGGTGCCAGATCATGTAATCGGCCGGGTAGCTGTTGTCGAAATAGTTGTTGCTGTCCACCACCGCGTAGCCGCGCTGGTTGAGCCAGTCCCAGCCGGTGATGCCGGGCGAGGTGTTGAATTGCTGCTCCAGCCAGTCGGCATAGGTGCTGCTGCGCAGCGAGGCGATTTCGCCCACCGAGGTGGACAGCTGCGCTTGCAGCAGAAAGCGTGCGGCGTCGGCGTCGTTCGCCGGGGTGGTGAAGCGGTACAGGCCGGTGGCCGGTGCAGGGGCCGGGCTTGGTGCTGGGCTCGGGGCCGGTGCAGGCCCGGGCGCTGGCCCCGGCGCGGGCGTGGGAGCAGGCGCTGGCGCGGGGCTGGGCAGGGGCGCCGGGCTGGGCGTGGGAATCGGCGTCACACCCCCGGGCAGGCTGGCACCGCTGCCCCCGCCGCCGCCCCCGCCGCAGGCGGCCAGACTGGCCGCAGCGGCGGCCATGGTGGCTGTGCCTGCAGCCGTGGCTGCTGCGCTGCGGGGCGCACCCGGGCTCGTCGCGGCTGCGGGTTGGTCGGCACCCGGGGTGTTCGGGTCAAGGGCCCGCTGGGGGGCGTCTGGGGCAACGAGGGTGTCCATGGTGCGGGCGCAGGAGTGGTGTCCGCAGTGTAAGAAGCCGCGTTACGCCGCGATACACCGTGCAAACGTGTATAGAACGCACAGCCGTTACCAAACGCAACTGTCTCTCGATAAAGGCTTGACGGCCATCGCCCCGACTTGAGGGGGATTTACAACACTGCCTGCCAAGCCGATCGCCCGCCTGAGCCACCGCTGCCGGTGCGACCGCGCCGCGCAGCGCATGACCTGCGTCAAAGCACCCTCCGGGGCGCGCACCTAAGCTGCGCCTTCCTGTTGCTGCCCCCAAGGAGCCCCCCATGCCCACACTCCAATGGACCGACGCGCTCGCGCTCGACCTGCCCCTGATGGACGACACCCACCGCGAGTTTGTCGATCTGCTGGCCACCGTCGAGCGTGCCGACGATGCGGGCGTGCTGGCCGCCTGGCATGCGCTGGTGGACCACACCGAACAGCATTTCGGCCAGGAAGACGCCTGGATGGCGCAGACGCGTTTTGCCTCGGGCAACTGCCACAGCTTGCAGCACAAGGTGGTGCTGCAGGTGATGCGCGAAGGCGCGGCCCGTGCAGAGCGCGGCGAGCTGGGCGTGGTGCGGGCCATGGCGTCGGAGCTGGCGGTGTGGTTTCCGCAGCATGCACAAAGCATGGACGCGGCGCTCGCGCTGCACCTGCGCCGCGTGGGCTTTGATCCGGCCACCGGCACCGTGCACGCGCCCGGTGCGCTGCCGCAGGAGCTGATCCACGGCTGTGGCGGCCACAGTTGCTCGTCTGGCGATGCCGAGCAGGCCGAGGCGGCTGCGACGGCTTGACCACCCTGCAAGCCATTGCTATCAAATACATAGCTGCTCGTGCTTGATTAATCAGCACGAGCAGCCGATTTCGCTCTCATTCCCCCTCAGCCCAGCGGTACCCGCAGCGCCACACCCAACCCGGCCGCGCGCCAGGCCAGCTCGCGCAGCGCACGGCGCAGCGGGGGCGCAGCCAGCGGGCGTGCGCGCCATGCGGCCTGCGCCAGCCGCGCCTGTGCCTGGGCCAGCGCCTGCCGGTCGCGCTGGGCCAGGGCCTGCAGCAGCGCGTCGCGGTAGGCGGCCACGCGGTCGGCGTCGGCCGGGCTCAGCGCGGTGGCGGGGGGCGGCGTGCCTTCACTGCCGTGCCCGGCCAGAAAGCGCTCCCAGCCGTTCTGCCCCGCCGCGTGATGGGGGTGCGCGGCGCTCATGCCGACCCCGCCGCAGGAGACGCCCCGCGCGGCGGCACGGGCGGGAACTGCATGCCCGCCGAGGTGGGCGGTGCGGGCGGTGGTGGGCGTTTTTCGGGCAGGTCGGCACGCGCCGGGGCCAGGCCGTACCAGTCCACCTTGCGGGTGAGCACCATCACTGCGGCCAGCACGGCGAACAGCGCGATCGAGCCCACGGCCAGGGCCGTCTGCTCCAGTTGCAGCAGCAGGTACAGCAGCCCGTACAGCAGCGCAATGCCGCCGCCCAGCGGCAGCCCGCGCGACAGCCGCCCGAGCATGTGGCTGGCGTAGTAGGTGAGCAGGGCCACGCAGGCGCTGGCCGCCACGCCGTAGGCCCAACCAAAGGGCAGGTGCTCCGACAGGCTCACCAGCAGTAGGAAGAAGCTGCACAGCGCGCTGCCCACCAGCAGGTACTGCACCGGGTGCACGCGCAGGCGCAGCAGCAGCTCGAACAGGCCCACGGCCACAAAGGTCAGGGCCACAAACAGCAGGCCGTATTTGGTGGCGCGGTCGCTCAGGGTGTAGGGGTTCACCGGGTCCACCAGCGCCACGCTGAAACTGTCCACACAACCGCGCGGCGCGGCGTTCGGGCCTTCGGCGGGCGTGGCCGCGTCCGCTCCGGTGTCGCTGGCCGGGTCGCACAGGCGGCGCTTGCGCTCTACGTCCTGCTGCGCCGTGGTGGCCAGTGACGACAGCCGCCACTGCGCGCGAAAGCCCGCGTCCGATACCTGCCGCTCGGTGGGCAGAAAGCGTCCGCCAAACGAAGGGTGCGGCCACGGGCCCTGCACGCTGACTTCGGTGGTGCTGCCCAGCGGCACCACGGCCCAGCGCTCGGTGCCCACGAGTTCCAGGTCCAGCGTGGCCGCAAAGCCGCCGCTGCTGCCCGCCAGCGCTGCGGGCAGCACTGCGTGCAGGCCGCGCGCATAGGTGGGGTGGAAGGTGCCGGGCTTGAGCGCGAGCGTCTGCCCGTCTTGCTGCAGCCGCGCGTTGCGGATGCCGCGCGCATCGCTCACCGCCACCATCAGGATGGGTTGGCCGCACTGCAGGCGCGAGCCCTGCACCTGGCGCTGCGGTTGCAGGCTGGCCAGCGTGTCCCACTGGGCGCTTATGCGCGTCTGCGTCTGGTAGGCGGGCACCTTGTGCAGGCCGCGCGCGCGCTCTTGCAGTGCCACATCGGTGCGCAGCACCAGGCGCTCAGGCATGGCCGTGAGGCGGAATTCGCGCCGCTGCTCGCCGCGGCGCTCGGCCGGTGCGGTGGCGTCGTCCCAGCTTTCGACGCAGGCCATGTGGATCAGCGGGCCCAGCAGGGTTTGCGGGCCCGCCAGGCTGTCGGCCACGCTTTGCACGGCCTGGCTGCGGTGGCTCTGGCGGTCGCGCACGATGTCGGCGATCAGGCCCAGGCCCCACAGCAGCAGCAGGGTGATGCCGCCCAGCGCGGCGAGTTTGGTGAGCCAGGGATGGCGTTTCTTCACAGGTCCTCCGAGGTGTTGTGGTGTGTGGAGGCGAGTCTCGGCAGCCCGCGTGAGCGGACCATGAAGTCTGTGAAGCGGGTGTGAAGTGGTGCGGCGGGGCGGCGGGGCGGCGGGCGCGGGACGGCCCGGCTGCCCCGCGCTCACGCGCCCGTCAGGGCAGGGTGAGCGTGACGCACAGGCCCGGCGCGGTGTTGCGCACCTGCATCTGCCCCCCGTGCAGGGCCATCACGCGCTGCACGATGGCCAGGCCCAGGCCCGAGCCGCTGCGCGTGCCGTCGGGCCGCGCAGTGGTGAAAAAGCGCTCGCCCAGCCGCGGCAGCGCATAGTCGGGCACGCCGGGGCCTGCGTCCTGCACCTGCACCTCGGGCCCGTTCAGCCGCACCTGCACGGTGCTGCCGGGCGGGGAAAAGTCCACCGCGTTGTCCAGCAGGTTGCCCAGCGCCAGGGTGATGAGTTCGGCCTCCCAGGGGCCGCTCGCGCCTTCGCCGCTCAACGCCAGCGCAATGCCGCGCTGCGCCGCGCGCGCCTGCACCTGCTGCAGCGCCTGCTGCGCGCAGGCGGCCAGCGCCACCGGGGCCGAGGCCTCGGCGTGCGGGCGCTGCTCAAGCTTGGAGAGTTCGAGCAGCCGGTCGATGAGCCGCTGCAGGCGCTCGCTCTGCGCCACCACCTGGTCGGCAAAGCGTGCGCGGTCGGCCGCGGGCAGATCGTCCTGCAGCAGCTCGCCCGCGCCGCGGATGGCGGCCACCGGGCTTTTGAGTTCGTGCGTGAGGGCGCGCACATAGCCCTCAACGTAGTCCTGCCCCTGCAGCCGGGCGCGCATGCGGTCCATGGCCTGCGCCAGGTCGCCCAGTTCGCCCGGCACCCGGGGCACGGGGGGCGGGGCCGTCCAGTCGCCCGCGGGCGCGCCGGCCGCCGGGCCCTGCACGCTCAGGGCGTAGTCGCGCAGGCGGCGCACGTTCCACACCATCCACAGCGTGACGGCCACGCCCACGGCCGCCGACAGGCCCAGCAGCAGCAGGCCGCCAGCCAGCACCTTGCGCTCGGCGCGGTCGATGAAGCGCTGCACGCTGCGCACCGGCTTGGCCACGGTGAGCACGCCGGCAATGCGCCCGTCCACCTGCACGGGGGCGGCCACGTACATCACGCCAGTGCTGTCGTCGGCCGGGTCTTCGCGCGTGGCCCGTGCGCCGTATTCGCCGCGCAGCGTGCGGGCCACGTCGCGCCAGCGCGAATAGTCCTCGCCCACGGCGCGCTGCTCAGAATCGAACCGCACCACGCCCTGCGCGTCGGTCACGTAGATGCGGAAGTCCAGGCTCTGCTTGGACAGGCCCCAGATCGGCGCGTCCACCGTGCGCTGCGCATAGGCCCGCACCTGCTGGGCAAAGCGCCCGTCGGCCAGGCGGCCCGCGGCCAGGTCGTCGGCCGCCAGTTCGGCCAGCAGGTGGGCGGTGTCCACCATCATGTCTTCCATCACCTCGCGCACGCTGGGCTTGATCTCGGCCACGAACACGCGCAGCACAAAGAAGGCCGCAATGCCGTTGATGACGAAGAAGGCAAACAGCAGGCGCAGGCCGAGACGCATGGGACGGAGGTGCGGTCAGCCCGCGGCCAGCGCGTAGCCCAGCCCGCGGTGGGTGACGATGTACTCGCGCGACGGGTCGGCCTCGCGCAGCTTGGCGCGCAGGGTTTTGATGTGGGTGTCCACCGTGCGGTCCAGGCTGTCGCTGTCGTCGCCCCAGGCGGCGGCCAGCAGGGCCTCTCGGCTCAGGATGCGGCCCGCGCCCTGCACCAGGCAGGCCAGCAGACGGTATTCGCGCCGCGTGAGCGGCAGCGGCTGCCCGGCCAGCAGCATGCGCTGGCCTGCGGCGTCGTCGTGCAGGCCCGCAGGGGCGGTGGTGGCGGGTGCGCGCGCCGCGCGGCGCAGCAGGGCCTTGACGCGCGCCGCCAGCTCGCGCGGGCTGAAGGGCTTGGCCAGGTAGTCGTCTGCGCCCAGCTCCAGGCCCAGCACGCGGTCGATCTCTTCGCCCTGGGCGCTGAGCACCAGCACCGGCAACTGGGCCAGTGCCGGGGGCGCCTGGCGCAGCTCGCGCAGCAAATCCAGCCCACTGCCGTCGGGCAGGCCCACGTCCAGCACCAGCGCGTCAAAGCGCTGGCCGCGCAGCTGCTGGCGCGCGTCCTGCACGAGCAGGCTGTGCGTCACGGCCCAGCCCTCGCGGCCGAGGGCGTAGCACACGGTGTGGGCAATCGCCGGGTCGTCTTCCAGAACGAGGATGGTGGACATGGTCAATGCTAGTGCGTGAAGCCTGCCGCCCCCCCCGGTGGCAAGGTGCGCGGGCCGTCGGCGCGGGGACGCCGAGCAAGGGCCGCCCCGCAGCGAGGGCCAGGGCCCCTCTGCACGCATCCTCGCGCCGTGTGCATCCGCGGACTCGGGCCGCCCGCTGCGTTGCCAATGCTCGCAATAGCGCAGGCTATTGCTGCGCTTGGCGCCTTGCAGCCGTTCCCGATCCGCGGCGCACACTTTCCGCTCGATGCGTACCGAGGAGCCTTCCGAGGGGGAAGGCGCCGCAGGCGACTCAGGGGGCACCCTGTCACCGCGCCACCAGCACCGGGAACAGCTTGCCCAGGCCGTCGGCCATCACCTCCACCGCCAGGGCCGCGAGGATCAGGCCCATGAGCCGGGTCATCACGTTGATGCCGGTCTTGCCCAGCACGCGCGCAATCGGGTCGGCTAGTGCAAAGCACACGGCCGTCGCTGCGGCGATGACCACGCCGTACACCAGCAGCGACGCGTGCTGCCAGAAGGTCTGCGCCCGGTCGGCGTAGATCACCACGGTGGACATGCTCGCCGGGCCGGTGAGCAGCGGAATCGTCAGCGGCACCACGGCGATGCTCGAACCAGCCGCGGCCTTTTCGGCGCCTTCTTCCAGCTCGTGCGTGTGCGGTTTGGCCTCTGCGGGCTGTGCGCCGAGCATGTTCATGGCCGAGATCAGCAGCAGCATGCCGCCGCCGACCTGGAAGCTCTGCAGCGAGATGTTGAAGAAATCCAGGATCTGCAGGCCCAGCAGCGCACAGGCGGCGATCACGCAGAACACACTCATCGAGGCCACCTGGATGGTGCGGCGGCGCTGCGCGGGGCTGAAGCCCTCGGTGTAGTGGATGAAAAACGGCACGATGGCCAGCGGATTGACGATCGCCAGCAGCGTGATCAGCGGTTTGAGGTCCATGCGCAAGACTCGGGGTGGATTCGGCGGGCCGCAGCGCTGGCCCCAAGGCCGAGTGTTTTGCCCGAAAAGCCAGGCGCTGCAAGAATGCCAGGGTGCGGCAATGGGCCGCATTACAGCATTCCCCATCGCCCGAGGCGAGGGGGCCCCACCCGCGGTGGTGCCCGGGCGCGACACTGCCGGGCCGCCGCCGCACCGCAACAAGGAGAACGCACATGGGTCAGTGGATCGAACTCAAGGCCGCCGATGGCCAGGCCTGCCCCGCCTGGGTGGCCGAACCCGACGCGCCGCCGCAGGGCGCCGTGGTGGTGCTGCAGGAGATTTTTGGCGTCAACAGCCACATCCGCGCCGTGGCCGATCGTTTTGCCGCGCGTGGCTACCTGGCGATCGCGCCCTCCACCTTTGCGCGCGTGCAGCAGGGGGTGGAGCTGGGCTACACCGAACAGGACATGAAGGACGGCTTCGGCCTCAAGCAGGCGGTGGACGGCCTGCCCGCCCCCGGTGTGCTGCAGGACATCCAGGCCGCCATCGACTGGGCGCGCGAGCGCAGCGGCGGCAAGGTGGGCATCGTGGGCTTTTGCTGGGGCGGCCTGCTGACCTGGCGCTCGGCCTGCGCGCTCGAAGGCCTGGCCGCAGCCGTGTGCTACTACGGCGGCGGCATGACCACGCCCGAAGAGTCGGCCCGCCAGCCGCGCGTGCCGGTGCTCGCGCACTTTGGCGAGCGCGACCACTGGATTCCGCTCGACAGCGTGCAGGCCTTCGGTCGCGCCCACCCCGGGGTCGAGGTGCATGTGTACCAGGCCGACCACGGCTTCAACTGTGACCAGCGCGGCTCGTACGACGAGGCCGCAGCCCTGGTGGCGCGCGACCGCACGCTCGCCTTCTTCGACCGCCACCTGGGCTGATCGCCATGCGCCGCGCCCGCGCCTTCGGGGCCATCGGTTGGGCCGCCGCGCTGGGCCTGTGCGCGGCGTTGGCGGGCCCGACGCAGGCCGCAGAGCCTTCGCCCTACGGCGGCCCGCTGTTCGACGCCCACCTGCACTACAACGACGAGGCCTGGGACGGCCGCGCCGGCCCGCACCCGCCCGACGACGTGCTGCGCCGCATGCAGGCGGCCGGTGTGCGCGGCATTCTGGCCAACTCCCGGCCCAATGCCGGCTCGCTCACGCTGGCCGGGCTGCCAGCCACGCAAGCGGCCGGTGTGCAGGTCGTGCCCTTTGTGCGCCTGTACCGCAACCGGGCCGACTACACCGGCTGGCCGCGCGACCCGAGCATCTACGCCATGGTGCTGGAAGAACTCGCGCGCGGCACGGCCGCCGGGCCCTACCGGGGCATTGGCGAATTCCACCTGTACGACAGCGCCGATGCCGACGGCCCGGTGGCGCGCCAGCTCATGGCCCTGGCCGAGGAGCGGCAGCTGGCCGTGCTCGCGCATGTGGACGACGTGGCCATCGACAAGCTCATGGCGCACACGCCCTCGCAAGGGCAGGCGGTGCGCCTGGTGTGGGCGCACACCGGCATTGGCGGGGCCGCGCCCGAGCGCGTGCAGGCCTTGCTGGAGCGTTACCCGCGGCTGATGGGCGAGCTGTCGTACCGGCCCGGGCTGGTGTGCGACGACGGGCAGCTCTGTCCGGCCTGGCGTGCGCTGATCGAGCGCTACCCAGACCGCTTTCTGATCGGCTCGGACACCTGGGTCAACCAGCGCTGGCTCTACTACGGCGAGCTGATGGCCAGCTACCGGCGCTGGCTGGGCGGCCTGCCCGCAGGGGTGGCCCGCCGCGTGGCCTGGGACAACGCAGCGCAGCTCTGGGGCGTGAGCGCACCGCCGCGCTGAGCCCCCCGTGCGGAGGGGGCGCAGGGCGCTCAGGCCATGCGGAAGCGGTTCACGCTCTCGGCCAGCGCCACGGCCTGCTCGCGCAGGTTCTCGGCGGCGGCGGCCGATTCTTCGACCAGCGAGGCGTTCTGCTGCGTCATGCGGTCCAGCTCCGACACGGCCACGTTCACCTGGGCAATGCCGTTGCTCTGCTCGCCCGTGGCGGTGGTGATTTCCTGGATCAGGCTGTGCACTTCCTGCACCGATGCGACCAGCCGGTCCATGGTCTGGCCCGCAGCGTCCACCTGCGTGGCGCCGGCTTCGACCTGCTCGACCGAGCGCTGAATGAGCTGCTTGATCTCGCGTGCGGCCTCGGCGCTGCGCTGGGCCAGACTGCGCACCTCGCCGGCCACCACGGCAAAGCCGCGACCTTGTTCACCGGCCCGTGCAGCTTCCACGGCGGCGTTCAGCGCCAGGATGTTGGTCTGGAAGGCAATGCCGTCGATCACGCCGATGATGTCGGCAATGCGGCGCGACGAGGCGCTGATGCCATTCATGGTGTCCACCACCTGCGACACGGCCTGACCGCCCTGCATGGCCACTTCGCTCGCGCTGGTGGCGGTGCTGGCGGCGCGGCGCGCGGCCTGCGCGTTCTGTGCGACCGAGCCGGTGAGCTGCTCCATGCTGGCCGCCGTTTGCTCCAGGCTCGACGCGGTGCTTTCGGTGCGGCTGCTCAGGTCCATGTTGCCGCTGGCAATCTGCTCGCTGGCCTGGGCAAGTTGGTCGGTGGTGTCGCGCACCGTGCGCAGCGTGTCGATCAGGTCGGTCTGCATGCGCTGCATGGCACGCAGCAGCTCGCTGATCTCGTCCTGGCCCTTGACGGTGATCTCCTGCGTGAGGTCGCGCTGCGAAATCGCATGCGCCACGCGAATGGCCTTGCCCAGCCCGCGCGAGACGGTGCGGTACACGCCCCGCACCATCAGCAGGTTGATGGCCAGCGCAATGCCGATGACCACGAGCGACCGCGTCAGGCTGGCGACGAAGGTGGCTCGCAGGTCGTCCACGTACACGCCCGAGCCCACCACCCAGTCCCAGGCGGCAAAGCGCTTGACGTACGAGATCTTGGGCGCAGGGTCTTGCTGGCCAGGCTTGGGCCACTGGTATTCGACGATGCCGCCGCCATCGGGTTGGCGGGCGCGGTCGCCAAACAGGCGGAAGATGGCCTTGCCGTCCGGGTCTTTGATGGCCGAGCCGTCCTTGCCGTTCAGATCGGGGCGGAAGGGGTGCATCACCACCTTGGCGTCCACCGTCTGCAGCCAGAAGTATTCGTTGCCCGAATAGCGGGCGGCCTGCAGGGCCGACAGACCCAGCTGCTGGGCCTGCTCGCGGGTGTGGGTGCCAGCTTTTTCGAGCTGCTGCGCCCAGTCGAGGATGGAGTGAGCAATCTCCACGTTCTGGCGCACGGCCATCTCGCGGCTGCTGCGGTTGAGGTGGTATTCCTCCCACAAGAAGTAGGCGGACGTGGCAATCAGGATCAGGGTGCTGACGGCGGCCATCAGGCGCAATTGGCCAGCAATCGTGAGACGGTTCATCGGATGCGGAGGCAAGAAAGACAGAGCCGACTGCACCGGCGGCCCAACGGTTGGTGTGCGAAAGCCTGCGATTGCAGCATCCTGTGGGCGGTATGGATTTGATGCGCGTCAAGAGCTTGGCGGTGTGCCGGGCGCGCCGTCTCCCGGGCGACATGCCGCTGCGCTTGGCTGCCCGGCCCGCGCCGGGCGGGCCTGGCGGGGCTCAGCCGCCCGTGCGGGCCAGGTAGCGCTTGCGCCAGAAAAGCGCCACCAGCGCCAGCGCGATCAGCCCCATGGCTCCCATGGCCCACCAGAAGCCGTCCTGCTGGTGGATGAGCGGCAGAAAGTCGAAGTTCATGCCGAAGATGCCCGCGATCAGGTTCAGCGGCAGGAACACGGCCGTGAGCGCGGTGAGCGTGCGCATGATGTCGTTGGTGCGGTTGCTCTGCACCGAAAAGTGCATCTGCACGGCGGTTTCGGTGCTCTGTTCGAGCCGCCGTACGTGGTGCACCACGCGCTCGATGTGCTCCAGCACATCGCGGCTGCGCACCTTGAGCAGGTCCCAGTCGCGCAGCCCGGCGGCGCTTTCGGGCTGGGGCCAGGTTTCGAGCGCGTCGATCCAGTCCTGCACCGCGGTGCGCTGGTCTTCGCAGATTTCGTCGAGCTGGTGCAGGGCCATGCGCGCATCGAGCAGCGCGCTCCAGTTGGAAAAGCGCGTGCGCGGGCGCAGCAGCTCGGTCTGCCAGTGGTCGAGCTGGCGCGAGAGTTCGCGGCGCAGGTCGAGGTAGCCGTCCACCATCTGGTTGACCAGGCGCAGCATCAGGTCGGCCGGGCTGGTGGGCAGGCGGTTGCCCGGCGGGGGGGCGCTGGGGCGGCCTTCGCGCGGTGGCTCGGCCGCGCTCACACCCGTGGCCAGCAGGCGCTGCACGTAGGCGTCGCGCACGGCGCAGTCGGCCGGGTGCACGGTGAGCAGCACCTGGTCGAAGACCGCAAAGCCCACGGGGCTGGTGTCGATGCGGTGCAGCACCGGCGGGCCACCGCGGCGCGGCGCTGCGGCCGGGGGCACCGGCGCGGCGCTGTGGCCGGGCGTGGCGGCGGCCAGGCGGCGGAAGACCACCAGGTCGTACTGCAGCGTGTAGTCGTAGCGCGAGGGCAGCTGTGCGTTCAGCAGATCCGACACATGCAGGTCCACCAGCTGCACACCGGCCAGCGCCTGCAGTGCGGCTTGCAGATCGGCCTGGCATTCGGCAAACACCGGGCGTGCGCAGGCCACCCACACAAAGCCCTGGGCGGGCGGCTGCTGGGGCAGGGCGGGCAGCTCCTGCACGCCACCGGCGTGCAGGTGGAAGATCCGGATACCGGCTGGATTCGGGGTCAAATCGGCCTCTCGTGCTTAGAAATCAAGCACAAGCCGCTATCGATTCAATAGCAGGCGGGCGGCGTCGCGCGCGAAGTAGGTGAGGATGCCGTCGGCCCCCGCGCGCTTGAAGGCCAGCAGGCTTTCCATCATCACCGCGTCGTGCTGCAGCCAGCCCTGGGCGGCGGCGGCCTTGAGCATCGCGTACTCGCCGCTGACCTGGTAGGCAAACGTGGGCACGCGGAACTCGTCCTTCACGCGGCGCACGATGTCCAGGTAGGGCATGCCGGGCTTGACCATGACCATGTCCGCGCCCTCGGCAATGTCCTGGCCCACCTCGCGCAGCGCTTCGTCGCTGTTGGCCGGGTCCATCTGGTAGACGTTCTTGTCGGCCTTGCCCAAAGCGCCGCGCGTGCCCACGGCGTCGCGGAAGGGGCCATAAAAGGCGCTCGCGTACTTGGCGCTGTAGGCCATGATGCGCGTGTGGATGTGGCCGTGCACTTCCAGCGCCTCGCGAATCGCGCCGATGCGGCCGTCCATCATGTCGCTGGGCGCGACGATGTCCACGCCCGCGTCGGCATGCGTGAGCGCCTGGCCGGTGAGGATCTCCACCGTCTCGTCGTTGAGGATGTAGCCGGTGTCGTCGAGCACGCCGTCCTGGCCGTGGCTGGTGTAGGGGTCCAGCGCCACGTCGGTCATCACGCCCAGGTCGGGGAATTCCTGTTTCAGCGCGCGCACCACGCGCGGGATCAGGCCCTCGGGGTTCAGCGCTTCCTTGCCGTCGGGCGTCTTGAGCGCGGGGTCAATGGCCGGAAACAGTGCCATCACCGGGATGCCCAGCGACACGCATTCTTCGGCCACGGGCAGCAGCAGATCGAGGCTCAGCCGGTCCACGCCAGGCATCGAGGCCACGGCCTCGCGGCGGCCTGTGCCTTCGTGCACGAACACCGGATAGATGAAGTCGTGCGGCGACAGGCGGTGCTCGCGCACCAGGTTGCGGGTGAACGCATCGCGGCGCAGGCGGCGCGGGCGGTTCTGCGGGAACGGGGCAGGAGAGGGCAGGTGCATGCCGAAAATTGTGCCCTATCGGCCCGCGGGGCTGGTGCGGCCATCCCGCGCACCGCCCGCGCCCTGCGGGAATCCCCGGGGTGTGCCAGCGGTGCAGCGCCTTGTGCCGTGGCGCACCCGGGTGCTACATTGGGTTCGGGCAGGCCACTGCCCCCCGCTTTTCCTCCCTGAGCGGGGCCTGGGCGAGGCGTGCACGCAGCCCGGGCTTGTCGGCCCGGCGCTCCCGCCGGGCTTTTTTTTGCGGGCCTTCCAGCCCCGCAAGGCACCCGGCGGCGCGCTTCGTTCGTACACTGCGCCCCATGCTCTGGGTCAAAGCCTTTCACATCGTCTTCGTGGCCAGCTGGTTTGCCGGCCTGTTCTATCTGCCGCGCATCTTCGTGAACCTGGCCATGGTGGCGCCGGGCTCGTCGTCGGAGCGCGAACGCCTGCTGCTCATGGCGCGCAAGCTGCTGCGCTTCACCACGCTGCTGGCCGTGCCCGCCATTGGGCTGGGCCTGTGGCTGTGGATGGGCTATGGCATCGGCCGCGGCCCGGGCAATGGCTGGATGCACGCCAAGCTGGCCGTGGTGCTGCTGGCGGTGGGTTACCACCACGCCTGCGCGGTGCTGCTGCGCAAGCTGGCCGACGGCAGCAGCCGGCGCAGCCATGTGTGGTTCCGGTGGTTCAACGAGGTGCCCGTGCTGCTGCTGACGGTGGCCGTCGTGCTGGTGGTCGTCAAGCCCTTCTGAATCGGACCGCCGCGGTGCACAAGACCTCGGCCTGGCCCCTGGCGCTGCTGTACGCGGCGCTGATCGTCTTTGCCAGCCTGTTCCCCTTCGACGGCTGGCGCGAGCAGGGCATCGACCCGCGGGTGTTTGCGTTGGCCCCGCTGCCGCCGCCGTATTGGACCTGGTTCGACGTCTCCATCAACGTGGCGGGCTATGCGCCGCTGGGTTTTTTGCTGGCGCTGGCGCTGCTGCGCACGGGTGCGCGGCGCGTGGCCGTGCCCCTGACGGCGGCTGTGGTGGCCGGTGCGCTGCTGTCGGGCGCGATGGAATTCCTGCAGATCTACCTGCCCCGGCGGGTGCCGTCCAATCTGGACTGGCTGCTCAACACCGCGGGCACATTGGCCGGGGCCGTGCTGGCCACCGGGCTGGAGCGCCTGGGTGCGCTGCAGCGCTGGAGCGACTTCCGCGCGCGCTGGTTCGTGGCCGACGCGCGCGGCGCGCTCGTGCTGCTGGCGCTGTGGCCGCTGGCGCTGCTGTTTCCAGCGGCCGTGCCCTTCGGCCTGGGCCAGGTGCGCGAGCGCTTTGAGGCCGCGCTGGCCGCCGAGCTGGAGGGCACGCCTTTTCTGGCATGGCTGCCCGTCCCGCAGGGCCCGCTGGAGCCGTTGTCGCCTGTGGGCGAGCTGTGGTGCGTGGTGCTGGGCCTGCTCATTCCGTGCCTGCTGGGCTACAGCGTGATCCGCCATGGTGGCCGCCGGGCCGTGTTTGCGCTGGTGCTGCTGGCCTTGGGCATGGGCGTGACGGCGCTGTCGGCCGCGCTGAGTTGGGGCCCGGCCCATGCCTGGGGCTGGCTGGGCGCGCCGGTGCGCGTGGGCCTGTGGGTGGCCCTGGTGCTGGCCACGCTGATGCTGGCGCTGCCGCGGCGCGCCTGCGCGGCGGTGCTGCTGCTGGTGCTGGTGTGGCACCTGGGACTGCTCAACCAGGCACCGGCCAGCGCCTATTACGCCCAGACCCTGCAGTTGTGGGAGCAGGGGCGCTTCATTCGCTTTTATGGCCTGGGGCAGTGGCTGGGATGGCTCTGGCCGCTGGTCACGCTGGGCTATGTGGTGCTGCGCATCTCCCGGCGCGACGGGGCCTAGGGCCACCCTGACACCGGCGGGGTCTGGCGCCGGTTGCGGCCGGGGCAGCGCCTAGAATCCCGCGCATGAGCGACACCCCCACCCCCCAGCCCGCGGCCGCCGACGCGCCGGGCTACTACCGCCGCCACATCTTCTTTTGCCTGAACGAGCGCACCAACGGCGAAGACAGCTGTGCCCACCACCGCGCGCAGCAGGGGTTCGACCGCTGCAAGGCCCAGGTCAAGGCCATGGGCCTGGCGGGCCCGGGCCAGGTGCGCGTGAACAAGGCGGGCTGCCTGGACCGCTGCGCGGCCGGCCCGGTGGCCGTGGTGTACCCCGAAGGCGTCTGGTACACCTATGTGGACGAAAGCGATATCGACGAGATCGTCACCTCGCACCTGCGCGATGGCCAGGTGGTCGAGCGCCTGCGCACGCCGCCGGAACTCGGCCGCTGAAACCGGGTCTGTCGCAGACCGCCCGAATCGCTTGGGGTCTTTTTGGCTGCTCGTGCTTGTTGATCAAGCACGAGCAGCTATCAAATTAATAGTAAATCTGTGAACGCCCAGACCGAACGCCTGTTGCTGCAGGGTGCCGCCGGTGCCATCGAGGCCGCCCGCGACACCGCCCTTGTGGCCGATGGTGCGGCCCCCCGCGGCGTGGCCGTCATCTCCCATCCGCACCCGCTGTTTGGCGGCACCATGGACAACAAGGTCGTGCAGACCCTGGCGCGCGCCTTCGTGCAGTGCGGCTGGACCGCCGTGCGCTTCAACTTCCGTGGCGTCGGCGGCAGCGCTGGCGCGCACGACGAGGGCCGCGGCGAGGCCGACGACCTGCTCGCGGTGGTCGAGCAGGTGGCGCCCTCCGGGCCGCTGGCCCTGGCGGGCTTCTCGTTCGGCGCCTTTGTGGCCAGCCACGGCGTGGCCCGGCTGTGGGAGTCGCGCGATCTGCGCCAAGTGGTGCTGGTGGGCACGGCGGCCAGCCGCTTTGCCGTGGCCCCGCTGCCCGCGGCGGCGCACGAGCGCACGCTGGTCGTGCACGGCGAGCACGACGACACCGTGCCGCTGGCATCGGTGATGGACTGGGCCCGCCCGCAGACCCTGCCCGTGACGGTGGTACCCGGGGGCGGCCATTTCTTCCACGGACAATTGGGGCTGCTCAAGCAGCTGGTGGTCCGCCACCTGCAGGCGCAGCCCCCGTTGGGCTGACGGGCGCAACCGCCGCATGCGCGGGCGTGCCCACCCTCTCCGGTTTTCTTTTCACTTCTTCCCCTTCTTTGTTCATGAACCGCATCCTCTCCACGCTGCGCACCCTGGCCCTGGCGCTGGTGATCGCGCCGCTGCCCCTGCTGGCATCGGCCCAGCAGCCACCCCAGCCGCCCGAAATCGCCGCCCGCAACTACCTTCTGCTGGACGTGAGTGCCGGCCAGGTGCTGGCCGCCAAAGACGTGGATGTGCCGGTGGAGCAGGCCTCGCTCACCAAGCTCATGACCGCTTACCTGGTGTTTGACGCCCTGCGCGCCAAAAAGGTGGACCTGCAGCAGAAGCTGCCCGTGAGCGTGCGCGCCTGGAAGATGCCCGGCTCGCGCATGTTCATCGACCCCAAGATGCAGGTGTCGGTGGACGACCTGCTCAAGGGCATGATCGTGCAGTCGGGCAACGACGCCACCGTGGCCCTGGCCGAAGGTGTGGGCGGCACGGTCGAGAACTTCGTCAAGCTCATGAACGACCAGGCCAAGGCCCTGGGCATGAACGGCACGAGCTACAAGAACCCCGAAGGCCTGACCGAGCCCGGCCACCTGACCACGGCACGCGATCTGGGCATCCTGGCCACACGGCTCATGAAGGACTTCCCCGAGTACCTGCACTACTACGCCACCAAGCAGTACAGCTACCCGGGCACGCCGGCCTCGAACAACACCAACCGCAACATGCTGCTGTTCCGCGATCCGAGCGTGGACGGCCTCAAGACCGGCCACACCGCGGCCGCCGGCTACTGCCTGGTGGCCACGGCCAAGCGCGACCTGCCCGGCGTGGGGCAGCGTCGCCTGCTGTCCATCGTGCTGGGCGCCGCCAGCGAAAACGCCCGCGCCAACGAGAGCCAGAAACTGCTGAACTGGGGCTACACCGCCTACGAGGGCGTGCGTGTGTTCGACGCCGGTCAGCCCGTGGCCACGCTGCCGGTGTGGAAGGGCAAGGCCGATACGCTGCGCCTGGGCCGCCCCGAAGCCATCGTGGTGGCCGTGCCCGCAGGCAGCGCGGGCAAGGTCACGACCGAGATCACCCGCCCCGATCCGCTGGTCGCGCCCTTCACCAAAGGCCAGACCGTGGGGCAGCTCAAGGTCAAGCTGGGCGACCAGGTGCTGGTCGAAACCCCGATCCTGGCGCTCGACACCGTCGAGCAGGCCGGCCTGCTGGGCCGCGCCTGGGACGCCATCCGCCTCTGGATCAAGTAAGCGCCGATGCCTTCAGCGCCCAGCCCGGTGGGCGCAGGGCGGGTGGGCGGTAGCTGGTTGCAGCCGAATCCGCCTGCGGGCAACCAGCCCGCGGCCGGTTGCTCGCAATCGCAGCGGGCGGGCTGCGGTGCTCACGGCCGCAAACCCCTTGCCAAGGCCGTCGCTTGCCCCCCAAAGCCCTTCCTGCTACATTGGAGGGCTTTTCGGAATTTCCGAAGGGATTCACGTTTTCGCTTTTTCACGAAGCATTCACGTTTAGGGACGTATTCAATGCCAACCATTAACCAGCTCGTGCGTCAGGGGCGCGAGGTCGAAAAGACCAAGTCCAAGAGCCCCGCGATGCAAAACTCTCCCCAGCGCCGTGGCGTGTGCACCCGTGTGTACACCACGACGCCCAAGAAGCCGAACTCCGCTCTGCGGAAGGTCGCCAAGGTGCGCCTGACCAACGGTTTCGAGGTCATCTCCTACATCGGCGGTGAAGGCCACAACCTGCAGGAACACTCTGTGGTGCTCGTGCGCGGCGGCCGTGTGAAGGATCTGCCCGGTGTGCGTTACCACATCGTGCGCGGCTCGCTCGACCTGCAAGGCGTGAAGGATCGCAAGCAGGCGCGCTCCAAGTACGGTGCGAAGAAGCCCAAGGCCAAGTAAGCCCTGGTCCTGTTCGGATCTGCAAGTTTTTCGGTGCTGTTCCCCGCGTGGCGCGGTGTGCAGCGTAGTGACCCCAAACGCAGGCGTTCTGCGCGGGTCGAGTAAGTGGGAGTCCTGGATTGGCTCTCGCGGTGCCGGAAACGGTGCCAACTGAAGCAAAGATAGAGGTAAAAAATGCCACGTCGTCGCGAAGTCCCCAAACGTGAAATCCTGCCGGATCCCAAGTTCGGCAATGTCGAGCTGTCCAAATTCATGAACGTGATCATGGAAGGCGGCAAAAAGGCGGTTGCAGAGCGCATCATTTACGGTGCCCTGGAACTGATTCAGAAGAAGCATCCCGACAAGGACCCCCTCGAGGCGTTCACCGTTGCCATCAACAACGTGAAGCCGATGGTGGAAGTGAAGTCCCGCCGCGTCGGTGGTGCCAACTACCAGGTGCCCGTCGAAGTGCGTCCCGTGCGTCGTCTGGCCCTGTCGATGCGCTGGATCAAGGAAGCTGCCCGCAAGCGCGGCGAGAAGTCCATGGCCCAGCGCCTGGCCAACGAGCTGCTCGAGGCCACCGAAGGCCGTGGCGGCGCCATGAAGAAGCGTGACGAAGTGCACCGCATGGCCGAAGCCAACAAGGCATTCAGCCACTTCCGCTTCTAAACACCGTCCACCACCTCAGAGGCTGAAGCCCGACTCGTCATTTTGGCGGGCGGGCTTTCCGCCGTTAACGGAGTATTTCAAATGGCTCGCAAGACCCCCATCGAGCGCTACCGCAACATCGGTATCTCGGCCCACATCGACGCCGGCAAGACGACCACCACCGAGCGCATCCTGTTCTACACGGGCGTGAACCACAAGATCGGTGAAGTGCACGACGGCGCTGCCACCATGGACTGGATGGAGCAGGAGCAAGAGCGCGGCATCACGATCACCTCGGCTGCCACGACTTGTTTCTGGAAGGGCATGGACATGTCCTACCCCGAGCACCGCTTCAACATCATCGACACCCCCGGCCACGTGGACTTCACCATTGAGGTGGAGCGTTCCATGCGCGTGCTGGACGGCGCCTGCATGGTGTACTGCGCCGTGGGTGGCGTGCAGCCCCAGTCGGAAACCGTCTGGCGCCAGGCCAACAAGTACAAGGTGCCCCGTCTGGCCTTCGTGAACAAGATGGACCGCACCGGCGCCAACTTCTTCAAGGTCTATGACCAGATGCGTCTGCGCCTGAAGGCCAACCCCGTGCCCGTGGTGATCCCCATCGGTGCCGAAGACAACTTCAAGGGCGTGGTCGATCTGCTCAAGATGAAGGCCATCATCTGGGACGAAGCCTCCCAGGGCATGAAGTTCGACTACCAGGACATCCCCGCAGATCTGGTTGAGTCGGCCAAGGAGTGGCGCGAGAAGATGGTCGAGGCTGCTGCCGAAGCGTCTGAAGACCTGATGAACAAGTACCTGGAAGAAGGCGATCTGTCGGAAGAAGAGATCAAGCTCGGCCTGCGTACGCGCACCATCGCGACCGAAATCCAGCCCATGCTGTGCGGCACCGCGTTCAAGAACAAGGGTGTGCAGCGCATGCTGGACGCCGTGATCGACTACCTGCCTTCGCCCGTGGACATTCCCCCGGTGGCCGGTACCGACGAAGACGAGAAGGAAACCAGCCGCAAGGCCGACGACGGCGAGAAGTTCTCGGCGCTGGCGTTCAAGCTGATGACCGACCCGTTCGTCGGCCAGCTGACCTTCGTGCGCGTGTACTCGGGCGTGCTCTCCAAGGGCGACACCGTGTTCAACCCCGTCAAGGGCAAGAAAGAGCGCATCGGCCGTATCGTGCAGATGCACGCCAACGAGCGTCAGGAAGTGGACGAAATCCGTGCCGGCGACATCGCCGCGTGCGTGGGCCTGAAGGAAGTGACCACGGGTGAAACCCTGTGCGATCCCGATGCGATCGTGACGCTGGAGCGCATGGTGTTCCCCGAGCCCGTGATCCGCCAGGCTGTGGAACCCAAGACCAAGGCCGACCAGGAAAAGATGGGTATCGCGCTGCAGCGCCTGGCCTCGGAAGATCCGTCGTTCCGCGTGAACACCGACGAGGAATCCGGCCAGACCATCATCGCCGGCATGGGCGAGCTGCACCTCGAAATCATCGTGGACCGCATGAAGCGCGAATTCGGCGTGGAAGCCAACGTGGGCAAGCCCCAGGTGGCCTACCGCGAAACCATCCGCAAGAGCGCCACTGATGTCGAAGGCAAGTTCGTGCGCCAGTCGGGCGGTAAGGGCCAGTACGGTCACGTGGTGTTCACCGTGGAGCCGAACGAGCAGGGCAAGGGCTTTGAGTTCGTGGACGCGATCAAGGGCGGTGTGGTGCCGCGCGAGTACATCCCGGCAGTGGAAAAGGGCGTGATCGAAGCCCTGAACACCGGCGTGCTGGCTGGCTATCCCGTGGTGGATGTGAAGGTCACGCTGACCTTCGGTTCGTACCACGATGTGGACTCGTCCGAGCAAGCGTTCAAGATGGCCGCCATCTTCGGCTTCAAGGAAGGCTGCAAGAAGGCCAGCCCCGTGATCCTTGAGCCCATGATGGCCGTTGAAGTCGAAACGCCCGAAGACTACGCCGGCAACGTGATGGGCGACCTGTCGTCCCGCCGTGGCATGGTGCAGGGCATGGACGACATGCCCGGCGGTGGCAAGACCATCAAGGCCGAAGTGCCGCTGTCGGAAATGTTCGGCTACTCGACCACGTTGCGCTCGATGTCGCAAGGCCGCGCCACGTACACGATGGAGTTCAAGCACTACAGCGAAGCTCCGCGCAACGTGTCCGAGGCGATCATCGCCGCACGCGCCAAGTAACTGGCTTCGCCCGTGCCCCCATGGGGCCGGGCGTCTTTCTTTCCTGTCTGCGATCCGGTGCCGCCCTGTTCCCGTGCGGGGCGAACCAGCAACCGGATGCAGACATTAAACCGCACACGGGAACGCTCTTTACTGGAGAATTGAAATGGCAAAAGGCAAGTTTGAACGTACCAAGCCGCACGTGAACGTGGGCACGATCGGTCACGTGGACCATGGCAAGACGACGCTGACGGCGGCGATCGCCACGGTGCTGTCGAGCAAGTTCGGCGGCGAAGCCAAGAAGTACGACGAAATCGACGCAGCACCTGAAGAAAAGGCCCGCGGCATCACCATCAACACCGCCCACGTGGAATACGAAACGGCCAATCGCCACTACGCCCACGTGGACTGCCCTGGCCACGCCGACTACGTCAAGAACATGATTACCGGTGCCGCCCAGATGGACGGCGCCATCCTGGTGTGCTCGGCCGCTGACGGCCCGATGCCCCAGACCCGCGAGCACATCCTGCTGGCCCGCCAAGTGGGCGTGCCCTACATCATCGTGTTCCTGAACAAGTGCGACATGGTGGACGACGAAGAACTGCTCGAACTCGTCGAAATGGAAGTGCGTGAACTGCTGGACAAGTACGACTTCCCCGGCGATGCCACCCCCATCATCCGCGGCTCGGCCAAGATGGCCCTGGAAGGCGACAAGGGCAAGCTCGGCGAAGAAGCCATCATGAAGCTCGCCGAAGCCCTGGACACCTACATCCCCACGCCCGAGCGCGCAGTGGATGGCACCTTCCTGATGCCCGTGGAAGATGTGTTCTCGATCTCCGGTCGCGGCACCGTGGTGACCGGTCGTGTCGAGCGCGGCGTGATCAAGGTCGGTGAAGAAATCGAAATCGTGGGCATCCGCGACACGCAAAAGACCACCTGCACCGGCGTGGAAATGTTCCGCAAGCTGCTGGACCAAGGCCAAGCTGGCGACAACGTCGGCCTGCTGCTGCGCGGCACCAAGCGTGAAGAAGTCGAGCGCGGTCAAGTGCTGTGCAAGCCTGGCTCCATCAAGCCGCACACCCACTTCACGGCAGAGGTGTACGTGCTGTCAAAGGACGAAGGCGGCCGCCACACCCCCTTCTTCAACAACTACCGTCCCCAGTTCTACTTCCGCACGACCGACGTGACGGGCGCGATCGAGCTGCCGGCCGACAAGGAAATGGTGATGCCTGGCGACAACGTGTCCATCACGGTGAAGCTGATCAACCCCATCGCCATGGAAGAAGGTCTGCGCTTCGCTATCCGCGAAGGCGGCCGTACCGTGGGCGCTGGCGTTGTGGCCAAGATCCTCGCCTAATTGATCCAACGGAGGGGTATAGCTCAATTGGCAGAGCGTCGGTCTCCAAAACCGAAGGTTGTAGGTTCGATTCCTACTGCCCCTGCCACCTAAAAAGGTGGAAAAAAGCAAAGCCCGCCCTCTGGCGGGCTTGCGTGTCTTGGCGAATCAACTGTTTGCAGCCTTTAGTAGTCTTCCAATGAGCACATCGCAAGTTGAAACGGTTAGCAGCGGGGCCGATAAGGCCAAGCTGGCCGTCGTGATCGCCCTGGTGCTGGCATCCGTGGCGGGCTTTTATCTGCTTGCCAAGCAGGGTGTTTGGGTGCAGTGGGCAGCCCTCATTGTCGGGCTTGCGGTAGCGGCTGGCGTGTTCCTGGTGTCTGAGCCTGGTAAGCAGTTCGTTGCTTTTGCAAAGGACTCTTGGAAAGAGGTCAAGAAAGTCGTCTGGCCGACCCGCAAAGAGACGATGCAGATGACGGCGTATGTGTTCGCATTCGTCGTGGTGATGGCGCTCTTTCTTTGGTTGACTGACAAGACGCTTGAGTGGGTTCTGTACGACTTGATTCTCGGTTGGAGGAAGTAATGTCGCCTGAATTGGAAGCGGGAAATCCGGTGACCGCCGCGTCGACTCAGGCCTCGAATCCTGATTTGCGCTGGTACATCGTCCATGCCTATTCGGGCATGGAAAAAGCTGTCGAACGCAACATCCAAGAGCGAATTGCGCGCTCGGGCATGCAGCAGAAGTTTGGTCGCATTCTCGTGCCCACCGAAGAAGTCGTGGAAATGAAGAACGGTCAACGCAAGACGACCGAGCGACGCCTTTTCCCTGGCTATGTCTTCGTTGAAATGGTCATGGACGACGACACGTGGCACTTGGTGAAGCACACCAGCAAGGTCACGGGTTTCGTTGGCGGGGCTAAGAATCGACCTGCTCCTATTTCGGAAGAAGAAGTCCAAAAGATCGTCAACCAGATCCAGGAAGGGACTGATCGGCCGCGCCACAAGATCGAATTCATGGTTGGCGAGCTGGTGCGTGTCAAGGAAGGCCCCTTCACGGACTTCAACGGCTCTGTGGAAGAGGTCAACTACGAAAAGAACCGGCTGCGTGTGTCGGTCATGATTTTTGGTCGCTCCACGCCCGTGGAGCTGGAGTTCGCTCAGGTCGAGAAGACCTGACCGAAAGCACCTTACTCGGCTCGGTGCCCACAAGAGCCGTTGATTTCCGGGGAGCCTGCATCTTGTGAGGCGCTAGTACCCGGCAGGAGTGTCAAGCATGGCGAAAAAGATCGTCGGCTTTATCAAGCTGCAAGTGCCAGCAGGTAAGGCCAATCCCTCTCCCCCGATCGGTCCCGCTCTGGGTCAGCGCGGCCTCAACATCATGGAGTTCTGCAAGGCGTTCAACGCCCAGACCCAAGGTGTGGAGCCTGGCTTGCCGCTGCCAGTGGTGATCACGGCTTTTGCTGACAAGAGCTTCACCTTCATCATCAAGACCCCCCCCGCTACGACGCTGATCAAGAAGGCGATCAAGCTGGAAAAGGGCTCTTCGAATGCTTTGAAGATCAAGGTCGGCAAGATCACCCGCGCACAGCTGGAAGAAATCGCCAAGACCAAGCTGAAGGACATGAACGCAGCCGATGTGGACGCCGCAGTGCGTACGTTGGCCGGCTCGGCCCGCTCGATGGGCGTGACGGTGGAGGGTCTCTAAATGGCAAAGCTCACGAAGAAGCAAAAGGCCCTGCAAGGCAAGGTGGACAGCACGAAGCTGTACGCACTGGGCGAGGCCCTGGCCTTGGTCAAGGAAGCTGCAACGGCCAAGTTCGACGAGTCGATCGACGTTGCTGTGCAACTGGGTATCGACGCCAAGAAGTCGGACCAAGTGGTACGTGGCGCCGTGGTGCTGCCCCATGGTACGGGCAAGACGACCCGCGTGGCGGTCTTCGCGCAGGGCGCAAAGGCTGAAGAAGCCAAGGCTGCCGGTGCAGACGTCGTTGGCATGGACGATCTTGCCGCTCGCGTGAAGGCTGGCGACATGCCGTTCGACGTGGTCATCGCAGCCCCGGACGCCATGCGCGTGGTGGGTACTCTGGGTCAGATTCTGGGCCCCCGTGGCCTGATGCCGAACCCCAAGGTCGGTACGGTGACGCCCGATGTGGCTACTGCTGTCAAGAATGCAAAGGCGGGTCAGGTGCAGTTCCGTGTGGACAAGGCCGGTATCGTGCATTCGACCATCGGCCGACGCTCATTCGAGAACGACAAGCTGCAGGGCAACCTGTCGGCTCTGATCGAAGCGTTGAACAAGGCCAAGCCTGCTTCGAGCAAGGGCCTGTACCTGCGCAAGGTGGCGGTGTCTTCGACCATGGGCCTGGGTGTTCGCGTGGATACCCAATCCATTGCAGCGTAAGCGTTGTGAATCTTGAGGTGCCCATGTGGCGCCTCAGTGGTGGGCCGGCCTCGATATGGGGCTGGGCCATCCAAGACCGCTGGTGCATGGCTTGCCATGCTTAATGTGTAAACGCCAGCGCAGATGGCGATCCCGCTGCAGATGGATGAAATCCTCAACAGTTGGTCGCTGCAACAAGAGCGTGTCAAACGGTGCAAACCGGAAGACACATACGAAGGAGTAGACCTTGAGTCTGAATCGCAGTGAGAAAGAAGCGGTCATCAACGAAGTGACCAGCCTCGCCGCTAAAGCTCAAACGCTCGTGATCGCGGAATACCGTGGCATCACGGTGGCCGACATGACCAAACTGCGCGTCGAAGCTCGCAGCAAGGGTGTGAGCCTGAGTGTTCTCAAGAACACGCTGGCCCGCCGTGCTGTGGCTGGAAGTCAGTTTGACGTGGTGGCCGACCAGATGACTGGTCCGCTGATCTATGGCTTCTCTGAAGACGCAGTGGCCGCCGCCAAGGTGGTGGCCGATTTCGCGAAGACCAACGACAAGCTGGTCATTCGTGGTGGCGCCTTCGCGGGTAAAGCCCTGGATGTGAACGGCGTGAAGCAATTGGCCAACATCCCCTCGAAAGAGGTGCTGCTGGCCCAGCTGTGTGGCTTGCTCAAGTCGCCGATCTCCCGCACCGCCGTGGTGCTGGGTGCCTTGGCGGCGAAAAAGGGCGAAGGCGAACCTGCCGCAGCGTGAAGCTGGGTATTCGTCCGACCTGTATCAACCAATTGTTAGGAAATCAAAATGGCATTCGATAAAGACGCATTTCTGACGGCTCTGGACAGCATGACCGTCATGGAACTCAATGACCTGGTGAAGGCCATTGAAGAGAAATTTGGCGTGAGCGCTGCTGCCATGGCCGCTCCCGCTGCCGGTGGTGCTGCTGGTGGTGGTGCTGCTGCAGCCGAAGAGAAGACGGAATTCAACGTCGTGCTGGCCGATGCTGGTGCCAACAAGGTGGCCGTCATCAAGGCCGTGCGCGAAATCACCGGTCTGGGCCTCAAGGAAGCCAAGGATCTGGTGGACGGCGCACCGAAGAACGTCAAGGAAGGCATCGCCAAGGCCGACGCCGAAGCCGCTGTCAAGAAGCTGGTGGAAGCCGGCGCCAAGGCCGAACTCAAGTAATTCGGTCTCTATCAAGGGCTGGAGTGCTCCGCAAGGGCCTCCAGCCTTTGGCGCTTTCAGAGTCCACTCGAAAACCAGGCCAATCTCCTGGTTTTCGAGTGTCTTCTGACAATCCCGACAGCAGAAGACGCCTTGGTTCGGGCGATGTGCAACGCATCGCCGTCCGCCATGGTTGGTAGTGGCCAACCGCCAAGCCCGCACACCGCCGCTGCGGGACCGTCGTCGAAGACCCAGGACTCATCTTAGCCCGGAGATCTCATGGCCTACTCTTACACCGAACGCAAGCGAATCCGCAAGAGCTTCGGCAGCCGCGACAGCGTGCTGGAAGTCCCTTACCTCCTGCAAATGCAGAAGGATGCCTACACCGCTTTCCTGCAGGCTGACCTTCCTCCCCAAAAGCGGACCAGTGAAGGTCTGCAGGCGGCGTTCAACTCCGCTTTTCCTATCGTCTCTCACAACGGTTTTGTGGAGATGAAGTTCATTGAGTACAACCTGGCAAAGCCCGCGTTTGACGTGCGCGAGTGTCAGACTCGCGGGCTGACGTTCGCCTCTGCGGTGCGTGCCAAGGTGCAACTCATCATCTACGACCGGGAATCGTCCACGCCGCAAAGCAAGGTCGTGAAAGAAGTGAAGGAGCAGGAGGTTTACATGGGCGAGGTGCCTTTGATGACCGACAAAGGCTCCTTCATCATCAACGGCACCGAGCGCGTCATTGTCTCCCAGTTGCATCGCTCGCCTGGTGTGTTCTTTGAACATGACAAGGGCAAGACGCACAGCTCCGGGAAGCTCTTGTTTTCGGCCCGGATCATCCCGTACCGCGGCTCGTGGCTGGACTTCGAGTTCGATCCGAAGGACATCCTCTATTTCCGCGTGGACCGCCGCCGGAAGATGCCGGTCACCATTCTTCTCAAGGCCATCGGTCTGAATCCTGAGTCGATCCTCGCGAATTTCTTTGTCAACGACAACTTCCGTCTGATGGACAGTGGGGCGATGTTGGAATTCGTCCCGGAACGGCTGCGCGGCGAAGTCGCGCGCTTTGACATCACCGACAAGAGTGGCAAGGTGGTCGTCGCCAAGGACAAGCGTGTGACGGCCCGTCACACGCGTGAACTGGAGCAATCCGGCACCACGCACATCAGTGTGCCGGAAGATTTCCTGACCGGGCGCGTCGTGGCGCGCAACATCGTCGACGGCGACACTGGCGAGATCATCGCCAAGGCCAACGAAGAACTGACCGAAGCGCTGCTCAAGAAGCTTCGGAGTGCCGGTGTACAGGATATCCAGTGCATCTACACCAACGAACTGGACCAGGGTGCCTACATCTCGCAGACGCTTCGCATCGACGAGACGGTGGACGAATTCGCGGCGCGTGTGGCCATCTACCGGATGATGCGTCCCGGCGAGCCGCCGACTGAGGATGCCGTGCAGGCGCTGTTCCAGCGGCTGTTCTACAACCCTGACACCTACGACCTGTCTCGCGTTGGTCGTATGAAGTTCAATGCCAAGATCGGGCGTGACGATCCAACCGGTCCCATGGTGCTGTCCAATGAGGACATCTTGGCGGTGGTCAAGATCCTGGTCGATCTGCGCAATGGTCGCGGTGAAGTGGACGATATTGATCATCTGGGCAACCGCCGCGTGCGCTGCGTGGGGGAGCTGGCCGAGAACCAGTACCGTACGGGTCTGGCACGTATCGAAAAGGCTGTGAAGGAGCGTCTGGGCCAGGCGGAGCAAGAGCCGCTGATGCCCCACGACCTGATCAACTCCAAGCCGATTTCCGCGGCGCTCAAGGAGTTCTTCGGGGCTTCGCAGCTGTCGCAGTTCATGGACCAGACCAACCCGCTGGCAGAAATCACGCACAAGCGCCGCGTATCTGCTCTGGGCCCAGGTGGTCTGACTCGTGAGCGCGCAGGCTTTGAGGTGCGCGACGTGCACGTGACGCACTACGGCCGCGTATGCCCGATTGAAACCCCGGAAGGTCCGAACATTGGCCTGATCAACTCGCTGGCCTTGTACGCGCGCCTGAACGAGTACGGCTTCATCGAAACGCCCTACCGCCGCGTGATCGACGGAAAAGTGACCGATCAGATCGACTATCTGTCGGCCATTGAAGAAGGCAAATACGTCATCGCGCAGGCCAACGCTACGCTGGACGCAGAAGGGCGCCTCACGGGCGAACTGGTGTCGGCGCGTGAAAAGGGTGAATCCATCCTGTGCGGCGCAGACCGCGTGCAGTACATGGACGTGTCTCCGGCGCAGATCGTATCGGTGGCCGCGTCTCTCGTGCCTTTCCTGGAGCACGACGATGCCAACCGCGCGCTGATGGGCGCCAACATGTCGCGCCAGGCGGTGCCTGTCCTGCGTCCGGAAAAGCCGCTGGTAGGCACTGGCATTGAGCGAGTGGCCGCTGTGGATTCGGGCACGGTGGTGACCGCCAAGCGTGGCGGTATCGTCGACTATGTCGATGCCACCCGCATCGTGGTGCGTGTCAACGACGACGAGGCTGTCGCAGGCGAAGTCGGCGTTGATATCTACAACCTGATCAAGTACCAGCGCTCCAACCAGAACACGAACATCCACCAGCGCCCCATCGTGAAGAAGGGCGACCGACTGACCAAGGGCGACGTGGTGGCTGACGGCGCTTCGACCGACCTGGGTGAAATCGCGATCGGTCAGAACATGCTGATCGCGTTCATGCCCTGGAACGGTTACAACTTCGAAGACTCGATCCTGATCTCCGAGCGTGTGGTGGCCGAAGACCGCTACACCTCGATCCACATCGAGGAACTGGTGGTGATGGCCCGCGACACCAAGCTGGGCGCTGAAGAAATCACACGCGATATTCCGAACCTCTCGGAGCAACAGCTCAATCGCCTGGATGAGTCGGGCATCATCTACGTGGGTGCTGAGGTACAACCCGGCGACGTCTTGGTGGGCAAGGTCACGCCCAAGGGCGAGACCACGCTGACGCCGGAAGAGAAACTGCTGCGTGCGATCTTCGGTGAGAAGGCGTCCGACGTGAAGGACACTTCGCTGCGCGTGGATCAGGGCAGCCAGGGCACCGTCATCGACGTGCAAGTGTTCACCCGTGAGGGCATCCAGCGCGACAAGCGCGCCCAGCAGATCATTGATGATGAGCTCAAGCGCTTCCGCCTCGATCTGAACGACCAGTTGCGCATCGTCGAAGCCGATGCGTTTGACCGTATCGAGAAGCTGCTGGTCGGCCGCGTGGCCAATGGTGGTCCGCAGAAGCTCGCCAAGGGCACGAAGATCGATAAGGCCTATCTGGCTTCCATCGAGAAGTTCCATTGGTTCGACATCCGTCCTGCCGAAGAAGAACTGGCCGCCCAACTCGAGTCGATCAAGAACTCGCTGGAGCAGACCCGTCACAGCTTCGACCTTGCGTTTGAGGAAAAGCGCAAGAAACTGACGCAGGGCGACGAACTCCCCGCTGGTGTGCTCAAGATGGTCAAGGTGTACCTGGCCGTCAAGCGCCGCCTCCAGCCTGGCGACAAGATGGCGGGTCGTCACGGCAACAAGGGCGTGGTCTCCAAGATCGTGCCGGTAGAAGACATGCCGTACATGGCGGACGGGACCCCGGCCGACATTGTGCTCAACCCGCTGGGTGTGCCTTCGCGCATGAACATCGGCCAGGTGCTCGAAGTGCATCTGGGATGGGCTGGCAAGGGCATTGGCCAGCGCATCGGCGACATGCTGCGTGAGGAAGCCAAGGCCAGCGAAATGCGCAAGTTGCTTGAGCAGGTCTACAACTCCCGTGGCCGCAAGGAAAACCTGGGCGACCTCACCGACGATGAGATCCTGTCCATGGCGCGCAACCTGACCGAGGGTGTTCCTTACGCCACGCCGGTGTTCGACGGTGCCTCGGAAGAGGAAATCCAGGCGATGCTGCAACTGGCTTACCCGGATGACATCGCGCAGCGCAAGGGCCTGACGCCCAGCCGTACCCAAGCCTATCTGCACGACGGCCGCACGGGCGAGCGTTTTGAGCGCCCGACAACCATCGGCTACATGCACTACTTGAAGCTGCACCACTTGGTGGACGACAAGATGCATGCGCGCTCCACGGGCCCGTACTCACTCGTTACGCAGCAGCCGCTGGGCGGCAAGGCCCAGTTCGGTGGTCAGCGTTTCGGCGAAATGGAAGTGTGGGCGCTGGAGGCCTACGGTGCGTCGTATGTGCTGCAGGAAATGCTCACGGTGAAGTCCGACGACGTGCAGGGCCGTACCAAGGTGTACGAGTCCATCGTCAAGGGCGAACACGCCATCGAGGCAGGGATGCCCGAGTCGTTCAACGTGCTCGTCAAGGAAATCCGCTCCCTCGGTCTCGACATTGAGCTCGAGCGTTCTTAATTTGATAGGGAAAGAGCCCCATGAAATCGCTACTCGACCTGTTCAAGCAATTCACGCCGGATGAGCATTTCGACGCCATCCGCATCGGTCTCGCCTCCCCCGAGAAGATCCGCTCGTGGTCTTTCGGTGAAGTCAAGAAGCCTGAGACCATCAACTACCGCACGTTCAAACCGGAGCGTGATGGCCTGTTCTGCGCCAAGATCTTCGGCCCGATCAAGGACTACGAGTGCCTGTGTGGCAAATACAAGCGCCTCAAGCACCGTGGTGTGATCTGCGAGAAGTGCGGCGTGGAAGTGACCCAGACCAAGGTGCGCCGCGAGCGCATGGGCCACATCGACCTGGCTGCGCCTTGCGCGCACATCTGGTTCCTGAAGTCGCTGCCGTCGCGCCTGGGCCTGGTGCTCGACATGACGCTGCGCGACATCGAGCGTGTGCTGTACTTCGAAGCGTATGTGGTGGTGGATCCGGGCATGACCCCGCTGAAGAAGTTCAGCATCATGTCCGAAGATGACTACGACGCGAAGCGCAAGGAATTCGGTGACGAGTTCGTGGCCAAGATGGGTGCGGAAGGCATCAAGGATCTGCTCGAGTCGATCGACATCGACACCGAGATCGAGAAGCTGCGCGGCGACCTGACCGGCTCTGAAGTCAAGGTCAAGAAGAATGCCAAGCGCCTGAAGGTTCTCGAAGCCTTCAAGAAGTCGGGCATCAAGCCTGAGTGGATGGTGCTCGACGTGCTGCCCGTGCTGCCGCCGGATCTGCGTCCGCTCGTGCCGCTGGATGGCGGCCGTTTTGCGACCTCTGATCTCAACGACCTGTACCGTCGCGTCATCAACCGCAACTCGCGTCTCAAGCGCCTGCTGGAACTCAAGGCGCCCGAGATCATTGCGCGCAATGAAAAGCGCATGCTGCAGGAGGCTGTGGACAGCCTGCTGGACAACGGCCGCCGTGGCAAGGCCATGACCGGCGCCAACAAGCGTGCGCTCAAGTCCCTGGCCGACATGATCAAGGGCAAGAGCGGCCGCTTCCGTCAGAACCTGCTCGGCAAGCGCGTGGACTATTCCGGTCGCTCGGTGATCACCGTGGGCCCGACCCTCAAGCTCCACCAGTGCGGCCTGCCCAAGCTGATGGCCCTGGAGTTGTTCAAGCCCTTCATCTTCTCGCGCCTCGAAGCGATGGGCATCGCCACCACCATCAAGGCGGCGAAAAAGGAAGTGGAAGCCGGTACGCCGGTGGTGTGGGACATCCTCGAAGAGGTGATCAAGGAGCACCCGGTGATGTTGAACCGGGCGCCCACACTGCACCGCTTGGGCATCCAGGCGTTCGAGCCGATTCTGATCGAAGGCAAGGCGATCCAGCTGCACCCGCTCGTCTGCGCTGCATTCAACGCCGACTTCGACGGCGACCAGATGGCCGTGCACGTGCCGCTGTCGGTCGAGGCACAGATGGAAGCCCGCACGCTGATGCTGGCTTCCAACAACGTGTTGTTCCCGGCGTCGGGCGAACCCTCGATCGTGCCTTCGCAGGACGTGGTGCTGGGCCTGTACTACGCCACGCGTGAGCGTATCAACGGGAAGGGTGAAGGCATGGTCTTCGCCGACACCGGCGAAGTGCAGCGTGCCCTGGATGCCGGAATGGTGGAGCTGACCGCGAAGATCAGTGTGCGTCTGACCGAATGGACCAAGAATAAGGACACCGGCGAGTTCGTGCCGGAGACCAAGCTCGTGGATACCACCGTCGGGCGTGCGCTGCTCTCTGAAATCCTGCCCAAGGGGCTGCCGTTTGCCAACATCAACAAGGCGCTCAAGAAGAAGGAAATCTCCAAGCTCATCAACGTGTCCTTCCGCAAATGCGGTCTGAAGGAAACGGTGGTGTTTGCTGACAAGCTGCTGCAAAACGGTTTCCGCCTGGCCACCCGCGCCGGCATCTCCATCTGTGTGGACGATATGCTGGTGCCACCGCAGAAGGCCGAGATCATCACCCGTGCCGAAAAGGAGGTGGAGGAGATCGAGCAGCAGTACGTGTCGGGCCTGGTGACGGCCGGTGAACGCTACAACAAGGTCGTGGACATTTGGGGCAAGGCCGGCGACGAAGTCTCCAAGGTCATGATGGCCCAACTCGCCAAGCAGAAGACGACAGACCGCAACGGCAAGGAAGTGGACCAGGAGTCCTTCAACTCCATCTACATGATGGCCGACTCCGGTGCCCGCGGCTCGGCGGCGCAGATCCGTCAGCTTGCCGGCATGCGCGGCCTGATGGCCAAGCCCGACGGCTCCATCATCGAGACGCCCATCACGGCCAATTTCCGTGAAGGCCTGAACGTGTTGCAGTACTTCATCTCCACCCACGGCGCCCGAAAGGGCCTGGCGGATACGGCGCTGAAGACCGCGAACTCGGGCTACCTCACGCGCCGTCTGGTCGATGTGACCCAGGACCTGGTGGTCACCGAAGAGGATTGCGGCACTGCCAACGGCTCGCTGATGCGCGCTATTGTCGAAGGCGGTGAAGTCATCGAGTCGCTGCGCGAGCGTATTCTGGGCCGTACCGCGGCCGAGGATGTGCTGCATCCCGAGACGCGTGCCGTGCTGGCACAGGCCGGGCAGATGCTCGAAGAAGACGTCATCGAGGTGCTGGAGGCTGCGGGGGTGGACGAAGTGCGTGTGCGCACGGCGCTGACCTGCGAAACCCGCTATGGCCTGTGCGCCAAGTGCTACGGGCGTGATCTGGGCCGTGGCGGCCTGATCAACCTCGGCGAAGCCGTGGGTGTGATCGCCGCCCAGTCAATCGGGGAGCCCGGCACACAGCTCACGATGCGCACGTTCCACATCGGCGGTGCCGCATCACGCGCCGCCGTTGCCTCGAACGTGGAAGCGAAGTCCAACGGTCTGATCTCGTTCAACGCCACGATGCGTTACGTGAGCAACACCAAGGGCGAACTCGTGGTGATTGCGCGCTCTGGCGAAATCATCATCCAGGACGAGCACGGTCGCGAGCGCGAGCGCCACAAGGTGCCGTACGGCGCCACGTTGACGGTCAAGGCCGACCAGCCGATCAAGGCGGGCACCATTCTGGCCACCTGGGATCCGCTGACCCGACCCATCATCACGGAATTCGCCGGCCAGGTGAAGTTCGAGAATGTGGAAGAAGGCCTGACGGTGGCCAAGCAGGTGGACGAAGTCACGGGCCTTTCGACCCTGGTGGTGATCGATCCGAAACGCCGCGGCGCCGCCAAGGTGGTGCGTCCCCAGGTCAAGCTGGTCGATGCCAACGGCCAGGAAGTGAAGATCCCGGGCACTGATCACTCGGTGACCATCGGCTTCCAAGTGGGCGCGCTGATCCAGGTGCGAGACGGCCAGGATGTGGGCCCCGGCGAAGTGCTGGCCCGTATCCCGGTGGAAGGTCAGAAGACCCGCGACATTACCGGTGGTCTGCCCCGTGTGGCCGAACTCTTCGAAGCCCGTACGCCTAAGGACAAGGGCACGCTGGCCGAGATGACCGGTACCGTGTCGTTCGGCAAGGAGACCAAGGGCAAGGTGCGCCTGCAGATCACTGATCCGGATGGCAAGGTGTGGGAAGAACTGGTGCCCAAGGAAAAGAACATCCTGGTGCACGAAGGCCAGGTGGTGAACAAGGGCGAGTTGATCGTCGATGGCCCGGCCGACCCGCAGGACATCCTGCGCCTGCTGGGCATGGAAGAGCTGTCGCGCTACATCGTGGATGAGGTGCAGGACGTCTATCGCCTGCAAGGTGTGAAGATCAACGACAAGCACATCGAAGTGATCGTGCGCCAGATGCTGCGCCGTGTGGTGGTCGAGAACCCTGGCGAGTCCAGCTACATCGCAGGCGAGCAGGTCGAGCGCTCGGAGATCCTCAACACCAACGAGCAACTGCAGTCGGAAGGCAAGATCCCGGCGACCTACAGCAACCTGCTGCTGGGGATCACCAAGGCCTCTCTGTCGACCGATTCGTTCATCTCTGCCGCTTCCTTCCAGGAAACCACCCGCGTGCTCACCGAGGCTGCCATCATGGGCAAGCGCGACGAACTGCGTGGCCTGAAGGAGAACGTGATCGTGGGTCGCCTGATCCCCGCCGGCACTGGCTTGGCTTACCACCAGGCGCGCAAGGCCAAGGACGCCATGGACGAGGCCGAGCGCCGAGCCATCGCGGAGGCCGAAGCCGCCGAGATGGCTGGCTTGTCCGAAGCGGAGACCGAAAGCGCCTCTGCGGAGGGCCAGGGCGAGTAAGCTCCGCCTAGAGCCTGCCGCTTCCCGCGCAGCCCAGCCGGCTGCGCGGGATTTTTTTTGCCCAGCCCCCAGGGCTGATTCACTGACTCGATCCTTCCATGACCTCTACGTCGAACCCACAGCGCCCGCCTGCAACTGGGCCATCTGCGCGGCCCGAGCGCAGCGAGTCACTGTCGGCTCCGTTATGGCAACTGCTGACGGCGGCAGCGCAGGCGCTGCAGGCGATCGCGGCGGGGCAGTCGGGCACCCAGGCCGTCGAGGGACTGAACGCCGCGTTGAGGCCGGGCAGCCAGGCGCTGTTGTTTCATGCCCTCAGGCATCTCGGGCAGGCGCGGGCCTTGACTCGCCAACTGGTCCCGCGCAAGCCGCCGCCAGCCGCGGAGGCCCTTCTACAACTGGTGCTGGGTCTGGCGTGCGACGAGGCCTCCTGTCCGTATCCTGCACATACCCTGGTCGATCAGGCCGTGGAGGCGGCCAAGCGCCATCCGCGCATGCGGCCGCAGTCGGGGCTGGTAAACGCCTGCCTGCGACGGTGGATGCGAGATCGCACGGCGCTCCTGGCCGCCTGTGAGGGCCTGGAGGCCCGCTGGAATCACCCGGCCTGGTGGATTGAGCGTTTGCAGGCCGACCATCCCGATGCCTGGCCCATGATCCTGCAGGCCAACCAGCGCCAGGCCCCGCTGACCCTGCGGGTCAATCGCTCGCGTGTCACGCGGGACCGGTATCTGGAGTTGCTCGTGCAGCAGGGGCTCGAGGGCGTGCCAGTAGGGCCGCAGGGCATCGCCTTGCGGCGTGCCGTACCCGTCGGGGCCCTGCCGCATTTCCTGGATGGATGGGTGTCGGTGCAGGATGAGGCGGCGCAACGGGCGGCCCCGTTGCTGCTACAGGGTTTGCAGGTGCCGGGGACCGTGTGTCGGGTATTGGATGCCTGCGCAGCACCAGGGGGGAAAACCGCGCACCTGCTGGAATGCGGGGGCGACGATATCCAGGTGACCGCCCTGGAGGTGGATGCCGAGCGCGCCGACCGCATTCACAGCACTCTGAACCGCCTTCGATTGCAGGCTACGGTGCTGGTGGCCGACGCCGGAGATCCGGCTAGCTGGCCCGAGGACGCCCGGCAACCTTACGACGGCATTTTGTTGGATGCGCCCTGTACAGCCTCGGGAATCGTCCGGCGTCATCCCGATATCCGCTGGTTGCGCCGACCGGGCGATATTGACCAGCTTGCGCGTGAGCAGGACCGGCTTCTGCGTGCGCTGTGGCCTCTGGTGAAGCCCGGAGGCCGTCTGTTGTATTGCACCTGTTCGGTGTTCCGCGCTGAGGGGGCGCTTCAGATCGGGGCGTTTCTTGCACACAACACCGATGCCCGGCTGTTGCCTTCGCCCGGGCATTTGCTGCCCGGGGGGGCTGCCTCCGGCGCTGCTGTCCCTGACAATCAGGCCGGTGACCACGACGGCTTCTATTACGCACTGCTGGAAAAAAGGCCCTGATGCTCCGCGCAGAGCCTGGGCCTTCCTGCGGTGGCTGCCGCTGCTGGTCTGCCTGGCCTGGTGGGCTGGACCCGCACGGGCGGTTGAGGGGGGGGCGCTCAAGCTCGAGCGTGGCGATGACGGTCTGTACCTCAGCACTGTCCTGCAGTTCAACTTGCCAGACCTTGCACGCGATGCCCTTGAGAAGGGCATTCCGCTGTACTTTGTCGCCGAAGTCGAAATGGTCCGCGACCGGTGGTACTGGTCGGACAAGCAGGTGGCCCAAACCTTCCGTTACCTCCGTCTGAGCTATCAACCCCTCACACGGCGTTGGCGGCTGAGCCTGTCGCCCCAACCTTTGAACACCGGGGGACTCGGGGTTGCATTGGGCCAGAACTTCGATGAGCTGGAAGACGCACTGGCCGCCATGAAGCGCATCACGCGCTGGCGGATTGCCGACCTGACTGCCCTGGATGTCGATCAGGGCCACACGGTGCAACTGCGGTTCCGGCTGGATCTGTCGCAACTACCCCGGCCTTTCCAAATCGGCGCAGTCGGGCAGTCCGGCTGGAACCTGCTGGTCGTGCGCAGCCAGCGTTGGCCCTTGCCTGAAGGGGCGCGTTGATGGCCCGAGCACCGCTGTCGGGCCGCCCGGTCCGCACTTCATCGGCCGTCCGTTGGGCGCTCGGTGTGGGGGCTGCGATCGCCGTGGCCATTGGCCTCGTCCTGCTGTTTCTCTTGACGCTTGCGACCAACAACCGTGCGCTCTATGAGCGCAACTATGGGTGGCTGTTCGGCGTCAACGTGCTCGTGGCCGGGCTTTTGCTCGCAGTGCTGGTCTGGATCGGGGTAAGGCTGCTCATGCGCCTACGCCGTGGGCGGTTTGGCAGTCGGCTTCTGGTCAAGCTTGCGGCCATTTTTGCCCTCGTTGGACTCGTGCCTGGCGTGCTGATTTATGTGGTGTCTTACCAGTTTGTCACGCGTTCCATCGAAAGCTGGTTTGATGTCAAGGTCGAAGGCGCGCTGTCTGCGGGGGTCAACTTGGCCCGTGTGTCGCTGGAGTCCATGGCGACAGACATGGCCAACAAGACGCGCACCGCGAGCGTTCAACTCGCCGGGGTGCCGGACGCGGCCGCCGGTCTGGTGCTGGAGCGCATACGGGACCAGCTGGGGGCCGCTGATGTCGTGCTCTGGAATGCCAATGGTCAGGCAATTGCCGGTGCGGGGCAGTCGCGCTTCGACCTGAGTCCGGACAGGCCCTCGCCAGGCCAGCTGCGCAATGCGCGCCAGCAGCGCGCCATCGCGCAGATCGAAGGGCTGGACGAGAGCAGCGAGCTCGACATGGCACAGGGCGTGCGGGTCAAGACCCTCGCGCTGGTGGTGACGCCCGGAGTAGGCCTGCTGGTAGAGCCGCGCTATCTGCAGGCCACGCTGCCCTTGCCGCCGGCGCTTGTTGCCAATGCGCTGGCCGTTCAGGAGGCGAATCGAGAGTACCAGGAGCGCGCGCTGGCGCGCGGCGGCTTGCGGCGCATGTACGTCGGCACCCTGACCTTGAGTCTGTTCCTGGCCGTTTTTGGTGCGGTTTTGTTGGCGGTGCTTCTGGGCAACCAGCTAGCGCGTCCTTTGCTCGTGCTTGCGGAAGGGGTTCGCGAGGTGGCAGCGGGCAACCTGAGTCCCAAGGCCGCCCTCCAGGGCAAGGATGAGCTGGGCGGGCTCACGCGCTCCTTCGCCTCCATGACGCAGCAGCTGGCCGAGGCCCGGACCACGGTGGAGCAGAGCATCCGCGAGGTCGAAGGGGCCCGCGCCAAACTGCAGACGATTCTCGACAACCTGACGGCTGGCGTGGTGGTGTTGGATGCGCACGGCCGCGTGCAGTCGGCCAACCCGGGCGCTACGCGGATCCTGCGCGCTCCGATGGCGGCATTCGAGGGGCGGGCGCTGGCCGACGTTCCGGGCCTGGAGGAGTTTGCAAAGGCTGTTCGAAAGCAGTTCGAAGGTTTCGTCGGCGTGCGGGATGAACACTTGGTCGACCATTGGCAGCAGGCCTTCGAGATCCATCCGTCTGCCGGCGGCGATGGCCAAAACGCCACGAGCATTGTGGCGCGCGGCGCAGTGCTGCCTGATGGCGCCTGGCTGTTGGTGTTCGACGATATCTCCGAAATCGTGTCGGCCCAGCGCGCAAAGGCCTGGGGCGAGGTCGCGCGCCGTCTGGCGCACGAGATCAAGAATCCGCTGACACCGATCCAGCTCTCGGCCGAGCGGCTCGAAATGAAGCTCTCGGGCAAACTGCCCGACCCGGAGCAAGCCATCCTCGCCAAGTCGGTGCGCACCATCGTCGATCAGGTGGATGCGATGAAGCGCCTGGTCAACGAGTTCAGGGACTACGCCCGCCTGCCGTCGGCGGATCTGGCGCCGCTCGATCTCAATGCGCTGGTGTCGGATGTGCTGGCGCTGTATGCCCCCGAAAACGCCCGTGTGCCGGTGGAGGTCGAACTGGATCCGCGCTGCCCGCGCATCGCGGGCGATGCCCAGCAGCTGCGGCAGGTGGTGCACAACCTGCTGCAGAACGCGCAGGACGCCACCGAGCAACACGCGGCCAGCACCGGGGTGGCGCCTGCGCCAGTGCGCATCGTCACGCGCTGGAGCGAGACCTCGCGGCGCGTGCGCCTGTCTGTGGTGGACCACGGCGGCGGCTTCCCGGCCCACATCTTGCAACGTGCGTTTGAGCCGTACGTCACCACCAAGGTGCGAGGCACCGGGCTCGGGTTGGCGGTGGTCAAAAAAATCGCAGACGAGCACGGCGCGCGCATCGACCTGTCGAACCGCACGGAACAGGGGGTCGTGCGCGGCGCGCAAGTATCGCTATCATTCGCCCCTGACATCGCGGTGGCGTCATAACAACAGCGCATCGCAGTACCAAGACGCTACAAACCATGGCAAACATTCTGGTGGTGGACGACGAACTCGGGATCCGAGACCTGTTGTCAGAGATCCTGAACGACGAAGGTCACAGCGTGGACCTCGCGGAAAATGCAAACCAGGCACGGGTGGCCCGTTCTGGCAATGCCTACGACCTGGTGCTGCTCGACATCTGGATGCCCGATACCGACGGCGTCTCGCTGCTCAAGGAATGGGCCATGGCGGGCACCCTGTCCATGCCGGTCATCATGATGAGTGGCCATGCCACCATCGATACCGCCGTCGAGGCCACGCGCATCGGGGCGTTTTCGTTTCTCGAAAAGCCGATCACTTTGCAGAAGCTGCTCAAGGCGGTAGAGCAAGCGCTGGCCCGACCTTCGGGCAGCGGCGCGACCTCTGGTCAGTCGGCTGCGCCTGCTGCTCCGGCCGAGGTGGTGGCGGGGGCGTTGGCGCCTGCAGCCATGCCAGTCTCTGATCCGGGGCCGCTGGCCCATCAGGGCTTCGATCTGGATCGCCCTTTGCGCGAGGCGCGCGATGGATTCGAGAAGGCGTACTTCGAGTTCCATCTGGCGCGCGAAGGTGGTTCGATGACGCGAGTGGCGGAAAAGACCGGGCTGGAGCGTACCCATCTCTATCGCAAGCTGCGGCAACTTGGCGTCGAACTCGGTCGCAGCAAGAGAAACTGAGCTTTTTGCAGAAAGCGTCCGAAAGTAGGCTATAATTTATATCTCTCTGGCCCGGTAGCTCAGTTGGTAGAGCAGCGGATTGAAAATCCGCGTGTCGGTGGTTCGATTCCGCCCCAGGCCACCAGATTCAACGCCCAGTCTTCACCGACTGGGCGTTTTTGTTTTGGGCGCTGCCGGTTGGCGAGGCGGGTGTCGAAGGGCGCTGCCTTGCTGGTTCCCTGCGCTCGCGCGCAGCGGCACCCCGCACCCTGCACCCCGCGGGCTGTGACGCATGTGGCGTCGGCAGGGTGTCCGCGTCCGCCGAGGCGGCTCATGCGGCAGGTCCTGTCCGGGATGTCGCAGCCGTGCCGAGTCGGGCCACGTGAGGCCGCCGCCGCCATGCTTTGAATGATGGCTATGTCTACTCTTTCCAAGACCGTGCTGGGCATTGACTTCGGTACCTCCAACTCGGCGGTGTCGGTGGCAGTGCCTGGCGAGAGCGTGCGCCTGTTGCCGCTCGAAGGCGGGGCACGCACCATGCCCACCGCCCTGTTTTTCAATGCCGAAGATCGCTGCACGCACTATGGCCGTGACGCCATGGCGCAGTACCTCGCGGGCACTGAAGGGCGCTTGATGCGCTCGCTCAAGAGCCTGCTGGGTAGCGCCCTGCTCCAGGAGCAGACCGCCATCTACGACGGTTCCATCCGCTACCACGAGGTGATCACGCGCTACCTGCAGATGCTGGCCGGCCATGCGCGCGATGCGCTGGGCGGCCTGCCGGGCCGGGTGGTATTGGGCCGCCCGGTGCATTTTGTGGACGACGATCCGGCGCGCGACCGGCAGGCCGAGGACGCGCTGCGCGAAGCCGCTGCGCGCGCCGGTTTTGCGCAGGTGCAATTCCAGCCTGAGCCGATTGCCGCCGGGCTGGACCACGAGCGCACGCTGGCGCGCGACAGCCTCGTGCTGGTGGTGGACATCGGCGGCGGCACCTCCGACTTCAGCGTGGTGCGCCTCGGGCCGGGCCGCCACGCCCAGGCAGACCGCCGCGGGGATGTGCTGGCCACGGCCGGTGTGCACCTGGGCGGCACGGACCTCGACCGCCGCCTGAGCCTGCAGGCCGTGATGTCGCTGCTGGGCCTGCGCCATGTCGGCCCGCAGGGGCGCGAGGTGCCGAGCCGCGTGTTCTTCGACCTCGCCACCTGGCACCTGATCCCGTGGTGCTACAGCGCGCGTGCGCTGCGCGAAGCCCAGGCGCTGCGCACCGACTACACCGACGCACACTTGCATGCGCGCCTCATGCGCGTGCTCGAGCAGCGCGACGGCCACCGGCTGGCCGATCTGGTCGAGCAAACCAAGATCGCCGTGTCGCAGACCGGGGCTGCCCATACGCTGGCCCTGGATTGCATGGAGCGCGGTCTGCAGGCCGAACTCACGCCAGAGGCCATGGCCGAGTACCTGCGCGAACCCCTGGCCCCGGTGGTGGCCTGCGCGCTCGACTGCGTGCGCCGCGCGGGCCTTGCGCCCCAGCAGCTCGATGCGCTGTACCTCACGGGCGGGTCGTCGGCGCTGCGCCCCCTGCGCACGGCGCTGGCCGCCGCGTTTGCGCCGGTGCCGCTGGTCGAAGGCGACCTGCTGGGCGGCGTGGCCAGCGGGCTGGCGCTCACCCCGGCCCCGGTGGCCTGACGCCGTCCGGGTTGCGGCCCACCAGCCGCCATCGCAAGCGCTATCCAGTTGCTATTAAATTAATAGCTGCTTGTGCTTGATTGATAAGCACAAGCGCCGTATTTCGCTTATGACCTTGGTGGCCTTGCAGCCCGGGCCGCGGTGCGGTGCGGCGGGTCCAAGGCCTGCCGCGCGCAGTGTTCAGTCGGCGGCCTCCGCGCCCTCATCGTCGGGATCATTCTGGGCCTGTTCTGCCTGCCGCCAGCGCAGTGCGGTGTCGTACAGCGCGTTGCGCGGCGCGCCGCTGATCTCGGCCGCCAGCCGTACGGCGGTTTTCAGCGGCAGCTCGGGCAGCAGCACACGCAGCACGCGCAAACCTTCGTCGGGGCCGTCGCCTGCGTCGGCTGCGGCCGGGTGCAGCAGCACGGCAAATTCGCCACGGCTGCGCTGCGGGTTGCCGGTCAGCCAGGTGCGCAGGTCGGCGGCGGGGTGGGTGGTGATTTCCTCAAACTGCTTGGTCAGCTCGCGTCCCAGCGTCACCCGCCGAGAGCCCAGCACGGCCAGGGCGGTGGCCAGGTCTTCGATGCGGTGCGGTGCTTCGAGCAGCACCACGCAGCGCGGCTCCTGCGCCAGCGCGGCCACGGCCGTTTGGCGCTCGGCCGCCTTGGTCGGCAAAAAGCCCGCAAACACGAATTGCGGTGCCGCCGCGCCACCGCCCACCGCGCCGGCCACGCTGAGCAAGGCGGTGACAGCGCTGGCCCCGGGCAGTGGCACCACGCGGTGGCCCGCCGCGCGCACGGCCGCAGCCAGGCGGGCGCCCGGGTCGCTCACGCCCGGCGTGCCCGCGTCGCTCACGTAGGCCACGCGTTCGCCACGTGCCAGGCGCTCCAGCACCTGCTGGGCGGCTTCGGCTTCGTTGTGCTGGTGCACCGCCAGCAGGCGGCCCGGGGCCTTGTCCACCCCGTAGCTGCGCAGCAGGCCCAGCGTGTGGCGGGTGTCCTCGCAGGCCAGCGTGTCGCACAGCTGCAGCACATGCAGCGCCCGCAGCGTGATGTCGGCCAGGTTGCCGATGGGCGTGGCCACGACGTACAGCGCCCCCTCGGGATAATGCTGGGCAGCGGCGGCGGCATGGGCGGCCGGCAGGGCGGGAGCGAACGATGCGGTCACTGAACTTCCTTGGAAAACGCGGCGCGCCGCCCGATGCTGCGGCTGCGGCGGCGGGCGATGCAGCGGGCCGCCCGCCCACCACCCGCGTGCGCGGACAGGTGGCCGAAGACCGGGCGCTGGCCCATTTGCAGGCAGCGGGCCTGCGCCTGCTGGCCCGTAATTATCGAACGCCGGGCCGCGGCGGCGGCGAGATCGACCTGGTGATGCGCGCGCCCGATGGCACCCTGGTGTTTGTGGAGGTGCGCAGCCGCCGCGGTCGCACCGCCGGGGGCGCGGCCGCCAGTGTGGATGCGGCCAAGCAGCAGCGCATCGTGCTGGCCGCGCGCCACTACCTGCTGCGCCTGTCGGCACCGCCGCCCTGCCGTTTTGATGTGGTGGCCCTGGAGGGCGACCCGGCCACGGGCCCGCTGCAGTGGCTGCGCGCGGCCTTCGATGCGGGCTAGCGGCTTTCGGCGTCGCACCGCGCGCGCAAAGGCAGGTGCGCGGGCGCCGGAGCCCGGCGTGCAGCCGTTCCGCGGCTGGGCTGGCCACGGCTCTGTGTCGGGGGGCGACCAACCGGATGCAAGGCCCGCCCCGTGGGTATGCTTTGCTACAAAAGCTGTAACACCGCCGGGTATCATCGCCATCCCATGCTAGAGCAACGCATCCAACAGCAATTCATCGACAGCGCCGACCTGAAGTACCAGGCCGCGCAGGCGCTGAGCCAACCCGTGTCGGACGCGGTGCAGGCCCTGCTGGCCTGCATGACCGGCGGCGGCAAGGTGCTCGCCTGCGGTCTGGGTGCGAGCGCCGCTGAAGCCCAGCGCTTTGCGGCCTTCTGTGTGGCAGGGTTCGAGCGCGAGCGGCCGGAACTTGCCGCGCTGGCGCTGGTCAGTGACGGCAGCCAGCTCACGGCATCGCTGGGCGGGCTGGAGCCTGCGCAGCCACAGCCGTTTGCGCGCCAGGTGCGTGCGCTGGGGCAGGCGGGCGATGTGCTGTTGGTGGTGACGGTCTCGGGCAACGAGTCGGCACTGCAAGCGGCGGTGGAAGCCGCGCACGAGCGCGACATGACCGTGGTGGCCCTCACGGGCCGCACGGGCGGACGGCTGGCCCCGCTGCTGCGGGAGACCGATGTGTGGATCAGCGTGCCCCATGACCGGCCCGCGCGTGTGCACGAAGTGCATGCGCTGGTGGTGCACTGCCTGTGCGATGGCATGGACGCGCAGTTACTGGGTGAACAGGAGTGATGTGATGAAGCAGCGAACCTTGCAGAGAACCCTGGCCACGGTGTTGGCCGCCGCCGCACTGGCCGGTGGCCTGTCGGCCTGCGCACCCCTGGTGGTGGGAGGGGCTGTTGTCGGCACCATGATGGCCATCGACCGCCGCACGGCTGGCATGCAGGTCGAAGACGAGGGCATCGAGCTGCGCGCAGGCAACCGCATCCGCCAGCAGTTGGGTGACCGCGTGCATGTGAATGTCACGAGCTACAACCGCCAGGCGTTGATCACGGGTGAAGTGCCCAACGCGCAGGATCGCCAAGCGGTCGAGCAGATCGTCTCGCAGGTCGAGAACGTGCGCTCGGTGGTCAACGACCTGGCGATCATGCCGCCCAGTTCCCTGAGCCAGCGCTCCAACGACACGCTGATCACCGGCAAGGTGCGCGCCAGCCTGGTGGATGCGCGCGACATCACGGCCAACGCGTTCAAGGTGGTGACCGAGCGCAATGTCGTGTACCTCATGGGCATCGTGTCGCAACGCGAAGCCCAGCGCGCCACCGACGTCGCCCGCGGCGTGAGTGGCGTGGCCAAGGTGGTCCGGGTGTTCGAAATCATCTCCGAAGAAGAGCTGCGTCGCATTGCGCCCCAGCCTGCACCCGTCACCCAGGACCCGGCAGCTTCCCCGCGTACCTGAGCGGGAGGCCGCGCTTGCACGGAGCAGGCGCGCTGCCCCCGCCGTGCCGACGGCGCAAGCGGGTGAAGCCGCCCGCGCCGTGGGCTCGACAACCCATGCGGTCCACCGGCACAGCCCGGTTCTGCTATCGATTTAATAGCTGCTTGTGCTTGATTTTCAAGCACAAGCAGCCAAAAACGTCACCAGTCCAGGGTGGGGCTCTGGCGGTAGTGGGCGCAGAGGGGCATATGGTCGGTGCGTATGCTCCGCAGCGCGCTCACGCCGCCCGGGTGGCTGGCATGGTGCGGCCGGCTCGGGCAACGGTCCCCAGCAGCGGGCGGCGATGCCCCCGCCACAAGCGGTGTCAGCGCAGGCGCTTGATCAGGCTGGAGGTGTCCCAGCGCTGGCCGCCTATGGTCTGCACGTCGGCATAGAACTGGTCCACCAGCGCCGTCACCGGCAGGCGCGAGCCGTTGCGCTTGGCTTCGTCCAGCACCAGGCCCAGGTCCTTGCGCATCCAGTCCACGGCAAAGCCGAAGTCGAAGCGGCCCTCGACCATGGTCTTGCCGCGGTTGTCCATTTGCCAGCTCTGCGCTGCGCCTTTGCCGATCACATCGAGCACGCGCGGCATGTCCAGCCCCGCGTTCATGCCGAAGGCAATCGCCTCAGAAAGGCCCTGCACCAGCCCGGCGATGCAGATCTGGTTGACCATCTTGGCCAACTGCCCGCTGCCGCTGTCGCCCAGCAGTGTGAAGGCCCGCGAGAACGCTGCGGCCACAGGGCGCGCGGCCTCGAAGGCCTCGGCGTCGCCGCCGCACATCACGGTCAGCTGGCCGTTCTGCGCACCGGCCTGACCGCCCGACACGGGCGCATCGACAAAATGCAGGCCCCGCGCGCGGGCGGCGGCGTACAGCTCACGCGCCACGGCGGCCGATGCCGTGGTGTGGTCCACCAACACCGCGCCGGGCCGCATGCCCGCAAACGCGCCTTCGTCGCCCAGCACCACGGCCCGCAGGTCGTCGTCGTTGCCCACGCAGCAGAACACGAAGTCGGCCCCCTCGGCCGCTGCGCGCGGCGTGGCCGCCTGGCGCGGCGCGGCCGTTGCGGCGAACTCGGCACACCAGGCCGCGGCCTTGGCGGCCGTACGGTTGTACACCGTGACTTCATGCCCCGCCAGCGCCAGATGGCCGGCCATGGGGTAGCCCATCACGCCGAGGCCGAGGAAGGCGACCTTGCGGGCAGGGGTGGCGTCGTAGGGGCGGGGGTTGGTGCTGGGCATGGTGTGTTGGGGGCGTGAGAAGGTGGATGGGAAGGAGCGGGGTCTGCAGGCCGTGCATCGGCAGGGCGCGGGCTCCACGGTGCCTGGGCGTCAGCGCGCTTTCCAGAGGGCGCTGCCCAGAGCGGGGACGCCGTGGAGCGGGCTTTGTCCGGCCACTGGCGTCGTCCCCCTTCCCGCGCGTAGCGCGAGAGAAGGGGGAAGCGGCGCAGCCGCTCAGGGGGTTGTCACACAATCGCGAAGTGCTCGGTCCCCGACGCCAAATCGGGCGAGCGGGCGCGCTGGCTGTTGAGCTTGATCTGCAGCCGCAGGTCGTTGAGCGAGTCGGCGTTGCGCAGCGCGTCTTCGTAGGTGATGACGTTGCTCTCGTACAGGTCGAACAGCGACTGATCGAAGGTCTGCATGCCGAGGTTTCGGCTCTTCTTCATGATCTCCTTGATCTCGGTGACGTCGCCCTTGAAGATCAGGTCGGAGACCAGCGGGGTGTTGAGCATCACTTCCACCGCAGCCGCGCGGCCCTTGCCGTCCTGCTTGGGCACGAGGCGCTGCGAGACCATGGCGCGCAGGTTGAGCGACAGGTCCATCAGCAGCTGCGCGCGCCGCTCCTCAGGGAAGAAGTTGATGATGCGGTCCAGCGCCTGGTTGGCGCTGTTGGCATGCAGCGTGGCCAGGCACAGGTGACCGGTCTCGGCGAAGGCCACCGCGTGCTCCATGGTTTCGCGGTCGCGGATTTCGCCCATCAGGATCACATCGGGCGCCTGGCGCAGCGTGTTCTTGAGCGCCGCTTCCCAGCTGTCGGTGTCCAGCCCCACTTCGCGCTGCGTGACCACGCAATTCTTGTGCGGGTGCACGAATTCGATCGGGTCTTCCACGGTGATGATGTGACCGAACGAATGCTCGTTGCGCCAGTCCACCATGGCGGCCAGCGTGGTGGATTTGCCAGAGCCCGTGGCCCCGACCAGGATCACCAGACCGCGCTTGGTCATGGTCACTTCCTTGAGCACCTGGGGCACGCCCAGCCCGTCGATGGTGGGCAGGGTCAGCGGAATCGTCCGCAGCACCATGCCGACCTTGCCTTGCTGAATGAATGCGTTGACGCGAAAGCGCCCGATGCCGGCCGGTGAGATCGCGAAGTTGCACTCCTTGGTGCGCTCAAAGTCCGCCACCTGCTTATCGCTCATGATGGCGCGTGCCAGCGTCAGCGTGTGGTTGGCCGTCAGCGGCTGCGGCGACACCTTGGTGACCTTGCCATCGACCTTGATGGCCGGGGGGAACTCGGCCGTGATGAACAGGTCGCTTCCGTTGCGGCTGACCATCAGCTTCAGCAGGTCGTTGATGAATTTGCTGGCCTGATCGCGTTCCATCAGAAATCCTCTCGTGCGTCGTCACGGAGCCGCCCGAAGGCGTGACGTGGTGTTTATTTCTGATTCTCGCTCAGACGTGCGCTCACCACACGCAGGCGCAACGAAAGCTTGCGCGCCAGCAATGCAATCAGGCTCGCAGCGAGCTGCGGGTCTTTGGTCATCATGTCGTCCAGTGCCTCGGCGCTGAGCACGGCAATCTCGCAGTCGGTCAGCGTGGTGCAGGCGGAGAAGCGGATGCCACTGTCCAGCAGCGACATTTCGCCCAGGATGTCGCCCGGGCGGGTTTCGGCCAGGCGCAGGTGCTCGCCCCAGGGCTGCACGCGGTCCACGGCAATGGTGCCGGTCAGCAGCACCACCATGAAGTTGCCGTACTCGTCCTGGCGGATCACGTCGCGGTTGGAGGGCACGGCCGCAAACTCGAAAAAGCGCTCCATGCGCTCCACGGCATCCTTGTTCAGGTGCGCCATGTACTTGTCTCTGGCCCACAGCCCCTGCAGCAGCTTGCCACCGCGGCTCACTGGCAGGCGCTTGGCGCCAATCTCCACGGCCCGGGCCTCCCAGGGCACGAGCATGGACTCGTCCACCCCCTGACCCGCAAACGCGGTGGAGAACAGAACCGAGTCCGTGTTGTCTTCGCGAGGGCGTTCGCCGGCGGTTTTGGCGCGCAACAGGCCCAGGATGCCTTTCATAGCAGGTGCTCCGTGTCGGTAGGGGCTGGGCGCGCAGACCGCGCGCCGTCGTCGCTCAGCCCGGGAAGTTTTCAGGAATCTTGGCCTTGCTGCGCGCTTCGGCCGGGCTGATGACGTTGCGGCGCACCAGGTCGGTCAGGTTCTGGTCCAGCGTCTGCATGCCCACACTGTTGCTGGTCTGGATGGTCGAGTACATCTGCGCGACCTTGTTCTCGCGGATCAGGTTGCGGATGGCGCTGGAGCCCAGCATGATCTCGTGGGCGGCCACGCGGCCCGAGCCGTCCTTGAGCTTGCACAGCGTCTGCGAGATCACCGCCTGCAGCGATTCGGACAGCATCGCGCGGACCATTTCCTTTTCTTCGGCCGGGAACACGTCGATGATCCGGTCGATCGTCTTGGCTGCGCTGCTGGTGTGCAACGTGCCGAACACCAGGTGGCCGGTTTCCGCGGCCGTCATGGCCAGGCGAATGGTTTCCAGGTCGCGCATTTCACCCACCAGGATCGCGTCCGGATCTTCGCGCAGCGCAGACTTGAGCGCCGCCGCGAACGACAGCGTCATCGGCCCCACTTCGCGCTGGTTGACCAGGCACTTCTTGGATTCGTGCACGAATTCGATCGGGTCCTCCACCGTGAGGATGTGGCCGTACTCGTTCTCGTTGAGGTAGTTGACCATGGCCGCCAGCGTGGTGGACTTGCCAGAACCCGTGGGCCCGGTCACCAGCACCAGCCCGCGCGGCTTGAGCGCCAGGTCGGCAAAGATGCGCGGCGCGTTGAGTTGCTCCAGCGTGAGGATCTTGCTCGGAATCGTACGGAACACCGCAGCCGCGCCACGGTTCTGATTGAAAGCGTTGACGCGAAAACGCGCCAAACCCTCGATTTCGAACGAGAAATCGACTTCAAGAAATTCTTCGTACGCCTTGCGCTGGGCGTCGCTCATGATGTCGTACACCATGGCATGCACCGTTTTGTGGTCGAGCGGATCGACGTTGATGCGCCGCACATCCCCATGCACCCGGATCATGGGCGGCAGGCCTGCGGACAGGTGCAGGTCCGACGCCTTGTTCTTCACGCTGAATGCCAGCAGTTGGGTGATGTCCACAATTCCCCTCGGTCGTTTGATACGCTGGCGATCATTATGACGACGATCTCCGACAAGCTCCAACAGGTTCTGTGCCGCATCCAGCAAGCCTGCGCGGCAGCCGGGCGCGACGCGCAGGCGGTGCGTTTGCTGGCCGTCTCCAAGACCTTCGGTGCCGACGCCGTGCTCGACGCCGCCGCGGCTGGCCAGCGCGCGTTTGGCGAGAACTACATCCAGGAAGCGGTGGACAAGATCCAGGCCGTGCGCGCCGCCGGGCGCAACGACCTTGAATGGCACTGCATCGGCCCGATCCAGAGCAACAAGACCCGGCTGGTGGCCGAGCATTTCGACTGGGTGCACAGCGTGGACCGCGCCCGCACGGCCGAGCGCCTGTCGGCCCAGCGGCCCGCGGGCCTGGCACCGCTGCAGGTGTGTCTGCAGGTCAACATCGACGGCGGCCCCACCAAATCCGGCGTGGCCCCCGATGAGGCCGAAGCCCTGGCCCGCGCCGTGGCCGCGCTGCCCGGTCTGCGGCTGCGCGGGCTGATGAGCATTCCCGAGCCGCTGGACGATGCGGTTGCCATGCAGGCCGTGCACGCGCGGCTGGCGGCGCTGCACGCGCAGCTGCGCGACCGGCTTCAGGACGTGCTGCCCGAGCCTGAGGCATTTGACACCCTCTCCATGGGCATGACGGCCGACCTGGAAGCCGCGATTGCCGCGGGCAGCACGATGGTGCGCGTGGGCACCGGCATCTTCGGCGGGCGTACCCCGCGGCCGGTGGCTGAAGGCTGAGTGGTTTCAGCCCTGCGTGGGCGGTACGTCAAAGCGCGACACGGCATCCAGCGCGGCGTCCACGTCGGCATCGCCCACGTCCAGGTGCGTGACCCAGCGGAGGCGCGTGGCGCCCGCGTACAGCCCGCTGGTCACCCGCACGTCGTGCGCGGCCAGCCAGGCCAGCAGCGTCGGGGCCACATCGGCCGCCACGTCGGTGAACAGGATGTTGGTCTGCCACGGCAGCACCGTCAGCCGCCCGCCCAGCACGGCATGCGACTGCGCCAGCCGCTGCAGCCCGCGCGCCAGGCGATCCAGCCGCGCGTGGTCGTCGGCCAGGCGCCGCACCTGGTGCACCAGCGCGTACTGCCCCGCCGCTGCCAGCAGCCCGGCCTGGCGCATGCCGCCGCCCAGAATCTTGCGCGTGCGCCGGGCCTGGCGGATGAAGTCTGCGCTGCCCAGCAGCAGCGAGCCCACGGGCGCGCCCAGCCCCTTGCTCAGGCACAGTGAGACCGAATCGAAATGGCTGCACACGGCGCGTGCCGCGGTATACACATCGGTGCCCTGGGCGGCCGCCAGCGCCGTGGCGGCGTTGAACAGCCGCGCGCCATCCAGGTGCATGCCCAGGCCACGACCGCGGGCCAGCGCTGCCACGGCCGCCATGTAGTCCAGCGGCAGCACCTGCCCGCCCGTGGTGTTCTCCAGCACCACCAGCCGCGTGCGCGCAAAGTGCGCGTCGTCGGGCTTGATGGCCCCTGCGATGTCGGCCAGTCGCAGCGTGCCGTCGGGCTGCACTTCCACCGGCTGGGGCTGGATCGAGCCCAGCACCGCCATGCCGCCGGCCTCCCAGCGGTAGGTGTGCCAGCTCTGGCCCACGATGGCTTCGTCACCGCGCTGGCAGTGGCCCATCAGCGCGATCAGGTTGGTCTGCGTGCCCGAGGGCGCAAACAGCGCAGCCTCAAACCCCAGCAGATCGGCCGCATGCTGCTGCAGCGCGATCACCGAGGGGTCGTCGCCCAGCACATCGTCGCCGAGCGGCGCGGCCATCATGGCCTCGCGCATGGCCGGGGTGGGCTGGGTCACGGTGTCGCTGCGAAAGTCGGGCATGGGCACAAAGAGAGTGTTGAAGGGGGCTTTGCATCGTAGCGGCTGCCCGGTGCGTGTGCAGAGCGTGCCTGCGTAACCTTCCGGACAGCGCACGGCCCGGGGCGCCGGTAGGCTGGAAGGCTCCACTGGAGCTTGCACGATGTTTGAAAAGATCCTGATCGCCAACCGCGGCGCTCTGACTACAGGCCAGGCGAAGCAAAACGACCGGGCACGCGTCAGCGTGCGGGCGATGAGCCGCGGGGGGCGCGATGTTTAAGAAGATCCTCATTGCCAATCGCGGCGTTCTGGCCGCAGGCCAGGCTGAGCAAAACGACCGGGCACGCGTAAGCGTGCGTGCGATGAGCCGCGGGGGGCGCGATGTTTAAGAAGATCCTCATTGCCAACCGCGGCGTTCTGGCCGCAGGCCAGGCGAAGCAAAACGACCGGGCACGCGTCAGCGTGCGGGCGATGAGCCGCGGGGGGCGCGATGTTTAAGAAGATCCTCATTGCCAATCGCGGCGAAATCGCCCTCCGCATCGTCCGCGCCGCGCGCGACCTGGGCGTGGCCAGCGTCGCCGTGTATGCCGACGACGACGCACACGCGCCGCATGTGCGCGCCGCCGATGTGGCCGTGGCCCTGGGGGGCACGGGCCCGGCGGCGTATCTCGACATCGCGCGGCTGCTGGCCATCGCGCAGGCGCAGGGCTGCGACGCGCTGCACCCAGGCTATGGCTTTTTGAGCGAGCGGGCCGATGCGGCCCAGGCCTGCGCCGCTGCGGGCGTGCGCTTCATTGGCCCCACACCGGCGCAGCTGGCCCTGCTGGGCGACAAGGCGCAGGCGCGGGCACTGGCCACGCAGTGCGGCGTGCCGGTGCTGCCGGGCACGCCGCAGGCGGTCACGCTCGAGGAGGCGCTGGCCTTCCGGGCCGCGCAGGCCCCGCATGGCATCGTGGTCAAGGCCGTGGGCGGGGGCGGTGGGCGCGGCATGCGCGCCGTGGCGCAGGGCGACGACCTGGCGGCCGCCTATGCGCGCTGCCGCAGCGAGGCACAGGCCGCGTTCGGCGTGGACGGCGTGTACGTGGAGCGCCTGATGCCGGGCGCGCGCCACATCGAGGTGCAGGTGCTGGGCGATGGCCACGACGTGCTGGCCCTGGGCGAGCGCGAATGCACGGTACAGCGGCGCTTTCAGAAGCTGGTGGAAATCGCCCCCAGCCCCAGCCTGCCACCCGCGCTGCGCGTGCAGATCACCGACGCCGCGCTGCGCATGGCACGCGCGCTGCGCTACGAAGGCTTGGGCACCTTTGAGTTCCTCGTGGACCTCGCATCGCCCGAGCTGCCCTTTGTGTTCATCGAGGCCAACGCCCGCCTGCAGGTCGAGCACACCGTGACCGAGCAGGTGACGGGTGTGGACCTGGTGCAGGCGCAGATTGCGCTGGCCGCAGGCCAGCCGCTGGCGGCGCTGGGCCTGGCCGATGCGGCACCGCGCGGCTATGCGATCCAGTGGCGCATCAACGCCGAAACCCTCAACGCCGACGGCCAGGCGCTGCCCGGGCACGGCACGCTCACCCAGGTGGAATGGCCCGCCGGCCCGGGCATCCGCATCGACACGCATGCGGTGGCCGGCCACGCGCCGTCGCCGCACTACGACACGCTGCTGGCCAAGCTCATCGTGCACACGCCCGGGCCGCGTTTTGCCGATGCGCTGCGCCGCTCGCAGCGCGCGCTGGCCGAATGCCGCATCGAAGGCGTGGCCACCAATCTCGCGCTGCTGTGCGCGCTCGCCGAACGGCCCGAGATGGCGACGCAGCAACTGCACACGCGCTGGCTCGAATCGGTGCTACCAGCGCTGCTGGATGCTTCTAAATTGATAGCTGCTCGTGCTTGTCCACGGGTCGTTTCAGGCCAAAAACCCCCCCAATCGGATGCGGTCGCCTTGCCCTTGCCCGAAGGCGCAGTCTGCGCCCCCATGCCCGCGCGCCTGGTGCAGATCTGCGTGGCCGAGGGCGACGCCGTGGCCGCCGGGGCGGAGCTGGCCGTGCTCGAAGCGATGAAGATGGAGCATGTGCTCACCGCCCCGCGCGCAGGCCGCGTGCGCGCCGTGCGGGCGGTGCCCGGCGCGCACCTGGCACCGGGGCAGGTGCTGCTGGTACTGGACGCCGTTGAGGACGAGGTGGGCGCGGCCACCAGTGGCTCGGCGGCGCACGACCCCGACCATGTGCGCGCCGACCTGCAGCGCGTAATCGACCGCCACGCCTGGACGCTCGACGCCGCCCGGCCCGAGGCCATGGCCCGGCGCCACGCGCAGGGCAGCCGCAGCGCGCGCGAGAACATTGCCGACCTGTGCGATGCGGGCAGCTTCATCGAATACGGCGCGCTGGCCGTGGCCGCGCAGACGCGCCGCCGCAGCATGGAAGAACTGATCGCCCAGACCCCGGCCGACGGCATGGTCACGGGCATTGGCGGCGTCAACGGCGCACTGTTCGGGCCCGAGCGCGCGCGCACCGTGGTCATGGCCTACGACGCCACCGTGCTGGCGGGCACGCAGGGCGTGCGCAACCACGCCAAAACCGACCGCATGCTGGACATTGCGCGCGCGCAGCAGCTGCCCGTGGTGCTGTGGGCCGAAGGCGGCGGCGGCCGCCCGGGCGACACCGACATGCCCGTGGTGGCCGGCCTGCATGTGCACACCTTTGCCAGCTACGCCGCGCTGTCGGGCCAGGTGCCCGTGGTGGGCATTGCACACGGCCGCTGCTTTGCGGGCAACGCGGCGCTGCTCGGCTGCAGCGACGTGGTGATTGCGACGCGCAGCAGCACGATTGGCATGGGCGGCCCGGCCATGATCGAAGGCGGTGGCCTGGGCGTGTTCCGGCCCGAAGAGGTCGGCCCGGCCGCCGTGCAACACCAGACGGGTGTGATCGATGTGCTGGTGAACGACGAAGCCCAGGCCGCACAGGTGGCGCGCCAGTACCTGGGCTACTTCCAGGGCCGCACCACCGACTGGACCTGCGCCGACGCGCGCGCCCTGCGCAGCGTGGTGCCCGAAAACCGCCTGCGCGCCTACGACAGCCGCCGTGCGATGGAAGGCATTGCCGACACCGGCAGCCTGCTGCCGCTGCGCACCGGCTTCGGCCTGGGCATCCACACGGCGCTCGCGCGCATCGAAGGCCGCCCCGTGGGGCTGATGGCCAACAACCCCCTGCACCTGGGCGGGGCCATCGACGCCGACGCCGCCGACAAGGCCGTGCGCTTCATGGAGCTGTGCAACGCCCACGGCCTGCCGCTGGTGAGCCTGGTGGACACGCCGGGCTTCATGGTCGGCCCGGCCACCGAAGCCACCGGCCAGGTGCGGCGCGCCAGCCGCCTGTTCGTGGCCGCGGCGCAGCTGCGCGTGCCGTTCTTTGCGGTGGTGCTGCGCAAGGGCTATGGCCTGGGGGCCATGGGCATGGCGGCTGGGGGCTTTCATGCGCCGGTGTTCACCGTGGCCTGGCCCACGGGCGAATTCGGCGCCATGGGCCTCGAAGGCGCTGTGCGCCTGGGCTTTCGCAAGGAGCTGGAGGCGCAGCCCGAAGGGCCAGCGCGCGACGCGCTGTTCGCCAAGCTGGTGGCCAAGGCCTATGCCCATGGCGAAGCGCTGCACATGGCCACCACGCTCGAGATCGACGCCGTGATCGACCCGGCCGACACCCGCGCCTGGCTGGCGCGCGGGCTGGCGTCGGCCCGCGTGGGCGCACGGGCCGCAGGCCCTGCGTAGCCCGTGCTAAGCTGGTCGCCCATCGTGCGATGGGGGCCGGCCCCGGCAAGGCCCAGCCATATTTGTTGACGGAGAACCCATGCCTGGACTGCTGCCCGACATCGACCCCGATGGCCTGCTCGAATTCTCGGTGGTGTATACCGACCGCGCCCTCAACCACATGTCCAAGCGCTTCACGGGCGTGATGCAGGACATCCTGGCCACCCTCAAAGAGGTGTACCACGCCCACACGGCCGTGCTGGTGCCGGGCAGCGGTACCTTTGGCATGGAGGCCGTGGCGCGCCAGTTTGCCAACCAGGAAAAGGTGCTGATCGTGCGCAACGGCTGGTTCAGCTATCGCTGGACGCAGATCTTTGACGCCGACAAAGGCCTGGGCGGTGGTTCGGTGGTGTGCAAGGCCCGCCGTCAGGGTGATGGCCCCCAGGCGCCCTGGGCGCCGTGCCCTGCGCACGAAGTGGCCGCCACCATCCGTGCCGAGCGGCCCAAAGTGGTGTTTGCACCCCACGTCGAGACCTCCAGCGGCATGATCCTGAGCGACGACTACCTGCGCACCATCACGGCTGCGGCGCATGAGGTGGGCGCCCTGGTGGTGCTCGACTGTGTGGCCTCGGGCGCGATGTGGGTGGACATGCAGTCCACGGGCGTGGACGTGCTGATTTCCGCCCCGCAAAAGGGCTGGAGCAGCTCGCCCTGCTGCGCCATGGTGATGCTCAGCGAGCGTGCGCGCCAGGCGATCGAAGGCACGCAGAGTTCGAGCTTTTCGTGCGACCTCAAGAAGTGGATGCAGATTGCCGAGGGCTACGAAAAAGGCCAGCACGCCTACCACACCACCATGCCCACCGACGCGCTGGTGCGCCTGCGCGACGTGATGCTCGAAACCCGCGCCTACGGCTTTGACACGGTGCGCGCCGAGCAGATGGCGCTGGGAGCCAAGGTGCGGGCCTTGCTCGAATCGCGCGGCTTTCCGAGTGTGGCGGCCGAGGGCTGGAAGGCGCCCGGTGTGGTGGTGAGTTACACCACCGATCCCGACATCCAGAACGGCAAGAAATTCTTGCAGGTGGGGCTGCAAACGGCAGCGGGCGTGCCGTTGCAGTGCGACGAGGGGCCTGAGTTCCGAACCTTCCGCATCGGCCTGTTCGGCCTGGAGAAGTGGCACAACGTGGACCGCACGGTGGGCCATTTGTCGCATGCGCTGGACCAGGTGGCGGCGGGCGCTTGAACGTTTGAACGACCTGGCCGTGCAGGCGGTCCGCGCCGGCCTGCGTGCGCGGTCTTGGGGCCGAGCGGCCGACAGGGCTCATGCCCGGAATGCGTCGGCAGCCCGCCGTCAGAGCAGCTTGAAAGCCAGCGGCATCAGCACCGCAGCCAGCACCACTTGCAGGCCCAGGGCCAGGCCCGCGTAGGCCCCAGCGTCGGGGTGCACTTGCAGCGCGTGGGCCGCACCGATCCCGTGCGATGCGGTGCCCAGCGCAAATCCGCGCACCGCCATGCCTTCGGCGTCGGAAGGCACCCGCAGCAGATCCAACAACCACTTGGCTGAGAGGGCACCCACCATGCCGGTCAGGGCGGCAAACACCGCAGCCAGTGCCGGTACGCCCCCGATTTGCGAGGCCACCCCCATGGCCACCGGGGCGGTGATGGACTTGGGTGCCAGCGACAGCAGCACGTCCCCCGGCAGCCCCAATGCCCAGCCCAGGCCCACGGCGCTGAGGGCTGCGGCACCGCCGCCCAGCAAAGAGGCCACCACCAGCCGACCCCAGCGAGCGCGCAACGCAGCCTGGCGCTGCCACAGGGGCCAGCCCAGGGCCACCACGGCGGGTCCGAGCAGGAAGTGGATGAACTGCGCCCCCGCAAAGTAGGTGGGGTACGCCGTGCCGGTGGCCAGCAGCACGCCCGCCAGGACCGCCACCGACAGCATCACCGGGTTGGCCCACGGAGCGTGCCCAGAGCGCCACGACACCGCCTGCGCCAGCACATACACCGCAAGGGTGGCGGTCAGCCCGAACAGCGGGGCCGACGAAAGATAGACCCAAAGCTCAACGAAGTTCTGCATGGCCTGCCTTGGGTTGCAGCCAGCGCAGCACCAGCGCCGTGACCGCCATGCCCACCCAGGTGGACAGCACGATCACCACCACCAGCTGAAGTCCGTAGGCACTCAGCAGCGCCAGGTGCGTCATGACCCCGACGCCCACCGGCACAAACAGCAGCGACAAATGACTGAGCAAAAAGCCCGCAGTGGGCGCCACCGCTTCCTGCACCGGGGGCCATTGCAGGGCGGCCAGCAGCAGCACCATGCCCACCACCGGCCCTGGCACCGGCAGCTTCAGAAAGTGTGACAGGGCTTCACCTGCCGACTGCATGAGCAACAGGAACGCCAGCCCTTGCAGGGGTTTCATCAGCGGTGTCAGAAGCGGGGCAGATCCGGGTGCTTGATCTGCCCGGCCCGCACCAGCATCTTGCCGTACTCGGCACAGCGGTGCAGCGTCGGAATCACCTTGCCCGGGTTCAGCAGCCCGGCCGGGTCGAAGGCCTGCTTGAGCGCCACCATCTGCGCGTTTTCTTCGGCGCTGAACTGCACGCACATGCTGTTGAGCTTCTCCACGCCCACGCCATGCTCGCCCGTCACCGTGCCACCCATGGCCACGCTGGTCTCCAGGATGTCGGCACCAAACAGCTCGCAGCGGCGCAGCTGGTCGGGGTCGTTCGCATCGAACAGGATCAGCGGGTGCAGGTTGCCGTCGCCCGCGTGGAACACGTTGGCGCAGCGCAGTCCGTACTTTTTCTCCATCTCGGCAATCGCGAGCAGGATGTCGGCCAGGCGCTTGCGCGGGATGGTCGAATCCATGCACATGTAATCCGGGCTGATGCGGCCGCTGGCTGGAAAGGCGTTCTTGCGCCCGCTCCAGAAGCGCAGGCGCTCGGCTTCGTCGCGGCTCACGGCGATGGCCGTGGCCCCGGCAGAGCGCAGCACCGCGCTCATGCGGCCGATTTCTTCTTCCACCTCTTCGGGCGTGCCGTCGCTCTCGCACAGCAGGATGGCTTCGGCACTCAGGTCGTAGCCTGCGTGCACAAAGTCTTCGACCGCTGCGGTCATGGGCTTGTCCATCATCTCCAGCCCCGCCGGAATGATGCCGGCCGCAATCACGGCCGCCACCGCGTCGCCGGCTTTGCGCACGTCGTCAAAGCTGGCCATGATGCAGCGCGCCAGCTGCGGCTTGGGCACGAGCTTCACCGTGACCTCCAGCGCCACGGCCAGCATGCCTTCGCTGCCGATCATGGCGGCCAGCAGGTCGTAGCCCGGGGTGTCCAGCGCCTCGCTGCCAAATTCGACCGGATGCCCGTCCATCAGAAAACCGCGCACGCGCAGCACGTTGTGCACCGTCAGCCCGTACTTGAGGCAGTGCACGCCGCCCGAGTTTTCGGCCACGTTGCCGCCGATGGTGCAGGCAATCTGGCTGCTCGGGTCGGGCGCGTAGTACAGCCCGTAGGGTGCGGCCGCTTCGCTGATGGCCAGGTTGCGCACACCGCACTGCACGGTGGCCGTACGGCTCACCGGGTCGACTTCGAGGATGCGGTTGAAGCGCGCGAGCGACAGCGTCACGCCTTCGGCATGGGGCATGGCCCCGCCCGACAGGCCGGTGCCCGCACCGCGCGCCACCACAGGCACACCCAGGCGGTGGCAGGTGACCAGCACCGCCTGCACCTCGTCTTCGGTCTCGGGCAGGCAGACCACCAAAGGCCGCTGGCGGTAGGCGGTGAGGCCGTCGCATTCATACGGGGTCGTGTCTTCGGCCTGCCAGAGCAGCGAATGCTCGGGCAGCACCTCGGCCAGGGCCTGGACGACACGCTGCTGGAGGGCCTGGCGCGCGGCCTGACCCAGGGCGGGGGAGTGGGGTGCGTTCACAGCCGCAACTCTACGCCGGGTGGCGAGGGCGGTGTTGAAGAATCGTCAAAGCGCCTGTGAGCGCCGTGCGTCGCGCGCGGGCTGCGTCCAGCGGCTCAGCCGTGTAGCGACCACGCCGAAACACCGGCCAGGCAGGCGTTGAACCACGCGTGCGTCGCCACGCAGGCGGGCAGACCTGCGCCCTGCCGCCATAGCATCGCCAGGGCCAGCCCCGGAAGTCCCCACCACAGGGCCGCCAGCCCGTAGGCTGGGGCATGGGCCAGTGCGAAGCCTGCGGCAGACAGCAGGGCGGCCAGCCAGGCGGCACGCGGTGCGCTCCAGCGCGGGGCCAGCCACTGGGCGAGGCCCTGCTGCAGCAAGGACCGGAAGATCCATTCCTCCAGCCAAGGGGCGCCTGCCAGCACCCACATCCAGGTCTGCCAGTCGGCGGGCGCGAGCGCCATGCCCAGCCGCTGGTGCGCGATCCACGCACCCACCGGGGCGATCAGCCAGCAGGCGGCCAGCAGCCATGCAGCGCGCCGCAGCACCGCCTGCACCGGGCCCGTCATGCGTCGGGCGTGTCGCTGCGGCGTCGGCGCAGCGCCCATCCCAGCAGGCCCAGGCCCAGCAGCAGCGCCAGCGAGGCATCGCGTCCGTCGGGGTTGACTGTGCAGCCACCGCCACCGCCGTCACTGGGCGGGGTGGGCGTTGGTGTCGGCGTTGGCGCGGGGGCGCTGTCGGTCACCACGCCGGGCGCCCCGGCTTCGAGCGAGAACGCCACTTCCACTTCGCGCTCAAACGCTTCCACTGGCACTTCTTCCTGGCGTGCGCCCTTGATCAGCGCGCCCAGCGGGGCCACACGCGCGTTGCTGTCGGTGACCGAGCGGACGTAGGCGTAGTACTCGCCCGCCTTGAGTTTGCCGTCCAGCGAAAGCGTGTACTCACCATCGCCAGCGCGCACGTCGGGTGCCACCCCGTCATCGCGCAGCACGGCGTTGTCGAGCACGGTGTTGCCGTCCTCGTCGTACACCGTGGCCACGACCCGCGCCCCTTTGATACGCTTGTCGGCGCCCAGGGTCGCGCGCAGCACGGGCGCGGTGGCCGCGCCCACACTGCCGCCCAGGGCTGTGGCGTTCAGCGCCATGCGCGACTCGGTCGCCACGTCGATCCCCAGCCCATCCACCATCGCAGACGCCGAGCTGACCTGAATCGTCCACGTGCCTGCACGGGCCGCCACCCCGGTGCCGATGCGCACCGTGAACAGGCCCTCCCCGGGCTCGGTCTCGAATTCGACGCCTGCCGGCGCATTGCCCGGCGTGAACACCCGGCCATCGGGGGCGACGAGGCTGAAGCTCAGCTTGCCCGCGTCTTGCGGATCAAAGAAAGCTTCGGCCTCCACTGGGCCGTCGATGGCGCTGCTGGCCACGCGGAACTGGCTGCTGAAGCGGCCTCCGGCCGGCAGCGCGGTCGTGCCGTCCACGCGCACAAAGGCAAAGGGGTTGGAATGCACTTCGTTGAGGGCACGGGCTGCGTCCTTGGCGGCTTCGGCGCCGTTGCGCGCAACGTTGTACGCCCCGCCGGTCTGCTGCGCCACCTGGGCAAGGTTGACGGTCTGGCCGGCCGCCGATTGCGCCAGCGCCGCCTTGGTGCGGGCCTGCCGCGCTTCGGTGCCGCCTCCGCTCAGGCCCAAGGGGTTCACAGCCACGCGGGCGGTGCGCGCAGTGGTCAGGGTTTCAACGGGCAACACGGTTTCCGAGCCGGTGAGCAGGTGCACGGTGGCCGGATCACCGCTCTGGCGCACGCCGGCGATGAGCTGATAGGCCTTGGTGAAGGCGGTGAGGCTGTTGAAGCTGCCTTCACCAGCCGGCTGGATGCCGTCCAGGGCGGCGTTCAGTGCCTGCTTGCCCTCGGCATCGGCGGTGGTGAAGCCAAGCACTGGATCGGCTCCCGCTGCGGGCGAGGCCACGACCGCGAACTGCGCATCGGCACCGGCCTGGTTGACCAGTGCGCGTGCCGCCTGCAGCAGATCGGCCAGCCGGGCCGCCGGCAGGGTGCGGTCGATCACGATCACGTCGCGAAACACCGGAGCGGCGGCAAACACGACGCGCAGCTGGGTGTCAAAGCCTTCGGTGGGCGCTTGCAGGCGCAGGGCCGCGGGGTCCACGCCTCGGAAGGCTTCAAAGAACGTACGGCCATACGCGCGGGCCGCGGGCGGGTCTTGCTCGGCGGGGCGTGTGAGGGTTTCCCAGGCGCTTCCGCCCGAGCCGTCGCCTGCGGTGGCAAACACGCGGGCCTGGGCTGTCTGGCGCTTGGTCGGGTCCGCGTAGTCGGCCGGGGTCGAGAGCGAGACGAACTGCAGGTGGTTGTTCATCGCTGTGTTCTTCGGGGTGTCCACTCCCGAGGGGCTGCCCGGATCGTCGGGCTTGAGCGGCGCACCTTCCTCGACGTATTCGTCCAGCAGGCCGTAGGTGTAATGGCCGAGTTCATGGTTGATCACCTTGCCCAGGGCGTCGATGGATTCCGGAGCGTTCTGAAACGCCAGGTGGTTGTACGAAGTGGTGCCCCGCTTGCCCCAGCCCGCCACGTTGGCGGCCGAACGGCCATTGCTGTTGAGCATGCGGATGTCCACGTTGTCGCCGAACCGGCCGCCCTTGTAGACATAGACCGTTCCCACGCGGTGGCGGCCTTCCGTCGCCGTGAATTTGCTGCGCGCCATCACCCGCAGCACCTCGGTGATGTAGTTGCGATCCAGCCGCTGGGACGGGTTGGCGGCCTGGGTGGGCGGGTTGTCATAGTCCCAGTCCACGTTCACCACGTAGTCAATGGTGTTGACGTCGCGTACGGCCGACAGCGGGTGGTTGGCCGCATAGGCCGGAATGATGGGCTGTGCCACCAGCGCAGCGGCCAGCAGTGCGGCCATCAGGCGGGTGGGCAGGGGGCGTGCGCTGGTGCGCATCGGGGTGGTGTGCATGGTGGCTCCTCGTGGTGTGCGTTCGGGAAGCCTTCCCGCCCCGGGTGGCTGTACCCCCCGATGACCAGCGCGCAGGTGGGCGATCACGACGCCGACCCGCAAGCTCCCCCTCCTGGGGGCGCAGTATGCGAACGGGTGCGCCGGTTGGCAACCGAAAACTGCGCCAAGTCCTCGGGGCCTCCTGACGGAGGACGCAGCAGGCCCGCGGTTGGTCTTGGTGCAGGTGTTGGCGCTACAGCGTGCCCTTGAGCCACTGCGCAAAAGCTGCGCATTCCCAGCGTTCCATGGTGCCAGCGCGCCAGCACAGGTAGTGGGCGTGCGGGCTGGGCACGTCTTCGGCATACAGGCGCACCAGGGTGCCGTTGTCCAGCCAGGGGGCCCCGAGCTTCAGGCGCACCAGGGCCACCCCCATGCCGGCTGCGGCGGCGTCGCACATCAGGCCGATGTCGTTGAACTGCGAGCCCTCCGCGGGCTCGGGCCAGTCCAGGCGCATGGCGGCGAACCAGGTGCGCCAGGGCTCCAGCGGGCTGCGCAGCAGGGGCTGGCCTTCCAGGTCTTCGGGCCGGTCAAAGGGGCCGTGCTCCCGCACAAACGCGGGCGAGGCCAGCGGCGTCACCACGTCGCGCGCCAGTTCTAGATGCTCGACGTCGGCGTAGTGGCCGGGCCCGAAGCGCACCATGAGGTCTGCGTCCTCAGCCACCACGTCCAGCAGCGGGATGGACACCTGTAGCGTGAGGTCGATCTCGGGATAGGCCTCGGTGAACTGGCGCAGCCGCGGGATCAGGATGGTGCGCGCAAATGTGGGCGTGACCGCCAGCTTGAGCCGCCGCCGCCCCGGCGCGAGCGCCGTGCCCGGAAATCGCTGCAGCGCGCCCAGGCCCTCGCGCACATGGGCCAGGTAAGCGCTGCCTTCGGTGGTGAGGGAAAAGTCGGCCCGTCCGAACAATCGCACGCCCAGAATCTGTTCGAGCTGCTTGACGCGGTGGCTCACGGCGCTGGGCGTCACGCACAGCTCATCGGCCGTCTGCGTCACGCTGCGCAGCCGCGCCAGCGCCTCGAATGTGAGCAGGCACTGGATGGGCGGGATGCGCCGCACGGCTGCGGTGAGCAGGGGCGACGGGCCTGCGGTTGCCATGTTCAGCCAGCCCTAGTGACCAGTGGCCGCCGCGTAAGGGCCGCCCCGCCGCGCAGGCGGCGTTCCCCCGCCCGCAGGGCGGACCCATGCGAGAGCGAGAGGGCGCGGCGCCGCCGCTCAGCGGGAGATGTCATCGGGCTAGCGGAAGACCACGGTCTTGTGGCCGTTGAGCAGCACGCGGTGCTCGCTGTGCCACTTCACGGCGCGGGCGAGCACCAGGCTTTCGGTGTCACGCCCGCGGGCGGTGAGGTCTTCCACCGTGTCCGTGTGGTCCGCCCGGGTCACATCCTGTTCGATGATCGGACCTTCGTCGAGGTCGGCCGTTACATAGTGGGCGGTGGCGCCGATGAGCTTCACGCCCCGGTCGTGGGCCTGGTAATAGGGCTTGGCGCCTTTGAAGCTCGGCAGGAAGCTGTGGTGGATGTTGATCGCGCGTCCGGCGAGCTTGCCGCACAGGTCGTTGGAAAGCACCTGCATGTAGCGGGCCAGTACCACCAGCTCGGCCCCTTCGGCTTCGATAATCTCGAACTGACGCGCTTCGGCCTGGGGTTTGGTGTCGGCCGTGACCGGGATGTGGTGAAACGGAATGTTGTAGCTGGCCGCGAGCTGGTAGAAGTCGCGGTGGTTGCTGATGATGGCCCGCACGTCCAGCGGCAGCAGCCTGCTTTTGCAGCGGAACAAAAGATCGTTGAGGCAGTGCCCTTCGCGGCTTACCATGATCACGGTGCGCATGGGCTCATGCCCGGCGTGCAGGCTCCAGCGCATTTGGTAAGGCTCTGCAAAGCTGGCCAGGTGCTGCTGCAGCGTGGCGCGGTCGTGGCGGGTGCAGGCGAACTGCACGCGCATGAAAAACAGACCGGTGGCCTGGTCGTTGTATTGGGCAGCTTCTTCGATGTTGCCCCCGTGCTCCAGCAAAAAGCCGGAGACGGCGTGCACCAGCCCGAGCCGGTCGGGGCAGGAGAGGGTGAGGATGTAGGTCGCGTTCATGTCTGTGCAATTGTCGCAGCAAGGGCGCGCCAGCGTGGATGAGGAATCAGGATGGGAAAACCGGAGGCGCATGCCTCACGTTGGTTTCCGTGGCGGGGGATGCTCCTGTACCTTGCCGTGGGTGTTGCCTGGGTCTTTGCAGGCGACTTGTTGCTGGCCGAATGGGTGCAAGACCCGCAGCGGCTGACCGAACTCCAGACCTGGAAGGGCTGGACCTATGTGCTGCTGACCAGCGGGTTGGCGTGGTGGCTGCTGCACCGCGTGCGGCACTCGGAGCAGGCGCGTCTGGCCACCCAGCAGGAGCTCTACCAGATCGTGCGCCATGCGCCTGCGGGCATTGCGCGGGTGGGTCCGCAGGGCCAATTGTTGTGGGCCAACGAGCGCCTGTGCGAAATGCTGGGCGTGGACGAAGCCCGCGCCCGCAGCCTGAACTTCCGGGACATCGTGCGTGCACCAGACCGCGACTGGGCCGCCCGGGGGCTGGACCGCCTGTTCAGCGGCAGGCAGGACCATGACGCGGGCGAGCGCGAGTGCGTGAGGCCGGATGACGGCACGGTGCTGCCGGTGCTGTGCACCGTCACGGCCGTGGCGGAGACGGGCGACGCGCCGCCGCATCTGGTGTGCGTGCTGCAGGATCTGCGCGAACTGCAGGCCGCGCGCAACGCGCTGGCCGCGTCGGACACCCGGGAGCGCCTGGCCTCGGCCGTGGTGGACAACACCGTCGAGGGCGTGGTCGTGACGGATGCGCACAGCCGCATCCTGTCGGTCAACGCGGCCGTCACGCGCATGCTCGGCTATACCGAGGCCGAACTGCTCGGCAAGACGCCGCGCGTGTTCAAGTCAGGCCGCCACGACGCCGCGTTCTACGAGGCCATGTGGGCCTCCATGCGCGAGACGGGCCACTGGCAGGGCGAGATCTGGAACCGCCGCAAGAACGGCGAGGTGTTTCCCGAGTACATGTCGCTCAGCGCCGTGCGAAGCCCGGCGGGCGAGATCACGCACTACGTGTGCATGTTCACCGACATCTCCCAGGAAAAGGCCCAGCAGCAGCGCATGGAGTTCCTGGCGCTGCACGACGCGCTCACGGGGCTGTCCAACCGCGCGGGGTTCACCCGCCAGCTCGAACAGGCGGTGCAAGACGCCAGCGCTACCGGCGAGCGCATGGCGGTGCTGCTCATCAACCTGGACCGATTCAAGGATGTGAACGACAGCTACGGCCATGCGATCGGCGACCAGGTGCTGCAGCACATCGCCCGCCAGGTGCAGGCGGCGGCCCGTCCGGGCGACATCGTGGGCCGCCTGGCCGGGGACGAGCTGGCCGTGCTGGTGCGCCAGGTGCGCCACCACGAAGGGGCCGAGGCCGTGGCGCGCCACCTGATCCGGTCGGTGGCCGAGCCCTGGCGCTCACCCGACGGGCTGGAGGTGGTCGCAGGCGCGAGCATCGGCATCTGCCTGTACCCCGAGCACGCCGCGCAGCCCCAGGCCCTGCTGCAGGGCGCGCACGCCGCCGTGTACGGTGCCAAGGCCCAGGGGCGCGGGGCCTGGTGCTTCTTCCACGAAGCCATGACCCAAGCCGCGCGCGAGCGGCTCGCGCTCGAATCGCGCCTGCGCACGGCCATCACCCAGGGCCATCTGCGCTTGTACTACCAGCCGCAGGTGGACATGGCCTCCGGCCGCATCGTGGGGGCCGAGGCGCTGGTGCGCTGGCAAGACCCGCAGGAGGGCCTGATTCCGCCCGCGCGCTTCATCGCCGTGGCCGAGACCTCGGGCGTCATCGGCCCGCTGGGCGAATGGGTGGTGCGCGAGGCCTGCCGCCAGGGCCAGCAGTGGCGCGCCGCCGGTCTGCCCGACCTGACCCTGGCGGTGAACGTGTCGCCCCGGCAGTTTCACCTGACGGATCTGGCCGGTGCCACCGCCGCAGCGCTGGCCGAGACCGGATTTCCGCCGTCGCGACTGGAGCTGGAGATCACCGAAACCGCGCTGGCCGAGCGCACCGAAGACGCGCGCACCACCCTGCTGCGCCTGCGTGCGCTGGGCGTGCGCCTGGCCATCGACGACTTCGGCACCGGCTACTCGTCGCTCGGGCAGCTCAAGCAGCTGCCCATTGACGTGCTCAAGATCGACCGTGGCTTCATCCAGGACCTGCCCGCCAGCGCCGACGACCTCGCCATCAGCACCGCCATCATTGCCATGGGCCACAGCCTGGGGCTGGACGTGCTGGCCGAAGGCGTGGAAACCGAGGCGCAGCTCGCCTGCCTGCGCGAGCGGGGCTGCGACCACTACCAGGGCTACCTGTGCAGTCGCCCCTTGCCTGCCGAGGCCTTCGAGGCCTTGCTGCGTGCGCAGGCCCACTCGGACGGCCGCCCCGCGCCGCCCACAGCCCCGTCGGCGGCAGCCTGAGGCGGGGCCTGCTCTGAGTGCTATCGAATCAATAGCTGCTTGTGCTTGATTTTGCTGGGCCGCATGCCATTGTGGCGGGTGATTGAGGGCGGGTGCTTGGCGCTGCCATCGGGCCAGGCCGCGCGCTTGGATGCGGGGCTGGGCCAGCGGGGGGGGCGCGCCGCCGGGGCGCGCCAGGACGCCGTGGCGTGCGCTGGGCAGACCGCAGCCGCCGGGTGGTGGCGTCTGCTTGCCAGCCTTGGGGCAAGGGCCTGCAGCGGCGTCAGCCAGGGGCTGGGCGGGCCGGGGCCTGCCAGCGTTCGCGCAGCTCGGCGCAAGCATCGCGCGGTGGCAATGCAGGCGTCAGTACCACCCAGTCGGCTTCTGTTTTGATAGCGGCTTGTGCTTGTCCCTGCTGGGCTGCAACCACTTTCGACTTGAAGTCCGTGGGCCAGTGCGTGGGCACGCCCAGGCGGCGCAGCACATGGCCGTTGCCCGCCACCAGCACCACGGTGCGCCCGGGCTGCAGCGCCTCGTGTGCCGTCTGGGCCATCGCCGCGTCCCGCGCGATCTGGATGCGCGCCATGGGGCCGATCTGCGCCTCGGGCAGCAGGCCGCAGTGGCCGTCGCGGATGGCGGTGTGCTGCTGCGCCAGCGCCGCGGGCGGCAGGTGCGCGTCCCAGGCGGTGTTCTGCATGGCGGCGCGCATCTGGCTGCGCGGCAGGTTGCCGCCCAGCACTGGCACCCCGGCCTGCACCGCGGCCATCACCACCGGGCCGTAGGCGGCCCAGGGCCAGGCGGTGTCCTGCCAGCGCAGGGCGGCCTGCACTTCGGTGGCCGTGGCGGTGCGCGGCAGGCCGGCGGTGCTGTGGCCGCGTTCGGCCATTTCCATCACCAGTGCGGCCAGGCGGCCTCGGGCGGCCAGGGCCTGTACGGCTTCGCGCTGCAACTGCTGGTGTTCGGGCGCGTCGTGCTGCTCACCGAGCAGCAGCACCGGCACGGCGGGCAAGGCGGCCACGCGGATCGGCCAATCGGCCAGGGCGATGGGGGCTTCGGCGGCGGGCAGTGTCGCGCTGCCTTGAATGGCGCAGCCAGCCAGCACCCCCAGGGCGGCAGCCACGGCCAGCGCACGCGCCAGGTGCGCCACCGGTAAGTGCCAGGGCCGGGTGCCCGCGAGCGGCCGGGCCGTGGGCGAGAGCGAGCGGCGGTGATCAGAACGTGGGGCAGCGATGGGCATGCCGCATGGTACGGGCCTGCCGCCAGCGCTGGCTTTTGCGCCCGGTCAATCCCCTACGGCCGGCGGCGCCTACACTGCCCCGGCACCCCGCCATCGGCAGTGGCGGTGCGGGCCTGCCACCGCCCGGCGGCCAGATGTAAATCCTTGTGTCTTTCGCCCCCAGCCGGGCTGTGGCCGGCATTTAATTTCCAGACCATGAAGCGCGCATCCGACCCCTCCCTCTCCACCGCCCTGCCGCTGCAACCCATCAGCCTGGATGTGCTGCGCGAGAAGTACCTCAAACCGGGCGAGGCATCGGTCGAGGCGCTCTACACCCGCGTGGCACGTGCGCTCGCGTCGGTCGAAGCCCCCGAGCAGCGCGCGCACTGGGAGGCGCGTTTTCTCGAGAACCTGCGCGCCGGGGCCATCGGCGCGGGCCGCATCATGAGCGCCGCGGGCACCGACCTGCAGGCCACGCTCATCAACTGCTTCGTGCAACCTGTGGGCGACTGTATCCAGGGCGTGGACGAAGAAGGCTTTCCCGGCATCTATGAAGCGCTGCGTGAGGCCGCCGAAACCATGCGCCGCGGCGGCGGCGTGGGATATGACTTTTCGCGCATCCGCCCGCGGGGGGCCGAGGTCAAGGCCACGGCTTCCATGGCCTCGGGCCCGTGCAGTTACATCAACGTGTTCGATCAGTCCTGCGCCACGGTCGAAAGCGCGGGGTCGCGCCGCGGCGCGCAGATGGGCGTGCTGCGCATCGACCATCCGGACGTGCAGGAGTTCATCACCGCCAAGCGCACGCCGGGCCGCTGGAACAACTTCAACGTGTCGGTGGGCGTGACGGACGATTTCATGGCCGCCGTGCAGGACGACCAGGCCTGGGAGCTGGTGCACCAGGCCCGCCCCGGCGCGGCGCTGCTGGCGCAAGGCGCGCACCAGCGCGCCGATGGCCTGTGGGTGTACGCCACCGTGCAGGCCCGCGCGCTGTGGGACACCATCATGAAGTCGGCCTACGACTTCGCCGAGCCCGGCATCCTGTTCCTGGGGCGCATCAACGAAGACAACAACCTGCACTACTGCGAGCAGATCGCCGCCACCAACCCCTGCGGCGAGCAGCCGCTGCCGTCCTACGGCTGCTGCGACCTCGGCCCCATCATCCTTACGCGCTTCGTGCGCAACCCGTTCGGCTTTGGCGGCGTGCCCGCGTTCGACTTCGACGCGTTCGAGCAGGCCGTGGCCGTGCAGGTGCGCGCGCTCGACAACGTGCTCGACGTGACCTACTGGCCTCTGGTGCAGCAGCGCGATGAGGCCATGGCCAAGCGGCGCATCGGCGTGGGCTTTACCGGCATGGGCAATGCGCTGGCCATGCTCACGCTGCGCTACGACCGCGACGAAGGCCGCGCCATGGCCGCGCGCATTGCCGAGCGCCTGCGCAACGCGGCCTATGCGGCGTCGGTGGAACTGGCGCGCGAGAAGGGCGCCTTCCCGCGCTTTGACGCGGCGGGCTACCTGGCCCCGGGCACCTTTGCCAGCCGCCTGCCGGCCGAGCTGCAGGCCCGCATCCGCGCGCACGGCATCCGCAACAGCCACCTGCTGTCGATTGCGCCCACGGGCACCGTGAGCCTGGCCTTTGCCGACAATGCCTCCAACGGTATCGAGCCGCCGTTTTCGTGGATGTACAAGCGCAAGAAGCGCGAGGCCGACGGCAGCACCAGCGAATACGCAGTCGAAGACCACGCCTGGCGCCTGTACCGCGAACTGGGCGGCAACGTGGAGCATCTGCCCGAATACTTCGTGTCGGCCCTGGCCATGTCGGCGCAGGAGCACATTGCCATGATGGAAGCCGTGCAGCCCTTTGTGGACACGGCCATTTCCAAGACCGTGAACATTCCGGCCGACTACCCGTATGGCGACTTCAAGGATCTGTACCTGCAGGCCTGGCGCGCACGGCTCAAGGGCCTGGCCACCTACCGGCCCAACGCCATCCTGGGCTCGGTGCTCGAAGCGCCCGTGACCCCGGCACCCGCTGCCGCGCCCGCTCCGGCCCCGGTGGCCGCGCCCGCCGTGCCACCCGATCCGATGCGCACCGTGATCGAAAGCCGCCCCAAAGGCGGACTCTCGGCCGTGGCCGAAAAGGTCGAATACTGGACGCAGGACGGCCGCAAGACCCTGTACCTGATCGTGTCCTTCCTGCCCGTGCCCACGGGCGTGGGCCATCACACGGTGGACCGGGCCATCGAGTTCTTCATGCCCGTGGGGCAAAGCGGCGAATCGCAGCAGTGGATCACCTCCAGCATGCGGCTGCTGTCGCTGGCCGCGCGCGGCGGTTTTCTGGAGCGGGCGCTGTCCGACATGCGCAAGGTCGCCTGGGACCGCGGCCCCGTGCGCCTGGGCACGCACCGCAAGGACGACGGCACCCTCGTGCCCATGTGGCACGACTCCGAAGTGGCCGCCATGGCCTACGCCATCCAGAACATCCTGGAGCGCCGCAAGGCCGACCCAGTGCAGCAGGCGCTGCCGCTCGACGAGCCCGATGCCGCACCGCTGCCCCTGCCCACCGCCATGGCGGGCAAGAAGTGCAGCGAATGCGGCGCGCACGCCGTCATCCGCAAAGATGGCTGCGACTACTGCACCCAGTGCGGCCAGCTGGGCGCGTGCGGATGAGCGCCGCGCCCGCCCCAGGCCGCGCGCTGCCGGGCTTTGGCGCCCCGGCCGTGGGCTTTGACGAACCCATGGCCATGCTCGAAGCCTGCCACGAACGCGTTGAGCGCACCCTGGCCCTGCTGCAGCGCCTGCGCACCCACGTGGCCACCCATGGGGCCGACGCCGACGCCCGCCAGGCCGCGCGCGACGTGTTGCGCTACTTCGACATTGCCGCCCCGCTGCACCACGACGACGAAGAGCGCCACGTCTTCCCCCTGCTGCTGCGCACCGGCCCCCCGGCCGTGGCTGCGCTGGTGCAGCGCCTGCAAGCCGACCACCGCGCCATGGCCGCCGACTGGGCCGCCGCCCGCGTGCCCCTGGCCGCGCTGGCCGACGGCGCCCTGCAGGCCTTCAGCCCCGAGCACGCGGCCCTGTTCGACCGCTTCGCCCAGCGCTACGGCGCGCATATCGCCGCCGAAGAGGGCACGGCCTACCCGGCGGCGCTGGCGCAACTGGACGCCCAAGCGCTGGCCGCCATGGGGCAGGAGATGGCGGGGCGGCGGCGGGGGTGAGGCGGCGGCACCGGCTGGAGCTGAATGGTTGCCAGGTGCTCAGTTTTTAATAGCAACTCAGCGATCCTGGATAAGCACGAGAAGCCACTTTGGGTGGTGCATTTTTGGGCCCCACGCCGCCCTGCGGAGCCGTGGCGCGCCTGCGGAACTGCCTTTGCCGCTGCAATCCACCCCTCTGCACTGCCCCCCGGCGATGGCCGCCATGCCCGCTGGGCAAGGGACCTGCCGCCAGCGCGCCCGCACAGCGCGCGATACTGCGGTGTGCTTTTTGAGATCCGTTCGCGCTTTCCGTTTCTGGCCCGCACCGTGGCCACCCTGCTGCTGGCCTGGGCGGCGGCCGAAGTCTGCGTGGCACTGCACACGCCGCTGCCCTGGATGATCGGGCCACTGCTGGCCACCTCGCTGGTGTCGATGGCCGGAGGGCCCACCGAAAGTGCGGGCCCCCTGCGCAATGCGGGGCAGTGGACGATCGGCACTGCGCTGGGCCTGTATTTCACGCCCCAGGTGACGGCGCTGGTGGGCAGCCTGTGGTGGGCCATCGTGCTGGGCATTGCCTGGGCCTTGGTGCTGGGCTGGCTGTTCGGCCTGTGGCTGTACCGGGTGCACGCGCCGCGCCTGCATGGCGTGCCGCCCTCGATGATGCGGCCCACGAGCTATTTTTCCGGGGCCATCGGCGCGGCGTCGGAGATGACGCTGATCTCCGAACGCGAAAACGCCCGCGCCGACCTGGTGGCCGCCAGCCACAGCCTGCGCCTGCTGATCGTCACCGTGAGCATTCCGTTTGCGCTGCAGTGGAGCGGCCTGCGCGGCGTGGATCTGCTGCCGCCCGCCGCACGCGAGGTGGACCTGGCCGGCCTGGCGATGCTGGCGGCACTCACTGGCGCGGGCGCACTGCTGATGGAGCGCCTGGGCCGCGCCAACCCCTGGTTCATGGGGGCGTTTGTCGTGTCCATGCTGCTCACGGCCACCGGGCAGACGCTGTCGGCCCTGCCGCAGGTGCTGGTGAATGCGGCGCAACTGGTGATCGGGGTGAGCCTGGGCGTGCGCTTTCGCGCGGGCTTCTTGCGCGCCGCGCCGCGCTGGCTGGGTGCGGTGGCGCTGGGCACGGTGGTGCTGATGCTGCTGTGCGCCGGCTTTGCTGCGCTGCTGGCCTGGGGCACGGGCTTGCCGTGGGTCACGCTGCTGCTCGGCACATCGCCCGGCGGCATTGCCGAGATGGCGATCACCGCCAAGGTGCTGCAGCTGGGCGTGCCCGTGGTCACCGCTTTCCAGGTCTGCCGCCTGGTGGCCGTGCTGGTGCTGGTAGAGCCCTTGTACCGGCGCTTGTATGGGCGCGAGGTGATGCCGCCCGCGTGACGGCTGCCTGGCCCAACGCGGCCTGTTACTGAGCGCTCGCCTGCGAACTGTGCGATGCGGGAACGCAGTCGAAGCGACTGTAAGAGACTGCGACACGATCAAGCCGAGCAGCGGCTCAGAGAGACAGTTTCGTCACAGCGACCGAGACCGGCGCGGCCAGAGGCCAGAGACATCGAGCAAGGGCCGCCCCGCAGCGAGGATGTCGTCCCCCTGCCCGCAGGGCGCAGCCCTGCGAGAGCGGGGGGAAGCCGCGCAGCGGCTCAGAGAAAGGGTTTCGTCACAGCGACCGAGACCGGCGCGGCCAGAGGCCAGAGACATCGAGCAAGGGCCGCCCCGCAGCGAGGATGTCGTCCCCCTGCCCGCAAGCGCAGCGCCGCGAGAGCGGGGGGAAGCCGCGCAGCGGCTCAGGGGGGTGTATCTGTCTAATGCACCACCACCGGATGTTGCGCCAGCCCCGCGTAGCGATCGAGCGCGTCTTCCACTTCTTCCTGCGTGGGCGTGTCACGCTGCCAGGCGCGGATCTGTTCCTGGAACATTTCGGCCCAGGAGCCGTCCAGGTACACCTCTTTGCCCGAGCGCTTGTCCACGATTTCAAAGCCGTGGCGCACGAGCTGGGGCCGCGGCTCTGCGCCGTCGTTGAGGACGATGCCCGAGGTTTCCACGGCATCCGGCGACATGTGGACCACCACAAAGGATTCAGAGTCGTAGAGCATTTGCATGGCAATTCCCCTGGGGCCGAAACAGCCCCGTTGAGCCCATAGATGGCCGCCAAGCCGCGGACTTCAAGGCCGGACGTTTCCGGGGCTGGCAACCCCAGTATTTCATGAATCCGGACCTGTGGGCGGTCGGGCGGTCCTGACCCTGTGCAGGGCCAGGCTTTCGCGGCGCGGGCGCCACAGTGCCGCCGCCGCAGCGGCCGCCTAGGGCGTGGAATGGCTGCGCAGCAGCAGGTCGGCAAAGTCGCCGTTGGCTTGCGTGAGGCGGATACGCACCGGCAGGTAACCCAGCGACGGGGCCAGCCACAGCTCGGCTTTCTGGTCGTATTCCTTGCGGGGCAGGCGCTGCAGGCGCAGTGCGGGCAGGGGGCTGCCGCCCACCTGCAGCGTCTCTTCGCCTTCGACGGTGAAGGTCCAGCGGTCGGCGGACCGCGCGCTCACGGTGGTCAGCGTGATCTGCGTGCCCGGCGCAAAGCGGGGCGGGTCGGCCGCAATCCAGGCGCCCAGCTGCAAGAACACGCTGAGCCGGTCTTGCGCACCGGCGCCCACCTGCAGCGCCGGGGTGTTGGCGCTGAAGGTGACCCGCCCCTGGGCGCTGTCGAAGTGCGCGGCCTGTTCGCTGCGGCGGCGGTCGGCAAAGCGCTCGGGCTGCAGGCCTTCGGGCGCAATGCGGCCCGTGCTTTGCTGAATGCGCGAGCCGAGCAGAAACGCACTGATCTGCTGGCGCGCGGTGTAGCGCTGGCCGTCGTGCTGCCACAGCAATTCGGCGCGCGCGCTGTATTGCAGGCGCTTGGCCTGGCCCTGTACGTCAAACGCCAGGCGGGTGGGGGCGGGCACCCGCGCGGCCATACCGGGGGCGGCCACTTCGTCGGCACCGCCGGGCGTGCGCATCCACACCCCGGCGTTGAGCGGGATGTCGGCCGACTCGGCACCCGACTCCTCGCCTTCGGCATCGGGCGCGGCTGCGGCCACGGTGCTGGCGCTGGCCGTGGCGACTGGCACGGCCGGGGGTGAAGCCGCCGCGCTGGCCGGCATCGACGGCGGTTCGGCTGCGGCATCGGTGGCAGGCATCACTGCCGTGGGGGCCACGGCGGCAGGCGATGTTGCCTGGGCGGGCTCTGGACTGGGTGCCGGGTCGGGGGCTGGCGGCTGCGCTCGGGGTGAGACGCTGGGGGCCGGGCGTGGGGGCCGTGTGGGCGCGGCGGGCGCAGCCGCCGCTGTGACAGGCGTTGCTTCAGGCACGGGGGCTGGAGGCGCTGTCAGGAGCGCCTCGATCACCACGGGTGCTGGGGGCGCCGCCCCGGGCTGCCAGTGTGCGCTCTGCAGCAGCCCGCCCAGCACCAGGGCGTGTGCGGCGACCACGGCCAGCGTGATGCCGACCAGCGGCGGGCCGGCGCGTCGGGGCATGCGGCGGCCTCCGTCAGGCGCTGCCCGCGCCCAGGTCGCGCGACAGCTGGGCCGCAGCGGCGCGCAATGCGCTGTCCACCGCGCCGTCCCATTCGGGGTCGAAGGTGGCCACCGAACCCAGCGTGGTCAGACCGATCACGAGGTGTCCGTCGAAGTCGAACACCGGCGCGCAAAACGCGACGATGCCGGGCAGCAGGGTGTCGACCACGCGCGCTGCGCCGCGGGTGCGCACTTCGGCCAGCAGCGCCTGCACCTCGGCCGGGCTGCCGGGCAGATCGGCGCGGCGGGCCTTGCGGGCCTGGGCCAGCTCCTGTTCGATGAGCGGTGCCACCACCTCGGGCGCCATGTAGGCGGCAAAGCAGCGCCCTGTGGCCGACGAGAGCAGCGGCATGACGTCGCCCAGGCGCAGGTTGGCGGTCACGGCCTGGGGTGACTCTTCCCAGTGCACGATGGTGGGCCCGTGGTTGCCCCACACGGCCAGCGCCAGGGTGTGGCCGATCTGGTCCATCAGTGCGGGCAGCCGGTCGCGCGCCAGGCGCATGGCGTCGATACGCGCCAGCGATGCCAGGCCCAGCTTGAGCGCGGCGGGGCCGAGGTCGTACCGGGCGTTGCGGTGGTCCTGCATCACCAGGCCCAGGCGCTGAAAGCTCACCAGGTAGCGGTGGGCCTTGGCCGGGCTCATGCCGGCCGAGGCCGCCAGATCCTTGAGCATCTGCGGCCCGCGCGCGCGGGCCAGCCCTTCCAGCAGGGCGTAGCCGACTTCCACCGATTGAATGCCTGCACGTTCCTTGGCCATGCGCTGTCTGTAGTCAATAGAATCCGCGGTCCTGGGCGGGGCGCAAGCACCCGACCGATGTCAATGCGGGGCACCGATGCCCCGGCCACTGCGGACGCTGCCACCCCATGAAACTCGCCACGTACAAAGACGGCTCGCGCGACGGCCAGCTCGTCGTCGTCTCCCGTGATCTGAGCACCGCGCATTATGCGACCGGCATCGCCCACCGCCTGCAGCAGGTGCTGGACGACTGGAACTTCCTCGCGCCGCAGTTGCAGGATCTGTACGAGCAGCTCAATGCCGGTCGCGCGCGCCATGCGTTCCCGTTCGACCCGGCCCGTTGCATGGCCCCGCTGCCCCGCGCTTACCAGTGGGCCGATGGCTCGGCCTACCTCAACCACGTGGAGCTGGTGCGCAAGGCGCGCGGGGCCGAAGTGCCCGAGAACCTGCGCACCGATCCGCTGATCTACCAGGGCGCGAGCGACGATTTTCTCGGCCCCTGCGACGACGTGGTGGTGCCCAGCGAGGCCATGGGCATCGACTTCGAGGCCGAGATCGCCGTCATCACGGGCGACGTGCGCATGGGCGCCTCGCCCGAGCAGGCGCTCGACGGCATCCGCCTGGTGATGCTGGCCAACGACGTGAGCCTGCGCAACCTGATCCCCGCCGAGCTGGCCAAGGGCTTCGGCTTTGTGCAGAGCAAGCCCGCCACCGCTTTCAGCCCCGTGGCCGTGACGCCGGACGAGCTGGGCGACGCCTGGCAGCACGGCCGCGTGCACCTGACGCTGCAGTCCACCTGGAACGGCCGCCGCGTGGGCCTGTGCGACGCCGGGCCCGACATGCACTTCCACTTCGGCCAGTTGATCGCCCACCTGGCCACCACGCGCCATGTGCGCGCGGGCTCCATCGTGGGCAGCGGCACCGTGAGCAACCCGCCCGTGGAGCACAAGGGCCGCCTCGACTGGCCCAAGGGCTATGGTTGCATTGCCGAGAAGCGTTGCATGGAAACCCTGCAGGACGGCCAGCCCAGCACCGACTACATGCGCTATGGCGACACCATCCGCATCGAGATGAAGGGCCGCGACGGGCAGAGCGTGTTCGGGGCCATCGACCAGACGATTGTCGCGCCCGGGGGCGAGTAGGCCCCGCGGGTGGGGCTTCCGCATTCAGGTCGAAATCGGCTGCTCGTGCTTATCAATCAAGCACGAGCAGCTATATATTTGATAGCAAATGCCGTGGGGAGCCCTGCCGTGCCGTCCGGGCTGTCACCTGCAGGTCGGCGCGGCCGGGGCAAAGCCGCTAGGCTTGCAGGCTTCGGGCGCCCGGGGGTGCCTGCGATGGAGACTGTCCCATGCTGAACTTTGACTTCCACAACCCCACCCACATCGCCTTTGGCAAGGGCCGCATTGCCGATCTGGCCAAGCTCGTGCCCGCCCAGGCGCGCGTACTGATCCTGGTGGGCGGCAGCAGCGCCGAGAAAACCGGCACCCTGGGCGAAGTGCGCGCCGCCCTGGGCGAGCGCCACCACGCCACCTTCAGCGGCATCGAGCCCAACCCGAGCTACGAAACCTCGATGAAGGCCGTGGAGCAGGCGCGCGAGGGCGGGTTTGACTTTCTGCTCGCCGTGGGCGGCGGCTCGGTGATCGACGCGGCCAAGTTCATTGCCGCGGCTGTGCGCTTCGAGGGCGACCCGTGGAGCATCCTGCTCAAGCGCGGGCGCAACATCACGGCAGCGCTGCCGTTTGGCGCGGTGCTCACGCTGCCCGCCACGGGCTCCGAGATGAACAACGGCTCGGTCATCACCCACCGCGGCCAGGGCGCCAAGCTGGCCTTCAGCAGCGTGCACTGCTACCCGCGCTTTTCGGTGCTCGACCCGACCAAGACCTACACCTTGCCGCCGCAGCAACTGGCCAACGGCGTGGTCGATGCGTTCGTGCACACCGTCGAGCAGTACCTGACCTACCCCGTGGACGCCCGCGTGCAAGACCGGTTTGCCGAGGGCATTCTGCAGACGCTGATTGAAGTGGGCCCGCGCCTGCTCACAGCCCCCGAGCCGGTGTACGACGACCGTGCCAACCTGATGTGGGCCGCCACCATGGCGCTCAACGGCCTGATCGGCGCCGGGGTGCCGCAGGACTGGTCCACCCACATGATCGGCCACGAACTCACGGCCGCGCACGGCATCGACCATGCGCGCACGCTGGCCATCGTGCTGCCCGCCATGCTGCACGAGCGCCGCGCGCAGAAGAAAGACAAGCTGCTGCAGTACGGTGAGCGCGTCTGGGGCATCACCCAGGGCAGCGAGGACGAGCGCATCACCGCCGCCATCGAGCGCACGCGCGACTTCTTCGAGCGCATGGGCGTGCCCACGCGCCTGTCGGGCTACGGGCTGGGGGCCGACGCGGTCGGCCCGCTGGTGGCGCAGCTCGAAGCGCACGGCATGGTGCAGCTCTCCGAGCACCGCGACGTGACGCCCGAAGTCAGCCGCCGCGTGCTCGAAGCGGCGCTCTGATCCGCCGCCAGGGGCCATGGGCGGCAGCGCTGTTGCGCAGGGCGGGGGGCTTTGGCGCCCCCTGGCCGCCCGCCGTTTTCGCTCCATTCGCGCTCTGTTGCGGCCGCTTCGCGCCGGCCAGGCGCATTTCGTCGCACCGCGCTAGGGCCTTGCCACGGCGCGGCCTACAGTGCGCCGCACCGCTGCCGTGGCGGTGTTGTGCGAAAGGCGCGCTGTGACGTTTGGCTCCTGGGGTGTGCGCACCCTTCTTCTTCCGATGCCCTTGCGGGCCTGGTCGCGCTGGCTGGCGGTGGCGCTGGCTGCGCTGGCTGCCTCGCTGGGCGCTGTATCGCCCGCAGCCGCCCAGCATGCCGGCCTGCGCCGCCTGGCGGTGCCCACGGCCACCGAGTCCATCGAGGTGCTGTTGTTCTACCCCACGGCCACGGCCGCCCGCGCGATCCCGATGGGGCCCTGGCTGCCGGTGGTGGCGCCGGGCGCGCCCGCGTCGGCTGCGCCGCTGCGTGGCCTGCTGCTGCTGTCGCACGGCACCGGGGGCGACGCGCTCGGGCACCACAGCCTGGCCACGCGCCTGGCAGCAGCGGGCTACCTGGTGGCCGCGCTGCGGCACCCGGGCGACCACTGGCAGGACCGTTCGCTGATGACCTCGGGCCGCTACTTCAGCGAGCGGCCGCGCCAGGTCAGCCAGGTGCTGGACGCACTGCTCGCACACCCTGAATGGGGCGCGCGCATTCCGGCCCAGCGGGTCGGGGCCGTGGGCCACTCGGCCGGCGGCTACACGGTGCTGGCCCTGGCCGGCGCCCAGGCCGAGCCCGACCGCGCGCGCCGCCACTGCGCCAGCGCGCACGACGACCCGGGCTTTTGCGCATTGGCCCGCACGGCCATGGGCGGTACGCCGCAGGGGCAGGACCGTGTGGCGCAGCCCCAGGACGGCGACCGGGTATCGGCCGCCGACCCGCGCATCCGCGCCGTGGTGGCGCTCGCGCCCATGGCCGTGGTGCTCACGCCGGAAAGCCTGGCCGCCGTACGGGTGCCGGTGCGTATCTTGATGGCCGAGCACGACGCTGTGCTTACCGCCCGCTACCACGGCGGGCATGTCGCTGCGCACGTGCCGGGGTCACAAGCGAGCACCGTGCCCGGTGCTGGGCACTTCGCCTTCATGGCGGTGCCGCAGCACAGCCTGCCATCCGATTCGGGCGACGTGGCCGCCGACCCGCCGGGGTTTGACCGTGGGGCCTACCAGGACACTCTGGCCCGGGAGGTGCTGGTGTTCTGGGCACGCGTGTGGCCCTAGGCTGGCAGGCGACCCGGCCCATGCCGCCACAATGGCGGCCACGCTGGCCCTTCGAGCCGGTGCTGAGGGAGGGACACCATGTCGTACGTGTTGGCAGCCCGGGTCGGGCTGTACCGCTTAATTGCCAGCGGCGGCGCTGTGCTGGCACTGCTGTTGGCGGGGCCGTCTGCCGGCGCGGCAGACCCCGAGCGCTACGGCAAAGTGATGGAGCAACGCCACGAGGTGCCGGCCGCCGCGCTGGCCAAGTTTCTGCGACTGCACGAAAAGAACCTGCGCGAGGGGCGCAACAACGTTGGCATGCTGGCCGACACCGAGCGCTGGGTGGCCCCGGCGCTGGACGCACCCACGGCGCGCAACCCCTACACCCTGGTGGTGCGGGTGCGCGGTGTGGCGCTGGCCGACGGGCCGGTGGCCTCGCGCTGGCAAACCGCCTGGGGCCTGCCCGATGGCGCGGCGCGCGGCATGCTGCTGCCCGAGCTCACGCAGCAGAACGTGAAGGCCGGACAGGTGGTTGAACTCGTGGGCGTGTCGCCGCCGACCAGCTTCAAGGAAGACCGCCGCGTTGAGCCCATCGTCGAGTTCATGGCCCTGCAGAATCTGCGCATGGACGGGGTGACGCTGGAGGTCTGGTCGGGCATGCGGCCGACATCGTGGCTGCAGGGCTTTGGCGCGGCCGTTCCGCTGCTTATCGGCGTGGTGTTTCTGGCGCTCGTGGTCTGGATGCGCCGGCGCTGAGCGCGCCGGGGCCCGGGTCGCTCAGCGCGGCAATGGAAGACCGGCACGCCAGGCGTCGGCGGTTTGCCGGGCCTGTTCGCGCTCGGCAGGGCTGAGCTGCTGCGCCACCCGTTGCAGGGCGTAGCGCGCCAGGGTGGCGCTGCCATCACCCGTCCACAGGGGGTCGCGTTCCATGGTTCCGGTGGTGGCTTCGGCCTCCATGCGGCGTGCGGCCAGGTCCAGCGCCACATGCGCCGCCAGCGGCCGCGGGCCCAGCGCAGGGGGCGCAGCCGCGTACAACTGGCCCAGCGCGTACAGGCCGCGTGCGTCGCCTGTGCGCGCGGCGCGCGCGTACCAGTGTTCGGCCTGCTCGGGCTGCGCCTCAGGGCGTGGGCCTGCGCTCGCAATGCCGGTGCCGTAGGCATGTCCGAGCACCAGCATGGCCAGTACCGAGCCCTGCTGCGCCGCTTGTTCCAGCGCCGCCAGCCCCGCAACCCGGTCGCGCGGCACGCCCGCGCCGCCGCGCAGCAGCATCTGCCCCAGCAATACCCGCGCGCGGGTATCGCCTGCGTTGGCCTGTGTGCGGGCTTCCCCCAAGACAGCGGCGCCATCGCCGCGCAGCCAGCGCTGATGCAGCGCATCCACCCGCTCGCGGCGTGCCAGTTCGGCGCGAGCGTCGGCCACGGCCTGCGCCTGTGCGTCGGCTTGCTGGCGTGACTGGGTCTCTGCGGTGCGGTGCTGTCGGGACTGGGACGTCCAGACGATCACCCCCACGGCTGATGCCACCAGCAGCGCCAGCACGGGCCAGATGCCCAGTCGTGCGCGCGGTGCCGGTGACGGCGGCGAAACCCCGTGGCGAGGGTCGGCTGGGGGCGCGGCTGTGGGTCGTACGGCGTCGTAGGCCACACCGCAACGCGGGCATTGCCACGCCGGCGCTCCATCGCTGTCCCGCCGTGGATGGCTGCACGCCGGGCACACCCGCGTTGCGGGCGGTGCCGACTCGGCGGGCAGCAGCTCCAGCGTCGTGGCGGACGGCGTTGTGGGAGGCTGCGCCACGGTGGTGGTACGGCTCAGGCCGTGGCTGTGTGCGCGGTGGTGGCGGGTTCCGCAGCCACTTCCACCAGGCAGTCGTAGAAGGTGGGCGCGCGGCCCAGGTCGGTCAGGGCCTGGCTGGTGAGTTCGTTCACGTTGGTGCCGTCCAGCCCCATCTTGCGCCACCAGATGCCGAGGCCGTTGACCACGCCGGGCCGGGCGCGTTCGGTCACGGCCACATGGCAGCGGTAGGTGCCGCGGTCGTTGAACACGCGCACCACACCCCCGTCGACAATGCCGCGTGCGGCTGCGTCGGTGGGGTGCATCTCCAGCAGCGGCCGGCCTTCGATGGCGCGCAGGCTCTGCACGTTCACAAAGGTGGAGTTGAGGAAGTTGCGCGCCGGCGGCGAGATCATGGCCAACGGGTAGCGGGCATCCGTGCCCTGCAGCTCGTGGTTGGGCAGGTGGTCGGGCAGGCCATCCTGTCCTTGCGCGGCCAGGCGGTCGCTGAAAAATTCGCACTTGCCGCTGGGCGTGGGAAAGCCGCCTTCGGCAAACGGCGCGTCGGGCCCGGTCAGCGTGGCAAAGCCTTGCGATTCGAGCAGCGCGTAGTCCACCGCCGCGCCAAAGGCCTGGCGGCACAGGGCTTCGTCGCTGTCGGCAAAGCAGGGGTCGGCCAGCCCCATGCAGGCGGCCAGGTCGCGGAAGATCTGCGCATTGCTGCGCGCCTGGCCCAGCGGGGCGATGGCCGGGCGGTTGAGCAGCACGTCGGTGTGCCCGTAGCTCAGGTGGATGTCCCAGTGCTCCAGTTGCGTGGTGGCGGGCAGGATGTAGTCGGCGTAGTCGGCGGTGTCGGTCTGGAAGTGCTCGAGCACCACGGTGAACAGGTCCTCCCGCGCAAAGCCCTGCACCACCTTGCCCGATTCCGGCGCCACGGCCACCGGGTTGCTGTTGTAGACCACCAGCGCTTCGATGCGTGGGCCGAAGCGGTCCGAGGCGGGGGCCAGCAGCGCATCCCCGATGGTGGACATGTTGATGGTGCGCGGCCGCCGCGCGCCCAGCAGGTCGGGGCGCTGCAGCGCCGCGCGATCGACGGGGAACTGCCCCGAACTCGACAGCAGCATGCCGCCGGCGCGGTGGCGCCAGGCCCCGGTGAGCGCCGGCAGGCAGGCCACGGCGCGCACCGCGTTGCCGCCGCCGCGCACGCGCTGCATGCCGTAGTTCAGGCGGATGGCGGCGGGCTTGGTGGTGCCCCAGGCCTGGGCAAGCTGGCGGATCTGTTCCACCGGCACGCCGCAGACCTCGGCCGCGCGTTCGGGCGGCCACTGGAGCGCGCGTGCGCGCAGCGCCTCCCACCCCTGGGTGTGGCGGGCAATGTAGTCCTGATCCAGCCAGTCGTGCACGATCAGCTCGTGCATCAGCGCCAAGGCCAGCGCCGCATCGGTGCCTGGGCGCAAGGCGATGTGTTCGTGGCATTTGTCGGCCGTCTCGCTCTTGCGCGGGTCGATGCACACCAGCCGAGCGCCGTTGCGCTTGGCCTGCTGCGCATAGCGCCAGAAGTGCAGGTTGCTGCCGATCGAGTTGCTGCCCCAGATCAGGATCAGCTGGGACTCTGCAAAAAACTCGACCTTCATGCCCATCTTGCCACCCAGCGTCTGCACCAGCGCCTCGGCGCCGGCCGATGCGCAGATGGTGCGGTCCAGTAGCGATGCGCCCAGTCGGTGGAAGAAGCGGCGCTCCATGCTTTCGCCCTGCACCAGGCCCATGGTGCCCGCGTAGCTGTAGGGCACGATGGCCTCGGGGTTGCGCGCCGCGATCGCGCCCAGGCGGGCCGCGATGTCGGCCAGCGCTTCGTCCCAGCCCACGGGCGTGAACTGGCCGCTGCCCTTGGGCCCGCTGCGCTTGAGGGGGGTGAGGATGCGCTCGGGGTGGTAGGTGCGTTCGGTGTATTTGCTCACCTTGGCGCAGAGCACGCCGTCGGTGTGCGCGTGCGCCGGGTTGCCCTGCACGCGTACGGCGCGGCCGTCCTGCACGGTGGTCAGCAGTGCGCAGGTGTCCGGGCAGTCGTGGGGACAGGCGCCGCGCACGGTGTGGGCGGCAGACTCGGGTGCTTGGGCGGTGGGGGTGGGCGTGGTCATCGGGTGGGCGGGTCGGTACACTGGCCAAAGGCCTTGGGTGCGCTGTGCCAACGCAGTGCAGCAGCCCGGCCTGGCTGTGGTGCCACGGGCTTGTGCCTGCGCTGCGCCACAGCGGCTTCAGCATCACACCACGAGATTTCACCATGAACCACCACGGTTGGCAGCGCCGGCAACTGGCGCTTGGAATGGGGGCACTGGCTTTGGGGGCGGCACCCTGGGTGCGTGCCCAGAGCGAGGGGCGCATCGTCCTCGGGCAATCCGCCCCTTTCAGCGGCCCGGCCGCGCAACTGGGCATCCAGTTCCACCAGGGCGCCAAGCTGTTTTTCGACCAACTCAATGCGCAGGGTGGCGTGAACAAGCGCCTGATCGAGATCCGCACCCTGGATGACGGCTACGAGCCCGACCGCTGCGCCGAGAACACGCGCAAGCTCATCGCCGACGACGTGTTTGCGCTGTTCGGCTACATCGGCACGCCCACAAGCCTGGCGGCGCTGCCGCTGTTCACGCAGGCCAAGGTGCTGTTCTTTGCGCCCTTCACCGGCGCCGAGGCGCTGCGCCAGCCCTTCAACCGGCTGATCTTCCATGTGCGTGCGTCGTACTTTGACGAAACCGCGCTCATCGTGCGCCAGCTCACGAACCTCGGGCTCAAGAAGATCGCGGTCTTCTACCAGAACGATGCCTACGGCAAGACGGGGCTTGACGGCGTGACCCGCGCGCTCAGTGCCCAGAAGCTGGCCCCAGTGGCCACGGCCACGGTGGAGCGCAACTCCACCGACGTGGCCGCCGCAGTGCAGAAGATCAACGCCGCCAGTCCCGACGCGGTGGTACAGATCACGGCTTATGGTGCGGCCGCAGCCTACGTGCGCGCGGCGCGCAAGGCGGGGTTTGGCGGCACCTTCTACAACGTGTCGTTTGTGGGCACGCAGGCCTTGGCCGACGAGCTGGGCAAGGACGGTGCTGGTGTGGTCGTGTCACAGGTCGTGCCTTCGCCCTACCAACCCTCGCGTCCCATCACCCGGGAGTTTCTCGACGCCATCAAGAAGGGCGGGGACAAGGTGCAGGCCAACTACTCAAGTATGGAAGGCTACCTTGCGGCCCGGGTGTTCGCCGAAGGGCTGCGCCAGACGCTGGCTGCGGGCAAGCTGACGCGCGAGAACTTCATTGCAGGCACGGAATCCTTGGGCACGCAGGTGATCGCCGGGTTCCCCGTGTCCTTCAGCGCCACCGACCACGCGGCGTCCAAGTTCGTCGAAATGTCGATGCTCACGGGCGACGGGCGCGTGCGCACCTGAGAGGCTCTGGTGGGCGCGTGCACTGCGCTGCCCGCGCGGCCTCGGGCTTCAGCCGATCTCTCGGCTCGCGGCCAGGCCGCGCAGAAAGGCCTCGCAACGGGCAAGCTGCTCCAGGCTCACGTATTCGTCGGGCTGGTGGGCCTGCTGGATGCTGCCCGGGCCACACACCACCGTGGGGATGCCCGCCTGCTTGAACAGCCCAGCCTCGGTACCGAAGGCCACGAGCGTGGTACCGGCTTCACCCGCCAGGCGTTGCGCCAGGCGCGTGACTGGGGCTTCGGCGCTGCCGAGAAAGCTCGGGATCTCACAGATCGTGTCGAAACGGAACCCTGTGCCTGCGGCCACCCGCTGCATGCCCGGCTCCAGCGAGCGTGCGTACTGCACCACCTCGGCCTGCATGGCGGCCGCATCGGCCGTGGGCAGGTCGCGGAATTCGTAGCGGAACTCGGCGTCGCGCGGCACCACGTTGTCGGCAATGCCGCCGTGGAACTGCCCGACGCTCGCCGTGGAAAACGGCACGTCAAAGCCTTCAAAGCGAGGCTCCTCGCGTTCAAAGCGCTCGGCCATGTCGCGCACGCGGCCCACCACACGCGCTGCCATCTCGATGGCGTTGACCGAGTGCGGCGTGAGCGAGGAATGCGCCTCTTTGCCGCGCACGCAGCACTTGTAGCGGTACACCCCCTTGTGCGCGATGGCGGGCACCATGTTCGTGGGCTCGCCCACGATGCAGGCCAGCGGGCGGATGCCTGCGTCGCGCAGGTCGGCAATCAGCTCGCGCACGCCGAAGCAGCCCACCTCTTCGTCGAAGCTGAAGGCGTAGTGCAGCGCGAACGGCGCGTCGGCGTTCAAAAACGCCTCGGCCTGGGCCAGCGCCAGGGCGATGAAGCCCTTCATGTCGGCGCTGCCGCGCCCATACAGCCGCCCGTCGGCCACGGTGCCGCCCAGCGGGTCGTGCTGCCAGTCCTGGCCGTCCCAGGGCACGGTGTCGGTGTGGCCCGACAGGATCACGCCGGCGGGCTTGCCTTCGCCCAGCGTGGCAAACAGGTTGGCCTTGCTGCGGTCGGCGTTGTAGGTGATGCGGCTGGTCACGCCCAGCCGGGCGAGGTGGTCGCGCACGAAGTGAATGAGTTCCAGGTTGGAGTTCTGGCTCACGGTGTTCATGCGCACCAGGGTCTGGGCCAGTTCAAGGGCGTGGGCAGAGAGCATGGGCAGGCGCTTTTCGCTGTGCGGAGGAGAGGGGCGGGGCTGGCCGTGTGCAGGGGCATCGCGCGGGTGCTGGCAACATGGCGTGGCCGCCGCTAGACTGGCAGATCGTAAGGGAACATACCATGAAGCTGATCGATTCCATCGTCACCCAGGCGGCGGGCATTGCCGCCGTGCGACGCGACATCCACGCGCACCCCGAACTGTGCTTTGAGGAAGTGCGCACCGCCGATCTGGTGGCCGCCAAGCTCACCGAATGGGGCATCCCGATCCACCGCGGCATGGGCACCACCGGCGTGGTGGGCATCGTGCATGGGCGCGATGGCGGGGCCTCGGGCCGTGCGATAGGCCTGCGCGCCGACATGGACGCGCTGCCCATGCAGGAGTTCAACACCTTTGCCCACGCCAGCAAGCACCAGGGCAAGATGCACGCCTGTGGCCACGATGGCCACACGGCCATGCTGCTGGCCGCGGCCCAGCACTTTGCCAAACACCGGCAGTTCGACGGCACGGTGTACCTGATCTTTCAGCCGGCCGAAGAGGGCGGCGGTGGCGCGCGCGAGATGATCAAGGATGGCCTGTTCGAGCAGTTCCCGGTCGAGGCAGTGTTCGGCATGCACAACTGGCCCGGCATGGCGGCTGGCCAGTTTGCCGTGAGCCCCGGCCCGGTGATGGCGTCGAGCAACGAGTTCAAGATCGTGATCCGCGGCAAAGGCAGCCACGCCGCGCTGCCGCACAACGGTATCGACCCCGTGCCGATTGCCTGCCAGATGGTGCAGGCCTTCCAGACCATCATCAGCCGCAACAAGAAGCCGGTGGACGCGGGCGTGATCTCGGTGACCATGATCCACGCAGGCGAAGCCACCAACGTGGTGCCCGACAGCTGCGAGCTGCAAGGCACGGTGCGCACCTTCACGCTGGAGGTGCTCGACCTGATCGAGCAGCGCATGCGCCAGATCGCCGAGCACACCTGCGCGGCGCACGAGGCGAGCTGCGAATTCGAGTTCGTGCGCAACTACCCGCCCACCGTGAACTCGGCCCCCGAGGCCGAATTTGCACGCCAGGTGATGGCTGAGATCGTGGGCGAGTCCAACGTGCTGGTGCAGGAGCCCACCATGGGCGCGGAAGACTTCGCCTTCATGCTGCAGGCCAAGCCGGGCGCGTACTGCTTCATTGCCAACGGCGACGGCGCGCACCGCGAGATGGGCCATGGCGGCGGCCCCTGCACGCTGCACAACCCGAGCTACGACTTCAACGACGACCTGATTCCGCTCGGGGCCACCTACTGGGTGCGCCTGGCCGAGCGCTGGCTGGCCACGCCGCGCGCCGTGGCCTGACACACGGGCGGGCACGGCGGGGCAGCGCGCGCTGCACGCCGTACCGTCGAACCATCAGACGCACACTTCGCCCCCGCGGCCCGCCCACAAGGCGTGGCCGCATTCCTTCCCTTTCACACCGCTCCCCCCATGTCCGACCTCGACACCGCGTTCTCTTCGTCCTATGCCCAGGCGCGCAGCCGCTTTCTGGAGGCCGCCGCGGCCGCAGGCCTGGCCGTGCAGTCGCACCGCCACCCGCTGCCCGGGCGTGACGGCGAAGAGCTGGCCATGGACGTGGTGCGCGAAGGCGCGGCCGATGCTGAGCGCCTGCTGATCGTGAGCAGCGCCTGCCACGGGGCCGAGGGCTACTGCGGCAGCGGCGTGCAGGTGGCCGCGCTGCGCGACAGCGCCTGGCGCACGCATGCGCGGGACCACGGCGTGGCGGTGCTCTACATCCACGCGCTCAACCCCTACGGCTTCTCGCACATCCGCCGCGTGACGCACGAAAACGTGGACCTGAACCGCAACTTCCAGGACTTCAGCCGCCCGCTGCCCGTGAACGAGGCCTACCGCGAGGTGCAGCCGCTGCTGCTGCCCGCCACTTGGCCGCCGGGCGAGGACAACGTGGCCGCGGTCAACCGCTTCATCGCCGAGCGCGGCGAAGCCGCCTGGCAGGCCGCCATCTCGCGCGGGCAGCATGAGTTTGCCGACGGCCTATTCTTTGGCGGCACCGCCCCGACCTGGAGCAACGTCACGCTGCGCCAGGTGTTGCGCGAGCACGGCCAGCGCGCGCGCTCCATCGCCTGGATCGACCTGCACACCGGCCTGGGCCCGAGCGGCCACGGCGAACGCATCTATGCCGGGGGCGACGACGACGTGGCCGTGGCCCGGGCGCGCGCCTGGTGGGCGGGCGGTGGGGCCACGCCGGTCACCTCGATCTACGACGGCTCGTCCACCTCGGCCTTCCTCACGGGGCTCATGTGGACCGCCATCTACGACGAATGCCCGCAGGCCGAGTACACCGGCATTGCGATGGAGTACGGCACGGTGCCGGTGCTGGACGTGATGAACGCGCTGCGCGCCGAGCAGTGGCTGCAACTGCACCCCGAGGCCCCGGCCGCGCTGGCGGCGCAGATCAAGCAGCAGATGCTCGACGCCTTCTACACCGACACGCCCGAGTGGAAGGCGCAGATCGTGCGCCAGGCGCGCGAGTCGATGTTGCAGGCCGTGGACGGGCTGGCGGGCAAGGCCGGCTGAGTGCGGTCAGCGCTTCGGTGGGTGAAGGTCAAATTGGCTGCTCGTGCTTATTAATCAAGCACGAGCAGCTCATATTTTGATAGCAAAGCCGGTGCAGGGTCTTCAGGTCTGTCCCTGCTCCTCGCCCCAGGGCAGCATCAGCGTGAGCAGCGAGAGCTGCGCAAACTCGGGCGCGAAGGCGTCGATGATCTGCTGCGGCTCGGGGCACAGCGTGGTGTCGCTGATCACGCCGAACTGCACGCCCCCGCCGTAGCTCAGGATCGACACGCCCAGCCCGATGGGCCCCGACTGCGGCACCCAGAACATGCACTGCGTGACGCGCGAGCCGCACAGCGACAGCGGCTGGCTGGGCCCGGGCACGTTGGTCATCACCGCTGTGGTCTTGCGCGCAAACAGATTGAGCAGCGCTTCTTGCGCGGGCTTGATCAGCAGCCCCGCCACCGACAGCATGGCAAAGGCCAGCAGCGGCTGCGTGCTGCCCTTGAGCGCGCGCATGCGTTTGCGCACTTCGTACACGCGCTCCACCGGGTTTTCCATGCCGATCGGCAGCACCAGTGGCACCAGGCCGAAGCGGTTGCCGAGCTTCCAGGCTTCTTCCATCGGTCGCAGGTTCACCGGGATCATCGCCCGGATCTCCTGGCCGCTCGGGTCGTCGCCCTGGCGGCGCAGATAGCCGCCAATGGCCCCGGCCACGCACGACAGCAGCACGTCGTTGATGGAGCAGTTGAGCGCACGTCCGATGGCTTTGACCTCATCGAGCGGCAGCGGCGGGCACCAGGCCACGCGCTTGGCGTGCCCGGGCGTGCCCTTCAGGCGCGTGGGCGAGTCGTCGGGCATCAGCGCCAGGGCGGCGGCGTCGTTCAGGATCTGGTAGGCCACGCGGGCCGCATCGGCGGTGCCGTGCAGGCCGCCCAGCATGGCGTGCTGCATCGCCTTTTCCGGCTCGCGCAGCAGGTGCAGCGATTTGACGGCGCTGTCGCCTGCCATGTCCAGTGCTTTGACGGTAAAGCCGGTGAACGGGCGGATCAGCGCATCGGCGATCCAGTCTTCGGCCGACGCCGGGGAGCGGCGGCGGCGCTTGGGCGGCTCGGAGCCACCATCGACCAGCGACATGGTCACCGAGATCAGCGCAATGCCGTCGGCAATGCAGTGGTGGATGCGCACGATGAGCGCGCTGCCCGGCTGCCCGTCATCGCCCACGAAGTCTTCGATCAGGTGCATCTGCCACAGCGGCCGCTTGGGGTCGAGCGGCTCCATGGCGAGCTGGCCCACGCGGTCCTGCAGCGCCTTTTGCATGCTCTGGCCGCGCTTGCGGGGCAGGGTTTCGCGCAGCAGGTGGGCGTGGATGTCGAAATGCCGGTCTTCGACCCAGGTGGCACCGGCCGCGTCTTCCACCACGCGCTGGCGAAAGCGCGGGTACTGCAGCAGCCGCGCCTGTACGCGCTCGGCCAGCACCTCCCAGGTGATGCCGGGCGACAGCGTCCACACCCCGTTGATCATCATCAGGTTGTGCGCGTTGTCCATGCGCAGCCAGGCGGTGTCCACCTTGCTCATGCGGTCGCCCGACAGGCCCAGCATGCCCGTGGCCGCGCGGCGCACAGGTTTGGGCACGGCCCGCACCGCGCTGCGTGCAGCGCGCACCGGCGCGTCGAGCAGGCCCTGGGCCTGTGGCAGCCCGCCAGGAGCGGGCGCAGCGGCCTGGGGCGGGGTATGGGAGGGGGCGGGAATGCGGGTCACCATCAGACGTCAACCGGTTGTGTTTTTTGGGGGGGCGCCTCTACGCCACGGCGCACCGCGCTTGTTGTGGCCACCGTAAGATACAACGCGACCGCAGCCTGCGGACACCGTTGTTACCCCACCCCGACACGCCCCTCTAGGAGACCTTGCATGTCTGACCTGAACGCCACCTTCGAAGCCGCCGTGGCCAACTCCAAGAACCTCAGCGAGCGTCCCGACAACGCCACGCTGCTCAAGATCTATGCGCTGTACAAGCAGGCCACCGCAGGCGACAACAGCGAGAAGAAGCCCAGCTTCTCCGACATGGTGGGCCGCGCCAAGTGGGACGCCTGGGAAAAGCTCAAGGGCACGTCGGCCGACGAGGCCAAGCAGCAGTACATCGACCTGATCCAGTCGCTGAGCTGATCAGGCGCCTGCGGGCCCAGCCCGCCCGCCTCTGCAAAGCCCCGGCTGCCGGGGCTTTGCGCTTTTGGGGGGCGTGCTTTCACGCGGCTGGTGCCCAGCCCTTGGGCAGCCCGGCCAGTGGGCTCATGCCGTACAGCGGCTCGCCGGGCAGGCCCTGGGCCAACACCTCGCGTGCGGCCACCAGTGCCTGCCAGTCCACGCCGGTGCGCACGCCCATCGATTCGAACAGGTACACCAGGTCTTCGGTGACCACGTTGCCCGATGCGCCGGGCGCGTAGGGGCAGCCGCCGAGACCGGCGAGCGAACTGTCGAAGGTGCGCACTCCCACGTCGTAGGCGGCCAGGCAGTTGGCCAGGCCCAGGCCGCGCGTGTTGTGCAGGTGGGCGGCCCCGGCGCGCGGGCCCAGCTCCTGCTGCAGCCGCCGGAACAGGCGCCGCACCTGCGCGGGCTGGGCCATGCCCGTGGTGTCCGACAGGCCCACCTCGTGCACCCCCGCTTCGGCGCAGGCCACGGCCAGGGCGATCACGTCGTCCTCCGGCACCGGGCCCTGCAGCGTGCAGCCAAACGCGGTGGACAGGCCCACCTCCACCACCGTGTCCGGGGCGGTGTCGCGGCACATCGCCACCACGGCGCGCACCTCGTCGACCATGGCGGCGGGCGTTTTGCGCACGTTGGCCAGCGAATGCGCCGGGCTGGCCGACACCGGCAGTGTGAGTTTGGGCGTACCCGCTGCCAGCGCCGCCTCGGCCCCGCGCAGGTTGGGCACCAGGGCCATTACGGTGATGCCCGGGTGCCGGGCCACCGCATGGCGCACCACCTGGGCCGCGTCGGCCATCTGCGGCAGCAGGCGGGGTGGCACGAAGGAGCCCACCTCGATCTCGCGCAGGCCGCTGGTGGCCAGGGCGTCGATCCAGGCGCACTTGAGCGCGGTGGGCATGTGGGCCTGCACCGACTGCAGGCCGTCGCGCGGGCCGACCTCGCTGATGAGCACATCCACAGAGGGGCGGGCGGTGGTGTCGGCTGGGCGCATGGTGGTGGGGCGAGAGTGAATCGGGCGCGGGCCATGATGCCACGCCTGGCCCACCAGCTGGGCCTCAGAGCGCGTGGGCCTGCAGCTGGGCGAGCGTCACGTATTCCAGCGCCTTGGCGTGGCAGCTGGCCAGCACCACAGGCGGTGCCACACCGGCCTCCAGCGCCTGCTTCCAGCGCAGTGCGCACAGGCACCAGCGGTCTCCGGGCTTCAGCCCGCGAAACCGGTACTCGGGCCGCGGCGTGACCAGGTCATTGCCCTGCGCCACCGAATAGTCGAGGAAGGCCTGCGTGACCTTGGCGCAGATCACATGCGTGCCGTGGTCTTCGGCACTGGTGTTGCAGCAGCCGTCGCGGAAAAAACCCGTGAGCGGGTCGTACGAACAGGGCACCAGCGGTGCGCCCAGCACATTCAAGGCGGTCATGACAATCTACAAGGCATGCGTACATGGCATGCGGTCTGCAGGCCACTGAGCGCCGCAGTGTAGGCAGAGCCCGCAGGCCTTGCGGCGGCAGGGTTTTGCGCCTGCGCGCTGCCGCCGTGGGCGCGGGCTCAGTCGCGCCACTGCACGGCTTCGTCCAGCGCAGCGCGGCCGGTGCGAAAGCGGTTGGCCGGGTGGTCCAGATCGGGCCAGCCCAGCGAGAGGGCGCATACCACGGGCCGCCCGGACGGCAGGTCGAGCACGCTGCGCAGCACCTCGGGGTAAGCGGCCAGGGCCGCCTGCGCGATGCTGCCCAGCCCCAGGCTATGCGCAGCCAGCAGGCACTGCGATACGAAGGCGCCGCAGTCCACCGCGCCGTACACGCCCAAGGCGGCATCGCTCGTGATCACGGCCACATGCGGCGCGCCGAACATGGTGTAGTTGAGGGCCGCCTGCCGTGCAGAGGCCTCGCGGTCGCCGCGGGCGATGCCCACGGCGTCGTACAGGCCCAGGCCGCATTCGCGCCGGCGCTGCTGGTACACACCCTCGTAGGCCGCGGGCCAGGGCAGGTCGGGCTGCGGGGGCGCAGGGTCGACCAGGCGCTCGGCCAGGGCTGCGCGCAGGCGCGCGAGCGTCTCGCCGCTGGCCACCGTCACCTGCCAGGGCTGAGCGTTGCACCAGGAAGCCGCGCGCTGCGCGGTGCGGAACACGGCCTCCAGTTGCTCGCGCGGCACGGGGTCGGGGCGGAAGGCGCGGCAGCTGTAGCGGCCGTGGGCCAGGGCGTCGAGCACGCCGTGCTCGGCAGTGAGGGCGGTCATGGCGGCTCCTGGGGAGGGCTGTGCCGTGCGGGGCCGCGCGTGCGCAGCCGTCGGACTCAGCCTTTGGCGGGCTTGCTGCGGGCGCTGGGTTTGCGGGCCGGGGTGGCGTCGGCAGCCGGTTTGGCGGCAGCTTTGCGCGGCGCCGCCGGGGCATGGGCAGCGTGCGCATGGTGGGCCGCCTGCGCCTTGGCTTCGGCTGGGCCCAGCAGGGCGTCGAGCTGCTCGCTGATCTCGGCTTCAATGCGGTCTTTGAACGCACCCAGCAGAAAGCCAAGCTGCGCGTGCATTTCAAAGCGGTGGGCATCCACCAGCAGTGTGCCTTTGACCCCGGTACGGCTGAAGTGCAGCGTGTCCTCGTGGTCGCCTTCTTCGTACTCGCATTCCATGTCGAACTTCTGCTCAGCCTGCTCGGCCCAGGTGAAGGCAATCTTGCGGGCCTTGGCAAAGCCGAGGTGGTGGTCGCGATGGATGTGGATGTCAGGCACCGGGGGTCTCCTTGTCGGGCATCAGCGCGCGCAGGGCCTCGTGGCGCTGCGCCTGCGGCTGGCGGGCGAGTTGTCGTACGGCATCATAAAACGCAGCCCAGTCGCCGCGGTGCTGCGCATGCAGTGCCACGAACGCGGGCACCCAGTCGTTGTAGGCACCCTGGGCGGCAAAGCTCGCGTTGTTGGCCGCTGCGACCCAGCGGTCGTAAGCGCCCAGCAGCGCTGGGGTGACAGCCGTGCCCGGGGTGTTCAGCCACTGCGTGCGCAGGGCTGCGTAGTCCGCCCGGAAACGGGCCATGACGCTGTGCTTGCGCTCGCGCGCGGTGGTGTCGTCCACACGGCCTTGCGCGTGGTCGGCATACACCTCCGCCAGCGCTGTGCGTGTGCGGCGGGTGAGCTGTCGCCAGGCTTCCCGCCGCGCCTCGCTGGCCGCATGGGCGGCGCGCGTTTCGGGGCTGGCCTGGGTGTCCAGCCAGCGCTGCACGCCCAGGCGTTCGACCGCGGTGGCAAACGATTCGTTGAAGGGCGTGTCGCCCTGGGCGTACACCACCTGGTGCGCAAGCTCATGAAACAGCAGGCGCACAAAGTCGCCTTCGGGCCAGCCGATGAAGGTGGACAGCAGCGGGTCCCCGCCCAGCCAGTTCATGTAGCCCAGCGTCGAGTAGGCGGGCACTCCGTACACCTCGACTTCCAGCCCCTCGCGCTGCAGGCGCGCGGCTTCGGCTTGTGCATCGGCCTCAGAGAAGTAGCCGCGGTAGCCAATGCACCCGGTGACCGGAAAGCACCAGGTGTGCAGCGTGAGCGCCAGCGGTGGCGCGGCCACGACGTTCCAGACCGCTGCGGTCCGTTGCAGGTCGGCATAGCGGCGGTAGCTGGGGTTGTCGGGCAGTCTGAGTTCCTGGCTGGCAAAGTGGCGTGCGCGCTGGGCGAGCGCCAGTCGCGCCCGCAGCGCCGGGCTGATGTCGGGCCGGGCGATCCAGTCGTCCAGCGGCCGGGCGGCCTCCATGATCTGCAGGTGCCCTTGCACCGACTGCCAGTAGTAGCCCGCCGCGCCCATGGTGCCGCTGCACCCCGACAGCACCAGGCCGCCGCACAGCAGTGCGGCGGCCCGCCAGAGGGGGATGCGCTTGCGCATGGGGATGCTCAGTTGGCACCGACACGACGCCCTTGGGCATCGACGACGGGCTGGCCGTCTTCCTTGGCAAAGGCTGCGCGTTGTGGCGCAGGCAGCAGGTCGAGCACCTGCTCGGACGGTCTGCACAGTCGGGTGCCCAGGGGCGTTGTCACGATGGGCCGGTTGATCAGGATGGGGTGGGCGAGCATGGCGTTGATGAGCTGCGCGTCGGTGACGCCGGGCGCATCCAGGCCCAATTCCTGGAAGAGCGCCTCCTTGGTGCGCACCGCCTCGATCACCGGCCGACCCATGGCGTCGATCAGCGCCATGAGGGTGGCCCGGTCGGGTGGGGTCTTGAGATATTCGATAACCGCTGGTTCCTCACCGCTGTTGCGGATCAGGGCCAGGGTGTTGCGCGAGGTGCCGCAGCGCGGGTTGTGATAGATCGTGATGCGTGCCATGGGGGTGTGCGGGGCAGGCGGTGGGAGTCGATAGGGAACGTGGCGGCTGAGGCCGCTCAGGCCGCAGGCTTGTCGCACCCGATCCAGCTCAGGTCGAGCGGGCGGTCCTCGAATTCGGTGTTGAGCACCACGGTGCTGGTGGTGCGGGCCACGCCCGCAATCGATTTGATCTCGTACAGGATGTCTTCCAGGGCGCGCGCATGGGTGGTGCGTACCTTGGCCAGAAAGTCGTATTCGCCGGCGACGCTGTGCAGCTCCACCACCTGGGGCATGGCCTTGAGCCGTGGCGCCACGTCACGGCAGTGGATGCCGCCGTCGTTGCGGATGGCGACAAAGGCCACGAACTGTAGGCCGACCCGCTCGGGAGCCACGGCAATCGAGAAGCGCTCAATCACACCGCGCTCGACCAGTTTGCGCACCCGTTCGTGCACGGCAGCGGTGGATAAACCCACTTCTGCCCCGACCTCGGCATAAGACCGTCGGCCATCACGGCTGAGCGCCGAAATAATTCTGGCGTCTGTGTCGTCAAGCTGGATATTTGCTTGCATTGGTGCCTGATTCTGGTGAAAATTCGGTTTCAATGTCGATGGCCGATTTTTATTCGGCTGGATGGAGGATACGCCGATGTTTGTTCAAAAGCCAACCCATGCCGCGCCGCGTTGGAAGCTCGCGGCCGCGCTGCTGCTGGTGTATGTCGTCTGGGGCACCACCTATTTTGCGACCAGCGTAGTGCTTCACAGCATGCCGCCCTGGTGGATGAATGGTCTGCGCTTCGTGCTCGCCGGGCTGGTGATGGTGGGCCTGGCGCTGGCGCAGGGCCAGGCCTTGCCCACGCTGCGGCAGTGGCGCAATGCGGCCGTGGTGGGCGGGCTCATGGTGTTTCTGGCCATGAACCTGATCAGCATGGCGCAGAAGATGGGCATTGGGTCGGGGCTGATGGCCACCGTGGTGACCACCATGCCCATGTGGCTGGCGCTGTGGACGCACTGGGGCGGCGAGCGGGTGCCACGCACAGGCTGGCTGGGCGTGGTGCTGGGCGTGATGGGGGCCTTGTTGCTGTCGCTGGAGGGCGACTTTTCTGCCACATGGATGGGGGCCCTGCTGGCCTTTGCCGCACCGCTGTGCTGGAGCGTGGGCTCCTACGCCTCGCGGCGCATGGATTTGCCTGCGCCTGCCATGGCGGCCGGGGCGCAGTGGCTGGTGGGCGGCGTGCTGGCCGTGCTGGTGGCACTGTGGCGCGAGCCCGTGGCGCTGTTGGGCCAGGTGGAGCCGCGAGCCTGGCTGGCATGGGGCTACCTGCTGGTGTTTGGCACGCTGATCGCACTCAACAGCTACCTGTGGCTGTTGCAGAACACCAGCGCAGCCGTGGCGGGCAGCTATTCGTTTGTGAACCCAGCTGTGGCCCTGGTGGTGGGTGTGGCCCTGGGCGGTGAGGTGCTGACGGGCTGGGTGTATCTGGCGCTGCCACTGATTGCCGCAGCGTTGGCGTGCATTCTGTACGGCCCCCAGGTGGTGCGGGCCTGGCAGGCACGGCGCATTGCGCACGGCGCGGCCGAGGCGTCGGCTGTGGCGCGCTAAGCTTGATGGATCAGCCGGGCTCCTCATTCGCTACGAATGCGTGATGCCGGCGGTCCGTCACACCTCAGGAAGCGCCATGCTCTACAAGTTCAAATCCCGCGCCGTCGCCGATCTCATCATGCTGGAGCCGCAGGGTCGGCAAATTCTTGAAATCATTGGCAAGACGCCCGGCGCGACTGGCATCGTGACCGTGGCACAGATTCCCGAAGCGATCGCGGCGCTGGAGTCGGCCGTTGCCGCCGAAGAAGCGCGTCGTGCCCAGCAAGCGGCCGACGCCGCCCAGGAAGACGCTGACGAGGTCGAGACCGAGCCGGTCGATGCCGTGCATCTGCGACAGCGCGTGGTGCCCTTCATCGACCTGTTGCGGCGCAGCGCCGCTGAGGGGTACGACGTGGTCTGGGGCGTGTGATCAGTCCACTTTCGCGCCCGACACTTTGACCACTTCGGCCCATTTGCGGTGTTCGGCCTCAATGTGCCGCGCAAATTCGGCCGGGGTGTTGCCGCCCGGCAGTGCGCCCTGGGCCTCCAACCGCTCGCGCAGGGCCGGCGTGGCCAGTGCCTTGGCCGATTCCTGCTGGATGCGCAGCACGATGTCTGCAGGGGTGCCAGCCGGGGCCAGCAGACCGAACCACGAACTGGCTTCGTAGCCCTTGAGGCCCGGGCCCCCGGCCTGTTCGATGGTGGGCACATCGGGCAGTGCGGCCGATCGCTGGGCGCTGGTCACGGCTAGAGCCACCAGCTTGCCCGACTTGATCTGCGGCAGCGCCGAGGGCAGGTTGTCGAACATCACGTCGGCATTGCCACCCACCATGTCCATGAGCGCCGGGGCCGAGCCGCGGTAGGGCATGTGGACCATGTAAGTGCCGGTCATGCTCTTGAACAACTCGCCGGCCAGGTGGATGGACGTGCCATTGCCGCTGGAGGCCATGTTCAAGCGCCCGGGCTGTGCCTTGGCCACCCGGATGAAGTCGGCCACATTAGCGATGCCCAGGCTGCGCGCTTTATCGGCATTGACCACCATCACATTGGGCACAGCGGCCACCAGCGTGATGGGAGCAAAGTCCTTGATCGGGTCGTAGGGCAGGCGGGGGTACAGCGCGCGGTTGATGCCATGCGTGCCCACGGTGCCCATCAGCAGCGTGTAGCCGTCGGGCGCGGCCTTGGCCACCAGCTCGGCGCCCACGTTGCCACCAGCGCCCGCGCGGTTTTCCACCACAAAGCTCTGGCCGAACACGCGGCTGAGCTCGGGCGCCGTCGCGCGCGCCAGGATGTCGGTGGTGCCACCGGGGGCAAAGGGCACCACGATGCGCACGGGTTTGCTGGGCCAAGTGCCGGTCTGCTGCGCATGCGCGGCAGGAATCAGGGCCGACAAGGCCAGGGCAGCGAGCGCGGCGCGGCGACTGCGGGGAAACGGCTTCATGCAAAGGTCCTTTCGTCGTTGGGTGCGTCGCCCCGTTCTACGCGCCCCGCGCCGATCGCTGCAGATGGATAACCCCAACAACGAAAAAGCCGCTGCACCCGGTGGGTACAGCGGCGTCATCTTTGGCGGAGCTTCTTCAAGGGGGCCGCGCCCAGCGCAGGCAGCCGCGCAAGGGCCGCCCCGCCGCGCTGGCTGCGTCCCCTTGCCCGCAACGCGTAGCGTTGCGAGAGCGGGGGGAAGGCGCGCAGCGCCTCAGGGGGGTGTTCCTAGCTCAGTCGGCGTACTGGCCAGCGGCCTTGATGACGGCGCCCCACTTGTCGATTTCGGCCTGCACAAACTTCTTGTGCTCTGCGGGCTCGACGCGCTTGTCGGTGATCACCACCGCACCCAGGCCTTCCTGCTTCTTGATGAACTCGGGGTCCTTCAGAGCGACCTTCAGGGCTTCGTTGATCTTGGTGACCACAGCTGCGGGCGTGCCCTTGGGCGCGTACAGGCCATGCCAGATGCTCACGTTGAAGTCCTTGAGGCCCGATTCGGCCAGCGTGGGCAGATCCTTGAGGGCCGGCGTGGTCAGGCGCTTGGGCGTGGTCACGGCGAAGGCCTTGACCTTCTTGCCTTCGATCTGCGGCGTGGTGTTGGTGGTCTGGTCACACAGCAGGTCGATCTGGCCGCCAATCAGGTCGGTGATGGCAGGCGCTGTGCCCTTGTACGGAACAGCCGTCATGTCCACCTGCAGGGCCGACTGGAACATCAGGCCGCACAGGTGCGACGCGGCACCCAGGCCCGCATTGCCCAGATTGATTTTGCCCTTGTTCTGGTTGATCCAGGTCACCAGCTCCTTGTAGTTGTTGGCCGGCAGCGTGGGGCGACCGATCAGCGTCATCGGCACGTCGTTGATCATGCCCAGGTACTCGAAATCATTGGGCACGCTGAAGGCCAGCTTGCGGTAGAGGGCCGGCATCGTCGACATGGCGATGTGGTTCAGCAGGATGGTGTAGCCATCGGGTGCTGCACGGGCCACGCGGGCCGCACCGATGGAACTGCCGGCACCCGCGGTGTTGTCCACCACCACGGTTGCGCCCAGAGGCTTGCGCAGGGCTTCGGCCAGGTCGCGTGCCACGCGGTCGGTCGGGCCGCCTGCGGCGAAGGGCACGACGATGGTGATCGTCTTGTCCTTGGCCGGGAATTCCTCGGCGGCCTGTGCGCCCAGAGAGAAAGCGACCGCGGCCGCAACGGTTCCGAGTTTCAGCAGTGTTTTCATGGGAGAAGCTCCTGTAAAAGTCGGGCCATGATAGCCACGGGGGGTGGGGGGTGCATTGCGGGTATTACGTAGCAATACGGACAAGGTGGTTTTAATGGTTTGCCTTGCTCGTGCTTATCAAGCAAGCACAAGCAGCTATGAAAATAATAGCAAACCTAGGGTAAGTCCCTGCACCCTCCGGCCGTGCCTTTTCCAGGTAAAACGCCCCGCGGAGGGGCGTTGTCAGTGGGGTGCCACGGTCTGTGGCGGCTGCGCAATCAGCGGTAGCTGCGCGCGTCCTCGATCACCTTGCCGTCGTTGGGCAGCGTGCCGGGCAGGACCATCTCCACCTCGCCGCGCAGTTTGGTCACATCGCGGATCGCATCGGCGATTTGCAGCGCCAGGCCTTCGGCGGTTTCGCGGGTTTCGACGCGCAGCACCATCTGGTCATTGGCCATCTCGCCGCTCACCACCAGGCGGGCCCGCAGCACCTGCGGAAAGCGCCGCGCAATCGTGGCCACCTGGCCCGGGTGCACAAACATGCCGCGCACCTTGGTGGTCTGGTCGGCCCGGCCCATCCAGCCCTTGATGCGGGTGTTGCTGCGGCCGGTGGGGCAGGTGCCCGGCAGCACGGCCGACAGGTCGCCCGTGCCAAAGCGGATCAGCGGGTAGTCGCGGTTCAGCGTGGTCACCACGAGTTCGCCCACTTCCCCCTCGGGCACCGGGTCGCCGGTGCCCGGGCGGACGATCTCGACGATCACGCCCTCGTCCAGCACCAGGCCTTCGCGGGCGCTGGTTTCGTAGGCGATCAGCCCCAGATCGGCCGTTGCATAGCACTGGTAGCCCGCGATGCCGCGCTCGGCAAACCAGTCGCGCAGCGATGGCGGAAAGGCCTCGCCCGAGACCAGCGCCTTGGTCAGGCTGGGCAGGGCCACGCCGAGTTCGGCCGCCTTTTCCACCAGGATCTTGAGGAAGCTGGGGGTGCCGATGTAGCCCGCGGGCCGCAGTTCGGCCATGGCCTGTACCTGCTGCTCGCTTTGGCCCGTGCCGCCGGGGAACACCGAGCAGCCGATGGCATGCGCTCCGGTTTCCATCATCGAGCCAGCGGGCACGAAGTGGTAGGAAAAGCTGTTGTGGATCAGCTCCCCCGGCCGGAAGCCCGCCGCATAGATGGCACGGGCCATGCGCCAGTAATCGCGGCGCGTTCCCTCGGGCTCGTAGATCGTGCCCGGGCTGGCGAACACGCGAGGCATCGCGGCGCCGAATCCAATGGCGCTGAAGCCGCCGAAGGGGCTGGTCGCGCGGTGGGCCTGCTGCCGCTCCAGCAGTTCGTACTTGCGGGTGACGGGCAGGCGTGCCAGGGCCTCGCGGCTGCTGACCGCGGTCGGGTCCACGCTGGCGAGGATTTCGGCAAATGCCGGAGACGCCGCGCGGGCGTGCGCCACCTGGGCGGGTAGGGCTGCCAGGAGTTCGGCTTCACGCTGGTCGGGGCTGCGCGTTTCCAGGTCGTCGTAGAACGTGGTCATGCCCGGGGTTCCTCTGCGGTTGTCGGATGGAGTGGGCCCGGGGCGCCCGTACGAACGGGCGGCCAGGCGGTGGGTTCAGGAGAGACGGTGCGCGGTGCGCTCGATGCGCGCGCTGGCCATCTCAGGCCAGCCAGCGCTTGCGGCGCTTGTAGCTCTTGACGTCGCGGAAGCTCTTGCGCTCGCTGCCGCCCATACCGAGGTAGAACTCCTTGACGTCCTCGTTGCTGGCCAGGTCCGAAGCCGCGCCGTCCATCACGATGCGACCGCTTTCCATGATGTAGCCGTAGTCGGCGTACTTCAAGGCCATGTTGGTGTTCTGCTCGGCCAGCAGGAAGGTGACCTTCTCCTTGGTGTTGAGGTCTTTCACGATGTTGAACACCTCCTCGACGATCTGGGGCGCCAGGCCCATCGAGGGCTCGTCGAGCAGCACCATGCTGGGGTTGGCCATGAGCGCGCGGCCGATGGCGCACATCTGCTGCTCGCCGCCCGAGGTGTAGGCCGCCTGGCTGGTGCGGCGCGTCTTGAGGCGCGGAAAGTAGTTGTAGACCTTCTCCAGATTGGCCGCGATCTCCCCCTTGTCGCTGCGCGTGTAGGAGCCGGTCATCAGGTTCTCTTCAATGGTCAGGTGGGCGAAGCAGTGGCGTCCTTCCATCACCTGCACCACCCCGCGCTTCACCAGGTCGGCGGGGGAGAGGTTTTCAATGCGCTCGCCGCGCAGCTCAATGCTGCCCTTGGTGACTTCGCCACGTTCGCCCTTGAGCAGGTTGGACACCGCCCGCAGCGTGGTCGTCTTGCCCGCGCCGTTGCCGCCCAGGATGGCGACGATGCCGCCCTCGGGCACCTGCAGCGAGACACCCTTGAGCACGAGGATCACGTGGTTGTAGATGACCTCGATGCCGTTGACGTTCAGAACGATTTTTTGAGAGTCCATGGTGTTGCCTTCGCTGTGCCAATCCAAAAAGTTGCTGCAGAGGCAACTCTTTGGATTGGCGGCTGCTCACAAAAATGGAGCAACCGCTTCGTCACCGGCCGTTGATACGGTCGCCGCCCAATGCCTGGGCCACCGTGCAAGGGCCGCCCCGCCGCACCGGTGGCGTCCCCCTTCCCGAATCGCGCAGCGATTCGAGAGAAGGGGGAAGGCGCGTCAGCGCCTCAGGGGGATGTACCGAATCACGACTGGCAGTCTTCCGGCGTGCGCGGCGTGAGCTTCTTCTCGGCGGCGTACTTGGCCGCGGTGGCCTTCACGAGCGGCTTGATGATCTGCTCGTCGGCCTGCAGCCAGTCGGAGGTGAACTTCCAGCCCTTGCCGTCCCAGGTGTGGATACGGGCCCAGGCGGCGCCCATGTGGTCGGTGCACGAGGTGCTGATCGGGCGCATCACACCTGCGAAGCCCAGCGCATCCAGCTTGGGTTGCGTGAGGTTCAGGTTCTCCAGGCCCCAGCGCACCTGCTCGCCGGTCATGACCTTGCCCTTGCCAAAGCGCTCTTGTGCTGCGCGGATGCCTTCAACGCCCAGCATGGCGCTCATGGCGCCGCGCATGTAGAGCACTTGGCCCACTTCGTCCTTCGGACCCGTGCCCTGGCCCTTGTCGTGCACCATGGCCAGAATGTCCTTGACCACCTTCGACTGCGGCTCGGCACCGTGCTGCATGGTCACGGCGTTGTAGCCCTTGGCGCCATCGGCCACATCCTTCACATCGGGCTCTGCGCCGGCCCACCACACGCCGTACATCTTCTCGCGCGGGTAGCCGGTGGCCTGGGCTTCCTTGATGGCGGTGGAGTTCATCACGCCCCAGCCCCACAGCACCACGTAGTCGGGGCGCGCTTGGCGAATCTGCAGCCAGGTCGCCTTCTGCTCCACACCGGGCGACGTGACGGGCAGCATCTGCAGGTCAAAGCCGTGCATCTTCGAGCGTTCCTGCAGCAGCGGGATCGGCTCCTTGCCAAACGGGCTGTCGTGGTAGATCAGGGCGATCTTCTTGCCCTTGAGCTTGTCCAGGCCGCCTTCCTTCTTGGCAATGGCCTGGATGATCACGTCGCTGGCCACCCAGTAGGTGCCGGCGATCGGGAAGTTCCACTTGAACACCGAGCCGTCGGCGCTTTCCGAACGGCCGTAACCGATGGTCACCACCGGAATCTTGTCGGCCGGGGCCTTTTCGGTAATGGCGAATGTAGCGCCCGTGGACAGCGGCTGCACGAAAGACGCACCCTTGCCCTTCAGGCGCTCGTAGCACTCCACGCTGCGGGCCGTGTCGTAGCCGGTTTCGCACTCTTCGAACGACAGCTTCACGCCGTTGATGCCGCCGCGGGCGTTGACGAGCTTGAGGTAGTCCACGAAGCCATTGGCCCAGGGCGCACCGTTGGGCGCGAATGGCCCGGTGCGGTAGGACAGCACGGGGATGTACTGCTCCTTGGCCTGGGCGTGGGCGCTGGTGGACAGCACGGACATGCCGGCGGCCAGGGCGGCCACGGCGATCACAACATTGCGAAGCTTCATGGTTGTCTCCGGTGGGTTAAAAGTTGAAGCGTGAGGGGCTTTGGGCTTTTCATTCAACGTACAAACGGTGCGCAGCGCATCGGTGTAAGCGAGCAAGCCTCTGTGGGTATCGCGGGGTGTGCGCGTGTGGAGGGAATCAGTGCGGGAAGGGCCACAGGCGCAGCTTCTGCTTGGCGATGGACCAGAGCTTGGCAAGGCCATGCGGCTCAACAATCAGGAACCACACGATCAGCGCGCCAAAGATCATGAATTCGGCGTGCACGATGGCGGCCGTGGAGATGGTCAGGCCGAACAGCCCGGCCAGCGCCGGCAGGAACTGGTTGAGCGCAATCGGCAGCACCACGATGAACGCAGCGCCAAAGAAGCTGCCCATGATGGAGCCCAGTCCGCCGATGATCACCATGAACAGCAGGCGGAAGGACATGTCCACCGAGAACGCGCCCGGCTCCCAGGAGCCCAGGTACACGAAGGCCCAGAGCGCGCCTGCCACACCGATGATGAAGGAGCTCACGGCAAACGCGCTGAGCTTGGCGTACATGGGGCGAATGCCGATCACTGACGCGGCCACGTCCATGTCGCGGATGGCCATCCACTCACGGCCGATCGCGCCGCGCACCAGGTTCTTGGCCAGCAGAGCCATCACCACCAGCACGGACAAGCAGAACAGATACTTGCTGGTGGCGGTGTCGATCGGCAGACCAAACACCTGCAGGTTGGCAACCGAGACCGACCCCGATGGCGTGTCCAGCGTGAACCACTTGATGCGCAGAAACATCCAGTCGGCGAAGAACTGTGCGGCCAGTGTGGCCACGGCCAGGTACAGCCCCTTGACGCGCAGGCTGGGCAACCCGAACAGGATGCCGAAGAACGTGGCGCACAGCCCACCCAGCAGCAAAGCAGGAATCAGGGGCAAGCCATCCAGGCGCACGAAGAAGTTGTAGGCCCCGTATGCGCCGACAGCCATGAAGGCGCCCGAGCCCAGCGAGATCTGGCCGCAGTAGCCCACGAGGATGTTCACTCCGAGGGCTGCCAGCGACATGATCACCAGCGGGATCAGGATGGCGCGGAAGAGGTAGTCGCTGGCCAGCATGGGCACAGCGATGAACGCCACGGCCAGCAGCAGCGCAATGGCGATGCGGTCCTGTGCGATCGGAAAGATCTGCTGGTCGGCCCGGTAGCTGGTCTTGAACTGGCCGTTTTCGCGGTAGATCATGAAAGTCTCCTGTGTTCTTGTTCTGCGTTAGACGCGATCGATGATCTTTTCCCCGAAGAGACCTTGGGGTCTGAACAGCAGGAACACCAGCGCCAGTGCGTAGGCAAACCAGATTTCAATGCCACCGCCGACGTAGGGGCCGAGGTACACCTCGGAGAGCTTTTCGCCCACGCCGATGATCAGTCCGCCGATGATGGCGCCGGGTACCGAGGTCAGACCACCCAGAATGACCACCGGCAGTGCCCGCAGCGCCACCGTGGCCAGTGAGAACTGCACCCCCAGCTTGCTGCCCCAGATCATCCCGGCCACCAACGCCACGACACCCGCCACGCACCAAACGATGACCCAGATGCGGTTGAGCGGGATCCCGATGGACTGGGCCGCCTGGTGGTCGTCGGCCACGGCGCGCAGCGCGCGGCCGGTGCTGGTCTTCTGGAAGAAGATGGACAGGGCCACCACCAGCGTGGCGGCAATCGCGGCGGCGATCACGTCTTCCTTGTTGATCAGGATGCCGCCCTGAAAGACGTTCTCGAACGCGAACATCGGATCCTTGGGCATACCGATGTCGATCTTGTAGATGTCGCTGCCGAAGATCGTCTGGCCCACACCTTCGAGGAAGTAGGTGATGCCCAGCGTGGCCATGAGCAGCGTGGCGCCTTCCTGGTTCACCAGATGGCGCAGCACCAGCCGCTCAATCAGCCAGGCCACGACAAACATCACGGCCCCGGCCAGCACGAATGCGATCAGGTTGGCGACGATCTTGTTGTCGATGCCGATCCAACCTGGCACCCATTCGGCGAAGCGGGCCATGGCCAGAGCCGCGAACAGCACCATCGCGCCCTGGGCGAAGTTGAACACGCCAGAAGCCTTGTAAATCAGCACAAAGCCCAGCGCGACCAGCGAATACAGCATGCCCGCCATGAGGCCGCCGATGAGGGTTTCGAGAAAGAATGCCATGGGGTTCTCCGTGCGGTCAGTGCGAGGTGCCCAGGTAGGCCCGGATCACGTCTTCATTGCTGCGCACCTCGTCGGGGGTGCCGTCGCCGATCTTCTTGCCGTAGTCGAGCACCACGACGCGATCGGAGATGTCCATCACCACGCCCATGTCGTGCTCGATCAGCACGATGGTGGTGCCGAACTCGTCGTTCACGTCGAGGATGAAGCGGCACATGTCCTGCTTTTCTTCGACGTTCATGCCCGCCATCGGCTCGTCCAGCAGCAGCACCTGCGGCTCCATGGCCAGCGCCCGGCCGAGGTCCACACGCTTTTGAAGACCGTAGGGCAACTGGCCCACAGGCGTCTTGCGGAAGGCCTGGATTTCAAGGAAGTCGATGATGCGTTCGACTTTTTCGCGGTGCGCGATCTCTTCCCGTTCTGCCGGCCCCCAGCGAAGCGCCTGCAGGAACAGGTTGCTTTTGATCTTGAGGTTGCGGCCGGTCATGATGTTGTCGATCACGCTCATGCCCTTGAACAGCGCCAGGTTCTGGAAGGTGCGCGCCACGCCCATCTCGGCCACCTGGCGCGAGTTCATGTGTGCAAAGGTCTTGCCACGGAACATGATCGAGCCTTCAGACGGCGTGTACACGCCGTTGATGCAGTTGAGCATGGAACTCTTGCCTGCGCCATTGGGGCCGATGATCGCGCGGATCTCGTGCTCGCGAACGTTGAAGCTGATGTCGGTGAGCGCCTTGACGCCGCCGAACCTGAGGCTGATGTTCTTGACGTCGAGGATGACGTCACCGATCTTCTTGGAGGTCATGGATGCGGGTCCCCGGGGGTGGTCAGGCGGCGTTCTGCACCGGCGCGAAGGTCTTGGCGTCCGACAGCTTCAGCGTGGCGCTCACGCTGCCAGTGCGGCCGTCCTCGAACTTGACCTGTGTCTCGATGTACTGCTCGCTGCGGCCTGCGTACAAGGCCTCGACGAGCACGCCATACTTTTCAGCAATGAAGCCTCGGCGGACCTTGTTGGTGCGCGTGAGTTCGCCGTCGTCGGCATCCAACTCCTTGTGCAGCACCAGGAAGCGATGGATCTGGCTGCCAGCGAGCATCGCGTCCGCTGCAAGGTCGGCATTGACCTTCTCCACGCAGTCGCGGATGAGTTCGTAGACCTCAGGCTTTCCGGCCAGGTCGGTGTAACCGGCATAGGGCAGGTTGCGGCGCTCGGCCCAGTTGCCCACTGCGTCGAAGTCGATGTTGAGCATCACGCACACGCGGTCACGGCCATCGCCCAGGGCCACCGCTTCCTTGATGTGCGGGAAGAACTTCAGCTTGTTCTCCACGTACTTCGGAGCGAACATCGCACCATCGTTGGCGCCTCCCTTGAGTCGGCCTACGTCTTTCACGCGGTCGATGATCTTGAGGTGTCCGTGTGCATCCAGGAAGCCAGCATCGCTGGTGTGATACCAGCCATCGGCGGTGAGCACCTCTGCCGTGGCCTTGGGGTTCTTGTAATACTCCTTGAGCAGCCCGGGCGACTTGACCAGGATCTCGCCGTTGTCGGCGAGCTTGATCTCCACACCCTTGCAAGGCACGCCCACCGTATCGGCGCGTGCTTCGTGATCAGGCTGCAGGCATACGAACACCGCGGTTTCGGTGGAGCCGTAGAGCTGCTTGAGGTTGATGCCGATGGAGCGGTAGAACGTGAACAGATCGGGACCGATGGCCTCGCCTGCCGTGTAGGCCACGCGCACCCGTGAGAACCCGAGGGTGTTGCGCAGCGGGCCATACACCAGCAGGTCTCCCAGCGCGTACTTCATGCGGTCTAGAAGACCCACCGACTGACCATCCATCAGCGCCGGGCCCACCCGCCGTGCCACGGCCATGCAGGCATGGAACATCTTGCGTTTGAGCAGACCTGCGTCTTCCATTCGAATCATCACGCTGGTCAGCAGGCCTTCGAAAACCCGTGGTGGCGCAAAGTAGTAGGTGGGGCCCACCTCCTTGAGGTCGATAGTGACCGTGCTGGCCGATTCGGGGCAGTTCACGACATAGCCACATGCCAGCCACTGTGCGTACGAGAAGATGTTCTGGCCGATCCATGCCGGCGGCAGATAGGCAAGCACTTCTTCGCCGCTGGTCAAGCGGTCGAACTCGGCCCCTGCTGCCGCCCGGTCTAGCAGCGTGGCATGGGTATGCACCACGCCTTTGGGATTGCCTGTAGTGCCAGACGTGAAGAACATGGCCGCCACATCGCCAGGGGCTGCCTTGCCCACCTCGTCTCGGAACCACTGGGGATGCTGGCGGACGAAGGCCTGTCCGTTTGCGATGAGCGCGTCCAAGGACGCAAGTCCCTGTTCGTTGTAGTTGCGCAGTCCACGCGGGTCATCAAAGTAGATATTCGAGACCTGCGGGCATTGCTCGCGGATTTCGAGCATTTTGTCCACTTGCTCCTGGTCTTCCACCAGGCAAAAGCGCACCTCTGCGTTGTTGAGCGGGAAGATGCATTCGGCTGCTACGGCATCTTGGTACAGCGGAACGGGAATGGCCCCCAAGGCCTGTGCGGCGAGCATGGTGGCGTACAGGCGCGGGCGGTTCGCACCGATCACGACCATGTGCTCATGCCGCTTCAGGCCGGCCTGGTGAAGGCCCGCGGCTACGTGCTCGACGAGCAGCGCCAGTTCGGCCCAGGTATGTGTCTGCCAGATGCCATATTCTTTTTCGCGCAAGGCTGCCGCGGTCGGGCGCTCGGCAGCGTGCTTGAGCAGCAGTTGCGGGAACGTGGTCTTCATTCCGGTTCCTAGTGAAGTGAGAGGGACAATCGGGTGGCAGCCCGGCACGCGGCATACCAGCCACGCGTTCATTGAATGCTAGGGGTGACTTTGACGTCGATCTGTCTTTGCGACGACAATTTCCGGGTTAGTCCTCGTCAGGTAAAACCCTGTGCTGTCGTGTGGGTACGTGCAAGCGGTGTGTAAGCCGCGTTAGCGCAGGAATCGCCCCTCACGCCCGACGAGCGTGAGTTCCACAAAGCGTGAAGCGTTGCGCTCTGGCGTGGTGGCCTGGATTTCGAAGCCGCCAAGGTCCCACTTGCGCAGGCTCCATGTGGCATCAATGAATGCGGAGCGGCTAGGGTTGCGGCCTGCTCGTTGCAGGGCTTCGGCGAAGACCCGCGCGTTGATGTAGCCCTCAAGTGCGAGGTGGGAGGCCTCCACGTTGGTGCCCAGGGCCTTCCAGGCCTGCTGGAACTCGCGCACGACCGGAGTCACCGCATTGGTGGGCAGGGGCACGACCTGCGAGATCGCCATGCCGGTGGCGTCTGCTCCGAGCGCCTTCACCGTCGCTTGGGTGCCCATCACCGAAAGCGCGTAGAGCGTGACCCCGCGACGTTGCGCCCGAAAGGCTCTCACAAAGTCGAGGGTGGGTTTGCCAGCGAGCCCCACGATCACGGCCTCAGGGTCGGCGCTGGCCAGCCGGCTGGCTGCGGCTGCGGCGTCGGATGCGTCGCTCTCGACCGTTGCGGTCGTGGCTTCTGGCAATTTCAGGCGCGCCATCAATTGCTGCGCGGCGGTGAACACCTCTTTGCCGAAGGCATTGTTTTGGTAGACGATGCCGATGCGGCGTGTGCCGATGGTGTCCAAGTGCTGCACGATCTTTTCGGCTTCGTCTGGGTAGCTGGCTCGGATGTTGAATACATTGCGCGCGTTGGGCACACGGCTGACCAGCGCGCCGGTAAAGGGCGCGAAGAACGGCAATCCGCTGTCCAGTACCTTGGGCAGCATGGCCGCGATCATGGGGGTGCCCATGCAGTTGAATAGCGCAAAGATGTCCTTGTCTGCCATCAGGCGGTCGACGTTCGCCACGGCCTTGGGCACTTCGTAGGCGTCATCGAGCGTGACCAGCTCGATCGGACGCCCGTAGACACCCGCGCGTGCATTCAGCGCGGCAAATGCCGCCTTGGCGCCCAGGTGCATGGCCGTGCCCAGGTCGGCCAGCGGGCCTGTGAGCGCGATCGACTGACCGATGCGCAGCGGGGCGTCCTGTGCGATTGCGCGTCCCGCCGCCCACAGGGGCAATGCCGCGCCAGCCGTCAGCACCCTGCGGCGCGATACCAAGGCTTGTTGGGACGGCAGGCTGTGTTCGGTGGATCGGTACGAGGGCGGGCGTTGAAAAGGCATGACACGGTCTCCGATGCGCGAGCGTGATCGCTCTGTCGGGTCGCATCTTCCGGCGAGAAATGGAAGCAATCTGTCTTTGCGCCGACAATTGGAATCGTGGTATTCCCGCATCGGCGCCCTTCGCGGGCGGCGATAAGGTCACGCGCCATGACCCAGGATCTCTCCTTGCACCAGCGCCGCCGTCCTCCCTCTGTCGAGGAATTGCAGGGCATTCCTTGGCTACCGCTGTTACAGCCTGTCGAGCGCGAGCGGGCCTTGGCCTCGCTGGTGGTCGGAGATGCGCTGGCCGGCGACTATGTGTGCCGCGTAGGGCGCTCCGTGACGTATTGGTTCGGGGTGGTGGAGGGCTTGCTCAAGATGAGCAGTGACAACGCCCAAGGCCAGACCATGACCTTCACCGGTGTTCCTCCCGGAGGCTGGTTTGGCGAAGGCACGGCGCTCAAGCGCGAGCCCTATCGCTACAACATTCAGGCCTTGCGCAGGAGTGTCGTAGCCGGTTTGCCCATTGACACATTCCACTGGCTGCTCGATCACTCGCTCGGATTCAACCGCTTCGTGATGAATCAGCTCAACGAGCGCCTGGGACAGTTCATCGCAGCCCGAGAGATCGACCGCCTGGGCAATCCGGATGTGCGGGTCGCTCGCAGTCTGGCGGCGCTGTTCAACCCTGTGCTCTATCCTGGCGTGGGTGAGGTGCTGCGCATTACACAGCAGGAGCTGGCCTATTTGGTGGGGCTGTCCCGGCAGCGGGTGAACGAAGCGCTGGCAGCGCTTCAAGAGCAGGGCGCCATCCGCGTGGAATATGGAGGGCTGAGAGTGCTTGATCTTGCTGCATTGCGATCGAGCGGCTTTCAACTGGCCCGGCTGCAACTGCCGTCGCAGGCGGCCTGAAGCCGCCCTGGCGTAGGTGGGTCAGGAGCGGGGCAGGGCGCGAGGAGCGCTGCCCAGGGCTCGGGGCGCCATGGCGGCCGACACGGCAGGCGATGGCGCCTGTGTGTCTGGTGGCGTCCAGTCGCGGTCGTCTTCGTGATTTCGGGTCAGTCTGAAGTTCCCCACGATCTGCGTGAGCCGACCTGCTTGGTCTTTCAGGCTCTCTGCCGCGGCAGCGCCTTCTTCCACCAGTGCGGCATTCTGTTGGGTCATCTCTTCCAGCGTGTTCACCGAGCGACTGACCTCGCCAATGCGCTGGCTTTGTTCCTGCGTAGCCGCCGTGATTTCGCCCATGATCTGAGACACGTGGCGCACCGAACCTACCAGGTCCTCGATGGTCTTGCCGGCATGCTGTACCAGCGTTCCGCCTTGTTCGACCTGCTCCACGCTGGCCTGGATCAGTGCCTTGATCTCGCGTGCGGCGGTGGCGGCTCGACCGGCCAGGTTGCGCACCTCGCCCGCCACGACTGCAAAACCACGTCCTTGTTCGCCCGCGCGGGCCGCTTCAACAGCCGCGTTGAGCGCGAGAATGTTGGTCTGGAAAGCGATTCCGTCGATCACGCCGATGATGTCAGCGATCTTGCGCGAGCTGCCGCTGATGGTGTCCATGGTCTGCACCACCTGGTGCACCACTTCACCGCCGCGCGTCGCGGCCTGCGAGGCGCTGGCAGCCAACCGATTGGCCTGTTGCGCGGATTCGGCGCTCTGCACCACGGTGCTGGTGAGGTCGGCCAGCGCCGAAGCCGCACCCTGCAGGTTGTGCGAGGTGGTCTCGGTTCGCTGGCTCAGGTCGAAGTTGCCAGACGCCACCTCAGAGCTGGCCACCAGGATCGAGTCGGACGTTTCGCTGATCTCACCCACCAACGAGCGCAGCCGTTCCTGCATGGCGGCAATGGCGTCGAGCAGGCGCCCTGTCTCGTCGTGAATGCGCACCTCAATCTGTGACGTCAGGTCGCCGCGCGCGATGCGCTCGGCCACCACCACGGCGCGGCCGATTGGCTGCGTGATGCTGGCGGTGATGCGCCAGGCAATCAGCATGCCCAGGCCCAAGGCCAAAGCCACCAGCGTCCCGCTGGTCCACCGGGCCCGCGACTGGGTACGCTCGGCGCTGGCCACTGCCTCTGCGTTGAGACTGTTCTGCAGGTCGATCAGTTCAGAAAGCTTGCCACGCCACGATGCCTCAATGGGCGCTACCCGGGTCATCAGTGCGAGGGTCGCGCTGACCGTGTCTCCGTCGTCTGCGGCCTTGATGGCCGTTTCCAGCTCGGGGCGTGTTTTGCGGGCCAACGCCTGGATCTCGCTGAACAGCTGTGTTTGCGCTGCCGTCGCCTCACCGCGTGACAGGAGGTCGGCCAGGGCTGTTTCCTGTTGAGCGTACTGCTGCAGCGTCTTGCCGACAGCCTCGATCTGCACCCGTGCCTGCTTGGAGTCAATGTCGTTGAGCATCGCCGCAGAGCGGCCCTGTAGCCCCATGGCGCTGACCGTTTCCAACATCTGGTTGACCAGCTTGGCTTTCGCGGCACCCTGTACAGCGATTTCCTGCATCTGGGCTTGCACCCGGTTGTTGGCCACTAGCCCGACCGCGGCCACCGCCATGAGCAAGACCAGCATGCAGCCAAAGCCCAGGCGCAGGCGGGTGGAGATCGACATCGAATGCAGTGCTGCGGTGAGGGCCATGGGCGTTCCTCTGGAAATATGGACAGGCGTGTGCTGCAAGAATCGGGCCGTACTGCTCTCTCATAAGCCGCTGGTCTGCGCAATCGCTGGGGCAGTGTAGGGACAAACGCCTTGGTGCGGCATGTGGCTTTGCCATGGGGTCATGCACAGGTCACATGACCTATTGTTACCAAATATTTCTCATCGTGCTTGGGGCTTTTGCGTGGCCGCGACAGCTTGCACCGTCACAAGGCGGCACGATGACCAGACTTCCTGCATCCCAGAGGCGGCGCTTGCGGTATAAAACCACACGCCCATCCGGTAAGAGGAGCCCATATGGCGACACAAAACACTACAACTTGGGGGCGATGCGGCCCAGCCACGCAGCATGCCGAGCCCGATGTGTCCGAGGGGCTTCCGAAACGAGGTCCCCGGGGGCGTAAGCGTTGGCTCGCGGCATTGGCGGCCTGGGCTGGGACGTCGGCGTTCGCTGGCACCGTCACGGTTGAGGTGGCGGATGCCACGGGAAAGCCCCTGTCGGATGCCGTGGTGTTTCTCGAGTCGTCCGATGCGCGCAAGCTGGTGCGGCCCATGCCGGCGCAAGAGATTGCGCAAGAAAAGCGCCAGTTCCTCCCGGGTGTGCTTGCGATCACGGTCGGCACTGAGGTGCAGTTTCCCAACCGGGACTCCATTCGCCACCACGTCTACTCCTTTTCGCCTGCGAAGAAATTCGAACTCAAGCTCTACACCGGACGCCCGGCCAACCCGGTGGTCTTTGATCAACCTGGCGTGGTGGTACTGGGATGCAACATCCATGACCAGATGGTCGGCTGGGTGGTGGTAGTCGACACGCCCTACTTGGGCCAGTCGTCTGCCAGTGGTCAAGCATCCCTGACAGGTGTTTCGCCTGGCACCTACAAGCTGCGCAGCTGGCACGCCCGGCTTCCAGTGGGGGCGCCTGCGCAGGAGCAGAGCCTGGTGGTGCCTCCCTCTGGTGACGTGAAGGCGGTCGTGCGCATGGCGGGGCTCGCGCCTTGATGTGGCGTCTTGTCCAGCGCAGCCTGATTCTGCGTCTGATCGGGATTTCGCTGCTGCTGCTGCTGCTCGTGCAGGCCGCAGGCTTCACCGTGGTGCGGGCCTCTATTGAGCGCAATGCCCGAACCCAGATCGCGCGCGAGCTGGACATCGATGAGAACGTGTGGAAACGGTTGCTGGCACAGAACGCCGAGCAGCTCCGGCAAAGCTCGGCCTTGCTTGCAGCGGACTACGGCTTTCGTTCAGCCATCAATTCGGACGACCGCGAAACCATACAGTCGGTTCTCGAGAACCACGGCAGTCGCATTGGCGCTGCCGTTACCGCAGTGCTCGACACGCAGCTGGCGTTGCAGGCGGTCAGCGTTCAGCTGGACGAGGCGGCCTTCCGTGCCCTGGCGGCGCCGCTTGCCGCACGGCTGGCAGCAGCGCCGCAAGCCAGCGAGATGGTCGTGATATCGGGGCTGCCCTACCAGTTTGTGATGGTGCCCATGCGTGCGCCGGTGGTCATCGGCTGGGTGCTGATGGGATTTCCTGTGGACCAGCGGCTGGCCGACGAAATGCGCCAGTTGCTTGGCGTGCATGTGGCGCTGCGCGTGCGAACGGCCGAGCAGCCTTGGGCGGTGCCGGTTTCGACGCTGCCTGCACAGCTGCTGGGCGCGGTCGGGCGTCAGGCCGATGCGGTGCAGGAGATGAGCACCCCAGAGGGCAGTTTGCTGGCACGGGTGGTGCAGCAGCCCAGTCTGGGCGGCGAGGTGGAAACCCTGGTGCTGCGCTCGGTCGAAACCGTGGTGGCGCCTTATCGGGCGCTG
>NZ_BAABEX010000013.1:217326-231258 GCF_039540375.1 Acidovorax lacteus
GCGGCCACCCAGCGTCTGTCGCGGGGGGAATACGACACGCCGCTGGAGCACATGGGGCGGCAGGACGAAATCGGCAACCTCGCGCGGGCTTTTGACCGCATGCGACTCGACGTTGCGGCCCAGCAAAGCGAAATTCGCCGGCTCGCCTACTGGGACCGCCTGACAGGGCTGCCCAATCGCGAACAGTTTCGCGAGGCCCTGGGGCAGGCCATTGCGGCCGGGCGCATGTCAGGCGAGCCACTGGCGGTGGTGACGCTCGATCTCGACCGCTTCAAACATGTCAATGACGTGCTGGGCTTTGCCTTCGGCGACCGTTTGTTGCAGGCTGTTGCCAGCCGGCTCCAGGCGCTGGTGGAGCACCCGGGCGATCTGGTGGCACGTCTGGGCGGGAACGCGTTTGCGCTGCTGCTGCTGCGCACCGATGCGGTACAGGCCCAGGCGATGGCGCAGCGTGTGGCACAGGCGTTTGAGGAGCCGCTGGCGCTGGAGGACCAGACGGTGGATCTGAGCGCCGGCATGGGCATTGCCTGCTGCCCGGGGCCTGCCAGCGATGCGGACACGCTGCTCAGCCACTCCGAGATCGCGATGTACGTGGCCAAGCGCCGACTCAGCGGCCCCCTGCTCTACGACGCGGCGTTTGATTCGTCGAGCAGTCAGAACCTTTCATTGCTTACAGAACTGCGGCGGGCGGTCGATCAGGGAGAGTTGCGCCTGTATCTGCAGCCCAAGGTGCCGCTGCAAGCCCAGTCTGGCCTGGCCGCCGAGGCGCTGGTGCGCTGGATGCATCCGCAGCGCGGTCTGGTGCCGCCCATGCAGTTCATCCCGTTTGCGGAGCAGACGGGCTTCGTACGGCAGCTCACGCTCTGGGTCTTCGAAGCCGCAGCGCGGCTGCTGGCCACGCCCTCTGCCCGCGCGTGCGGTTTGCGGGTGTCCGTCAATCTTTCCACCCGCGATCTGCTGGACCCGGATCTCAGCGCACGGCTGGCGACGGTGCTTCAGCGTCATGGTGTGCAGGCCCATGCACTTTGCCTGGAGATCACCGAAAGCGCGATCATGGACGATCCGACGCGGGCCGAAGCCATGCTCAACCGCTTGTCCGAGCAGGGGTTCAAGCTGTCGATTGACGACTTTGGCACCGGGTATTCGTCGCTTGCCTACCTCAAGCGCCTGCCGGTGGACGAGCTCAAGATCGACAAGTCTTTCGTCATGGGCATGGAGCAGGACGAGGACGACGCGACGATCGTGCGCTCCACCATCGACCTGGCCCACAACCTGGGCCTGAGCGTGGTGGCAGAAGGTGTCGAGACCGCGGCCATTCAGGAGCGCCTGCGCGCCCTGTCGTGTGACGAGGCGCAGGGCTATCACATCAGCCGCCCCATGCCGCAGGATGAATTCTGGGGCTGGCAGGCGCAGCAGCTTCCGGCCGCTGGCCGCTGAGGCGCCGACGTGGGCGCAGGACCGAGGACAATAGCGCCATGCCCGCCCAGCCTCCTGCTCCGCCAAATGCCGTGTCCCAAGCTGCCGACGCGTCCTCCCGGTCTGTCGATGCGCCGGGGGATATCGCTGGCGCAGTCCCTGCACGGCCGATCTTGCGGAGGCCCACCACACCTTCGGCGGTGGTGAATGCAGCGCCCTCGCGCCCACCGGTGCGGCCTGGCGCGAGGGGCCGCCCGGCCACGCAGGCGCCCCGTGCTGATCGGGCGGGCAATCCATCGTCTGGCGCTGTGCGCCCTGCATCTTCCGGTGGTCAGCGGCAGGCTGCGTCCGGGTCGCCCGCTCCCACCGGGGGGGCGCCTGTGTCGCAACGGTTGCCTCGCACCTCGGCCACGCCGCCGGCGGCCGAGGGCATGCGGCTGAACAAGCGGCTGGCCGACATGGGACTGTGCTCGCGGCGCGAGGCCGACGACTGGATTGCGCGGGGCTGGGTCCGGGTGAACGGCCAAGTGGCTGTCATGGGTCTGCAGGTCGCGCCTTTGGACCGGATTGAGGTCAGCCCCGAGGCACGAGGTCAGCAGGGGCAACAGGTCACGATCCTGCTGCACAAGCCGGTGGGCTATGTCAGCGGGCAGGCCGAAGACGGCTACACGCCCGCCGTGGCGCTCATCAATGCCCGCACGCACTGGCAGGGCGACGCGAGCCGGCAGCGTTTTGCACCGGGCCAGTTGCGGGGCCTCGCACCTGCCGGGCGGCTGGACATCGATTCGGTGGGCCTGCTCGTGCTGACACAGGATGGACGCGTTGCCCGGCAACTCATCGGCGAAGACTCCGAGGTCGAAAAGGAATATCTGGTGCGCGTGCAGTTCGGGGATGTGACCACCAACGTGCAGACCGTGTTTCCGGCTGAACGGCTCGCACGGCTGTGCCACGGACTGTCGCTGGATGGCAAGGCGCTGAGGCCTGCACGCGTGGAATGGCAGAACCCTGAACAACTGCGGTTCGTGCTGACCGAGGGCCGCAAGCGCCAGATCCGCCGCATGTGCGAGCTGGTCGGTCTCAAGGTCGTAGGCCTCAAGCGCATCCGCATTGGGCAGGTGACGCTGGGGCATCTGCCGGTCGGCCAATGGCGCTATCTTGCGCCGCACGAGCGTTTCTGATCCTTGCCGGTCGGGGCCGCTGTTTCCATCGGGAGCCCCATGTCTGCCCCATCCATTCCCCCGGTGCCCGGCGCCCGCCAAACGCCATCTGAACCGGAACACAGACCCGCGCGGCGCTCGTGGCGTGCGTCGGACCTGCGGGGCGCCATGCGCCTTGCGGCCCAGGCGACGGTGGGCATCAGCCGCGTGGCAGAGGGTGTACACCAGTCCGTACTGGGTACCTTGGGCCTGCCGGGGGGCGAAGCCCCGGGGCAGGCGCGGGGCCTGACGGGACTGATCTACCGCAGCATCCGCGGTGTCACTGGCCTGGTGGACGCAGGCTTGCAGGCCGGGCTGGCCCGGCTGGAACCTTTGTGGGAGGCCGACCCCGCCGATGGCGCGGTGTCGTGGGAACGCGAAGCGGGGATTGCCGCCCTCAATGGCGTGATGGGCGACCGCCTGGAGGCCGACGGCAATCCACTGTGCACCGCGATGCAGTGGTGCCAGCACGGTCGGCCGCTGGATCTGCGCCGCGCCAGGGGCGGCCGTCTGCTGGTGCTGGTCCACGGGCTGTGCATGAACGACCTGCAGTGGCAGCGCAAAGGCCATGACCACGGCGCGTTTCTGGCAGAGGCCCTGGGCTACACCCCGGTGTACCTGCGCTACAACACGGGTCTGCACGTCTCGGCCAACGGCGAGCGACTCGATGCCATGCTCTCCGACTTGGTGCGGGACTGGCCGACGCCCGTGACCGAGGTGTCGGTGCTGGCCCACAGCATGGGCGGCTTGGTGGCGCGCAGTGCCTGCGCGCAGGCCGGGGCGGACAGTCTCTGGCGGCCGTTGCTGCGGCACCTGGTGTTTCTGGGCACTCCCCACCACGGCGCGCCGCTGGAGCGCGCTGGCCATGTGGTGGATGTGCTGCTGGGCCAGTCGGTGTATGCGCGCCCGTTTGCCCGCCTTGCCCGCTTGCGCAGCGCGGGAATCACCGATCTGCGCTTCGGGCATGTGCAGGCCAGCGATTGGGAGGGCCGCGACCGTTTTCACCGCAGCACCGACCGACGCGCCCCGCTGCCTTTGCCCGCGGACGTGGCCTGTCACGCGGTAGCCGGTACGCTGGCGGCGCAGCGCAGCCCGCTGGCCGAGCGGCTGGTGGGCGACGGGCTGGTGCCGCTGCGCAGCGCCCTGGGCCAGCACGACGCCCCGGAGCGCACGCTGGCATTTGCGCGGCGCGACCAGGCCGTGCTGCACCGCCTCGGGCATCTGGATCTGCTGAGCGACCCCCGGGTGGCCCGCCAATTGCTGGCGTGGCTGCAGCCGGCGGGCGCTGTGTCAGGATAGCGGGGCTGCTGCTGCGCAACGGATGGTTGGCCTGCTGTCCCGCGGCCGCTACCATGTCGCCCATGCGCGAATATGTAACAAGGAGAATTCAGTGAGCGAGAAGAAATACCGCCTGGTGACCCGCAGCGACTTTGACGGTCTGGTGTGCGCGGTGCTGCTCAACGAGATGAATCTGATCGACGAGATCACGTTCGTGCATCCCAAGGACATGCAGGACGGCAAGGTGGCGATCACCTCGCGGGACATCACCACCAACCTGCCGTATGTGCCGGGGGCGCATCTGGTGTTTGACCACCACGAGTCCGAGACCGTGCGCAACGCCGGCCGCCGCGACACCAACCACATCATCGAAGCCAAAGCCCCGTCGGCTGCGCGCGTGGTTTACAACTACTACGGCGGCAAGGCGGCGTTCCCGCGCATCACCGACGAGATGATGGCGGCGGTAGACCAGGCCGATTCGGCCCAGTATTCGCGCGAGGACATCCTCAACCCCCAGGGCTGGGTGCTGCTCAACTACATCATGGATTCGCGCACTGGCCTGGGCCGTTTCCGTGATTTCCGCATCAGCAACTACGCGCTGATGATGGACCTGATCCAGTACTGCCGTGACCACACCATTGAGGAAATCCTGGCCCTGCCGGACGTGCAGGAGCGTGTGCGGCTCTACCACGAGCACGCGCCCAAGGCCAAGGAGCAGATCCTGCGCTGCGGCATCCAGATCGGCAAGCTGGTGGTGCTGGATCTGCGCGACGAAGAGACCATCTGGGCGACCAACCGCTTCATGATTTATGCGCTGTTCCCCGAGGCCAACATCTCCATCCATGTGATGTGGGGCCTGCAGAAGCAGAACACGGTGTTTGCCACGGGCAAATCCATCCTCAACCGCACGAGCAACACCCATGTGGGCAACCTGATGCTCGAATTCGGCGGCGGCGGCCATGCGGCCGCAGGCACCTGCCAGCTGGCCAACGACAAGGCCGACCTGGTGCTGCAGACACTGGTCAACCGCATCACGCTCGACGGCTGACACGGCCTTGCCCCGTGCCTGAACCGCGCCCGCTGGGCGCGGTTTCGCTTTGCAGCCCTTGAAACCCTTTGGCCCGCCCCCATGTGCGCGCCTGCCGGGGCCGCCGCGCCCCGACCGCCTGCGGGCACGCATCCACACATTGGGAGAACCCTCACATGAGCAAACAGACCCTGTCCTTTCAGGCCGAGGTGGCGCAGCTGCTCCACCTGGTCACGCATTCGCTGTATTCCAACCAGGAAATCTTCCTGCGCGAACTGGTCTCCAACGCCTCGGACGCCTGCGACAAGCTGCGCTTCGAAGCCATGGCCGACAGCGCGTTGTACGAAGACGCGCCCAACCTCGAAGTGCGCCTGAGTGTGGACCCGGCCGCCAAGACGCTGACCATCACCGACAACGGCATCGGCATGAGCGCGCAGGAGGCCATCGACCACCTGGGCACGATTGCCAAGAGCGGCACCAAGGACTTCATGGGCAAACTCACGGGCGACCAGAAAGCAGACGCCCAGCTCATCGGCCAGTTCGGCGTGGGCTTTTATTCGGGCTTCATCGTGGCCGACAAGATCACCGTCGAATCGCGCCGCGCGGGCCTGCCACCCGAGCAGGGCGTACGCTGGATCAGCGGCGGCACCGGTGAGTTCGAGGTGGAGGCCATCACCCGGGCCGCCCGCGGCACCAGCGTGATCCTGCACCTGCGCGAAGACGCGGCCGAGTACCTCAACGCCTGGAAGCTCAAGCAGGTGATTGCCAAGTACTCGGACCACATCAGCCTGCCCATCCTCATGGAAAAAGAGGAGTGGAAAGACAGCGACAAGGAAGGCGAGCCCGGCGCCATGGTCAAGACGGGCGAGTGGGAGACCGTCAACAAGGCCAGCGCGCTGTGGACGCGGCCCAAGAAGGACATCACCGAAGCGCAGTACCAGGACTTCTACAAGGCCATCAGCCACGACTTCGAGAACCCGCTGACCTGGAGCCACAACCGCGTCGAGGGCAACACCGAATACACGCAGCTGCTGTACATCCCGGCCAAGGCACCGTTCGATCTGTGGAACCGCGACAAGAAGGCGGGCGTGAAGCTGTACGTCAAGCGCGTGTTCATCATGGACGACGCCGAAGCGCTGATGCCCACCTACCTGCGCTTTGTGAAGGGCGTGATCGACTCGGCCGACCTGCCGCTGAACGTGAGCCGCGAACTGCTGCAGGAAAGCCGCGACGTGCGCGCCATCCGCGAAGGCAGCACCAAGCGCGTGCTCTCGATGCTGGAAGACCTGGCCAAGCACGACCAGCACACCACGGGCGAAGGCGCCGATGGCGTGACCGACGTGGTGAGCGAGGAAGACAAGGCCAAGGAAGGCAAGTACACCCAGTTCTACGCCGAGTTCGGTGCCGTGCTCAAGGAAGGCCTGGGTGAAGACTTTGCCAACCGCGAACGCATTGCCAAGCTGCTGCGCTTTGCCAGCACCACCACCGACACCGTGAGCGTCGGCTTTGCCGATTACAAGGCGCGCATGAAGGAGGGCCAGGAGGCCATCTACTACATCACCGCCGACACGCTGGCCGCCGCCAAGAAAAGCCCGCAGCTCGAAGTCTTCAAGAAGAAGGGTATCGAGGTGCTCTTGATGACCGACCGCGTGGACGAGTGGGCGCTGAACTACCTGCACGACTTCGACGGCACGCCGCTGCAAAGCGTGGCCAAGGGCGCGGTCGATCTGGGCAAGCTGCAGGACGAGGCCGAAAAGAAGGCGGCCGAGGAAGCCGCCGAGGCCTTCAAGCCCGTGCTGGCCCAGCTGAAGGAAGCGCTCAAGGACAAGGCGCAGGACGTGCGCGTGACCACGCGCCTCGTCGATTCGCCCGCCTGCCTGGTGGTGGAAGAGGGCGGCATGAGCAACCAGCTCGCGCGCCTGCTCAAGCAGGCCGGCCAGCAGGCCCCCGACACCAAACCCGTGCTGGAGGTGAACGCCGAGCACGCGCTGGTGAAAAAGCTCGACGGCAGCGTGCATTTCCACGACCTGGCGCACATCCTGTTCGACCAGGCGCTGCTGGCCGAGGGTGGCCTGCCCGAGGACCCGGCCGCCTACGTGCGCCGCGTGAACGCGCTGCTCGTCTGAGCGCCGCGGCCTGCGGTCGCTGGCACCCAGCCACGCGCGGCGATCCATCGCGGCGCACCGCTAGCCGGGCTGCAGACAGCGCGCTGGCCCGCTCTGGCGGCGCGCCGGACCCTACGAAGGCCCTGCCCGGTTGGGGCGGTGGCGCCATCCCCCGGATGCGGGAGTTGAGTGCCGAATCGGCTGCTCGTGCTTCAAAATCAAGCACGAGCAGCTATCAAAAATATAGCAAAATGCTCGGGCGGCACCCGACCGTGGCAGGGGCGAGCCCCCAGCGCGCCCGGGCCCATGCCAGACAAGGCTGGACCACCTCGGCTGCGTGCCGATAATCGCGGCTTCGGCGGCGCCCGGTGCGCGCGGCCATCTTTCGCGGGGCTTGGGGCCTTCATGCTGCGTTTCTTCATCACCTTCATCGCGCTGCAGCTCACGCTGTTCGGCCTGAACATGCTCAACTGGGTGCAGCAGCACATCGTGCTGCCCTGGACGGCGCTGCTCGCACGCATGTGCGTGGAACTGGTCACGCTGTTCGACAAAACCGCCGCCGCCTCGGGCAAGGTGCTGTGGAACACCCAGACCGGCTTTGGCGTGTCCATCGAGCCCGGCTGCAACGGCATCGAGGCCTGCATCGTGCTGTTCGCGGCGGTGATGGCCTTTCCCGCCACCTGGCGGCACAAACTCGTGGGCCTGGTGGTGGGCTTTGTGGCCGTGCAGGCGCTCAACATCGTGCGTGTGATCAGCCTGTTCTACCTGGGGCAGTGGAGCACGCCCGTGTTCAATTTCGCGCACGAGTACCTGTGGCAGGCGCTGATCATGCTGGACGTGCTCATTGTCTGGCTGCTGTGGGTGCGGGCGGGCAACAAGGGCGGTGCCGACGCCGACGGCACGCCGCCGAATGCTCCGCCGCCGACCACGCCGGGCACCCCGGCCCTGGCCTGAGGCCGCAGCATGGCGCGCTGGCATCTGCCCCCCATCGCCCGTTTCATGGCTGCTGCCGTGGCCTGGCTGATCGCGCTCACAGTGGTCTGGAGCCAGGTCTCGGCCTGGACGTCCTACCCCGTGGCCTGGCTCACGCACGTGGCGCTGGAGCAGGGTGCGCCCATGTGGGTGCGCAAGGTGCATGTGCGCCCCGGCGTGATCGAGGCCGAAACCACCATCGAAATTGCCGTGCCCCAGGCGGGCGGGCGCAAGGCCGAGTTCTCGGTGGAGGCCAGCCCCGCCCGCTATGCCTACGGGCTGCCGATTCTGCTGGCGCTGCTGCTGGCCGCAGGCTGGCGGCGGCGCGGGCTGTGGCAGCGCGCGCTGGCCGGTTACGTGCTGCTGTGGCCCACCCAGGCGCTGAGCACGGTGATGTTCCTGCTCATGCAGATGATTTCGACAGCGCAGTTCAATCTGCGCACCCTGCGCGCCGACATGTGGCAGCTCGAAGCCATCATCTACGGCTACCAGGCCGGCGCCCTGGTGCTGCCCACGCTGGTACCGGTGATGCTGTGGCTGTGGCTTGACCGCGCCTACGTGGCCGAAGTGCTGGTGCCGGGTTTCCGCCGTTTTGCGGGGCAGTCGGCCGTGCCGCGCTGAACGCGCGGCCTGCGCTGGCGTTGCGCTGCTTTCAGGCCGCCAGCGGTGCCTCCGACATGGCTTCGATCTGCTCGTGCAGCATGTCCACCTGGCCGCGCCAGTAGTCACTGTTGCCAAACCACGGGAACGCCTGCGGAAAGATCGGGTCTTCCCAGCGCCGCGCAAGCCACGCGCTGTAGTGGATGAGCCGCAGCGTGCGCAGCGGCTCGATCAGCCCCAGCTCGCGCCGGTCGAACGCGCGGAACTGCTCGTAGCCATCCAGCAGCACGGCCAGTTGCTGCGTGCGTTGGGCGCGCTCGCCCGACAGCAGCATCCACAGGTCTTGCACCGCCGGGCCGCTGCGCGCGTCGTCCAGGTCCACAAAGTGCGGGCCACCGTCCGGGCGGTCCACGGGGGTCCAGAGGATGTTGCCCGGATGGCAGTCGCCGTGCAGGCGCAGGGTGTGCGCGTCGGCCAGCACCGGGCGCAGGCTGCCGTCGGCCAGAGCCAGGCCGCGGTCGGCCATGGTGGCCAGGGCCTGCTCGCAGGCGTCGCGCCAGGCGCGCTGCACGTCCAGCGGGATCATGTGGTGGCCCAGCAGCCAGTCGCGCGACGCCTCGCCAAACTGGGCCACCGACAGCGCAGGCCGGTGTACAAAAGGCTGCGCTGCGCCCACGGTGTGGATGCGCGCCAGGTAGCGGCCCACCCATTCGAGCACTTCGTCGTCGTCCAGCTCGGGCGCGCGTCCGCCACGCCAGGGGCTCACGGCAAACCGAAAGCCGCCATGCTCGGCCAGGGTGCTGCCGCCTTCGAGCACCCGCGGCGCCACCACGGGGACTTCGGCCGCAGCCAGCTCCTGCGCAAACGCATGCTCTTCGAGGATCTCGTCGGGGCTCCAGCGCCCGGGCCGGTAGAACTTGGCCACCACGCGCTGGCCGTCTTCCAGCGCCACCTGGTACACGCGGTTTTCGTACGAAGGCAAGGCCAGCAGCCGGCCGTCACCATACAGGCCCACCTGGGCCAGTGCATCCAGCACCAGGTCGGGTGTGAGGCTGGCGTAAGGGTGGCTGGAGGGCTCAGAGGGCGGTGCGGGCAGGAGGCTCATGCGTTGATTGTCGCTGCCCGCCTCGCAGCGCTTGCCAGGTCGCCCCGGCTGGCTGCTGGGCTCAGCCCTGCAGCGTGGCCATGTGGCCCAGGGCTGGGTCGCCTCCGCCCTGGCGCAGCGCATCGAACAGCGCCTGCGTGGCGGCCGGGCCGCGGTGGTGCTGCACCTGCACCCAGGGCGTGGGCGGTGCCTGCACGGCGCCCAGCAGCTGCTGCCAAGACGCCACCAGCCGCGCATTCAGGCCCGCAGCGCCCCAGTCGGCATTGCGCTTCTTGACCTGCGCCGGGGCAAAGAACATCACCGGCCGCGGGCCAGGCAACTGGCCCGCGCCACCCAGGTCGTGCACGTGGCTCGCGCCCACCGCGCAGCTGTAACGCAGACCGCTCACATGCGCGTGTACGCGCTGGCGCAGGGCCACGCTGCCCGCAAAGTCGATGTACACGCTGGGCGTGTCGGGTGTGAGCGATTCCAGCGCGTCGTAGGCCACCACGCGGTGGTAACAGCCCAGCCGTTCGCAAAACGCCTGGTTGGACGCGGAGGTCAGGCCCACCACTTCCAGCCCGGTGCGGCGCGACAGCTCCAGCGCCGTGCCCCAGGCCGTCTTGCTCGATGCGCTGGACAGCAGCATGCGCGTGGCGCCGAAGTGCTGGTTGTCGTCCAGAAAGTCGTCGATCAGCCACGAGGTGATGTACAGCGGGCGCAGCAGCGCCTGCAGGTCTTCGGTGTCCGGTTGATAGAACGGGTCGGACGCGGCGCGCAGGTACTGGTTGTAGACCGGGTGCAGGCCCGCGCGGTGGGCCGCTCCGTCGGCAAAACCTGCTGCGCTGACCCGTGCCGGGGTCAACACCACCTCGGTGGCCATGGGCCAGTAGCCGTAGAGGCGCTCGCCCACCGGGAGGCCCTCGTGCGCCGATTCGACCACCGTGCCAAAGCCCCAGACCGGCACGATGCCCCAGCCGTCTTCACCACTCGGGAAGAACTGCCAGTACTGCAGCATGCCGCCCATGGCCGCGTAGGTGATGTTGTTGGCGGTGAGGGCGAAGGCATCCACGCGCACGCGGATGTCGCCTGCACCCACGGGGGCAGCGGGGCTTTGGCGCAGGCGGGTCTGTGCCAGGTCGTCCTGGCGCACGAGCAGGGTGGTGATGGTTGTCATGAGCGCGAAGTTAGGGCCAATGCGCGCCGCGCTCAACCACCGGCTGCCGCCTGCGTGACAGCCGTGCGCAGCCACGCACACGGGGGCGCTCAGTGCTCCGACATGTCGGCCAGGCGGGCAAAGGGCAGGGCCTGCTTGACGAGGATGACGGTGCACGGCGCGTCGCGGGCCACGCGCATGGGCACGGTGGCCACGAATCGCTGCATCTGCAGGCCGTGGGTGGCCGCGCCCAGGATCATCATGCTCACGCGATTGCCTTCGGCATAGCGCACCAGCGCCTGGGCCACGTCGGACGATTCCAGCACATGAAAGCTCACATGGTGTCCCGCCAGGTCGAGCGGCTGCACCCACTGCTGCAGGCGCGCCAGATGCTGGCGGTGCACCGTGGTTTCGCTGCGCGCACTGTCGGTGCTGCTGGTGGCCGAGGGCGAGATCACCGTCACGCACGCCAGCCGCGCGCCCGGGCGAATGCCCAGCGAGCGCGCCACCGCCTGGCGCAGCGAATACAGCGTGGCATCGCTCACATCGGCGTGCGGCACGGCCACCATCACGATGGGGGTGTCCTCGGCCTGCTCGCTGGGCAGTGGGCTCGGCTGGTACTGCATGCCCGCCGCCTTGACCCAGCGGCGCAGGTGGTTGCCCACCGACGGACCTTGCAGGCGCTCGGCGCGCTCGCTGAGCGCGACCTGCTCGGGATGGGCCAGGTCAAACGCCAGGTGCGCGGCCGAGGGGTAGCGCTGCGCGGCCTCGGGCTCCAGGCAGCGCAGGATCACCTCTTGCAACCAGCCCGGCACCTCGGGGTTGTGCCGCCGCGGCGGGGTGGGGGCCATCCACAGCCGCTGGCGCAGTCCGCCCGCCGTGGCCGGAGCGCCAAAGGGCAGCTCGCCCGTGACCAGTTCGTAGAGCATCACGCCGATGGCAAACACATCGCTGCGCGGGTCGCCGCGCACGCCCACCACCTGCTCGGGTGCGATCCAGGCCGGCGAGCCCACTGCCTTGCGCATTTCTTCGGCCAGCAGGTCGGGCTGGTGCGCGTGGCACGACAGCCCGAAGTCCAGCAGCACGGCCCGGTCGTCGTCGCGCAGCAGCACGTTGGCCGGTTTGAGGTCGAGGTGGCAGACGTTCTGCTGGTGCAGGCTGTGGGCCGCATGGGCCATGGCCACACCCAGGCGTGCGGCCTGCTCGGCGGTGGCGCGGCCGTGTTCCTGCATCCACTGGTCGAGTGTGTAGCCCGGCACATATTCCATCACCAGGTAGGGCAGGCGCTCCAGGTCGCCCGCGGCAATGAAGCGGGGCACATGGGGGCCTGTGAGCATCGGCAGGATCTGCAGTTCCACCTCGAAGCTCACGATGTTCTCGGCGCCATCGCCCGCGGTCATGCGCGGGATCTTCATGGCCATGGCAAAGCCCGGGCTTTCGCGGCCGTCGGCGTATTCCACCCGGTAGATGTGGGCCATGCCGCCGGCATGGATGCATTCGGCTATGGCAAAGCCGTCGACCACGGTGCCTTTGGTCCAGCAGTTTCATCGTCCCCTCTCCAGGCGTAGTGCAAATTCTTCGGGCATCGCGCCGCTGGTGCGAATGGCCTGCGCTGCCGCATCCACGGCATAAGGCGTGCGCTCGAAGCGCAGCGTGGCGCGCTCGGTGTCCAGCAGCGCCCACATGGCGCGGGCATCGCCATCGCGCGGCTGGCCCACCGAGCCAATGGTCGCCACCCAGCGGCGGTGGCGCGGTATCGGGATCGGTACGCCGGGCGTTGGTGCAAAGCGCATGAGTCCGCCACTGGCGCCGCGGTAGTACAGCGCCTGGTGGTGCACATGGCCGCAGGCCACGAGGTGCAGGTCGGGCTGGTCGCGCAGGGCGGCGTCCAGGCAGCGCGTGGCCGCAGCTTCGTCTTCTACGTAGCGCCAGCGCTCGGGCTGGTCGGCGCTCGCATGCACCAGCAGCGTCGGGCCGATGCGGGCCGTCAACGGCAGCGCCGCCAGAAACGTGCGCTGCGCGTTGTCGAGCTGGCTGCGCGTCCATGCCGCGCCCTGCGCTCCCATGCTCTGGGCGGCGGTATCGCCCGGTGCGGGCGGGTGCAGCGCCATGGCATCGTGGTTGCCTTGCAGCACCCATCCACCCTCGGCCTGCACCGCGCGGGCCCGGTCCACCACATAGGCCGGGTCCCCGCCATATCCCACCAGGTCGCCCAGCACCGCCAGACGCTCGGCGCCCAGCGCCCCCGCCTGCAGCACGCAGGCGTCCCAGGCCTGCCGGTTGGCATGGATGTCCGACAGCAGCGCGATCCTCATGGCATGTCTCCTCCCGGGCTCTGGTGCCCGGTGTGTCGGCGCGGAGGGCCGCGTGCCCTGCGCCGTATCGGCTCCATGATCCCAGCCCAAACTGAGCGCAGGCTTGCAAGGCGGCATGCGCTGCAGCGCCATTGTGGAAGGTGCCTGCATGGGGCCCAAGGGCGGTCTGTTCAACCCTTGATCTGCATCAGCTGAGGCCCAGGGGTGCGCACCGCGGGCATGGGCTGGTGCGTGTTGGTGAGGGCTGCGCAGTGCCCACAGGGGGCGGCAGCGCCCGGCATTGGGTGGACCCGTGCGCAGTGGAGGCCCGACGCCGCCGCGCTAGCGAGCCAGAGAGACAACAGCTTGGAACGGGCCCAGGCGGCGTGCGGTGTCGATGGAATGTGAGGCTGTGGGAGCCGTGACCGGTGCGCGACGCAGGTGCCTGCGGATATGGCGTGGCCCAGAAGATCGCCGGTGCTGCAGCGGGGGGGGTAGATGCGCGCCGCAGGGTGTGCGCGGCGATCCGCAGCAGCCCATGGGCAGGGGCTGCCGTGGGCTGCGCCCGGGCTCCTGCAGCGGAGCCGTCGGGCGACAGGGCCAGGGCGTTTACTTCAGCGTGATGGTCACGTCGATGTTGCCGCGCGTGGCGTTGGAGTAGGGGCACACCTGGTGGGCGGCGTCCACCACGGCCTGGGCGGCGGCGCGGTCCATGCCTGGCAGGCTCACGGCCAGGCGTGCGGCCACGCCGTAGCCCTGGCCGACCTTGCCCAGGTCCACTTCAGCGTCCACCGACAGGTCGGC
>NZ_BAABEX010000013.1:231335-282551 GCF_039540375.1 Acidovorax lacteus
CAGCGCCGCCGGGAGGCGAGAGCTTGACGTCCAGGCGACCGTCGTCGGTGCGCGAGGCGCCATCGCGGCCGCCCGTGGTGTGGGCGCGGGCGGTGTACAGAACTTGGTCGAGCGATGCCATGGTGATTTCCTTCAAGAGAGATCCGCCGAAGCGGGGGACGGGACACACGAAGCGGCCGATGCCGTGCCATGCAGGCGCGACCGCAGGGATTGGAGCTGGGCGGTGAGCGCCGCCAGTTCGGGCAACGTGCATTGCGATTGCTGGAGCACGCAATGCGGAATCTCGCGCGCCGGGTCGCGCAGGGCCCAGCCGGCGTCGGTCAGGGCCACGCGCACGCGCCGTTCGTCGGCCGCGTCGCGCTGCCGCTGCAGCAGGCCGGCGGCTTCCAGCCGCTTGAGCAAGGGCGTCAGCGTGCCGGAGTCGAGAAACAGCCGTTCGCCCAGCTCGCCCACCGTCACGCCGTCGGCCTGCCACAGGGCCAGCATGACGAGGTACTGCGGGTAGGTCAGGCCCAGCGTGTCGAGCAACGGCTTGTAGAGCTTGGTCATGGCCAGTGACGCCGAATACAGCGCAAAGCACACCTGGTGGTCCAGCAGCAACTCCGGCGGGCTGGGCGCGCGGGGCGGCACGGCAGGGATGGAGGCGGCGGGTGACGGCATGGCGTAATTGTGATGTGCAATTAAATTGCACGCAATCTAATTGGCAATATCCCTTTCGGCCCCAGGGTCGACGCATCGCCGCAAGCCGCCTCGGGCGATGGTTGAGAGAGTTTTCAGGGGCTCGTGCTTGTCTGGCAAGCACGAGTAGCTATTAAATCAATAGCATTTTGTCAAAGCTGGTGCTGTACGCCGCAGTGGCGCGGCCTTTGCCTGCGCAAGCAGCGGGGCGCCACAGCACTATCAACGCCCCAGGCCTGCCCGGGCGGGCGCCTGCCACGGGGCCACAGGCGCACACGGCGCTGTGGCACGCAGCGGGCCGTTTCAATAGGCGTAGACGCCGCGCCCGGTCTTACGGCCCAGGCGCCCTGCAGCCACCATTTCCTTGAGCAGCGGGCAGGGGCGGTACTTGCTGTCGCCAAACTCTTTCAGGTAGACCTCCATCACCGCCAGGCACACGTCCAGGCCGATCATGTCGGCCAGTGCCAGCGGGCCAATGGGCTGGTTGCAGCCCAGCTTCATGCCCGCGTCGATGTCTTCGGGCGTGGCCAGACCCTCGGCCAGCACAAAGAAGGCCTCGTTGATCATGGGCACAAGGATGCGGTTGACCACGAAGCCCGGTGCGTTCTTGACCGTGATCGGCGTCTTGCCCAAGGCCACGGCCAGTGCGTGCACCGCGTCGTGCGTGGCGTCGCTGGTCTGCAGGCCGCGGATGATCTCCACCAGCGCCATCATGGGCACGGGGTTGAAGAAGTGCATGCCAATGAAGCGGTCGGCACGGCCTGTGGCGGCGGCCAGTTGCGTGATCGAGATCGACGAGGTGTTGGAGGCGATGATCACCTCGGGTCGGGCCAGCGCATCCACCTGCTTGAGGATCTTGACCTTGAGTTCGTGGTTCTCTGTGGCCGCCTCAATGATCAGGTCGGCCGACTGCAGATCCTCGTAGCGCGTGGAGCCCTGGATGCGCGCCAGCGCTGCATCCTTGTCGGCGGCGGTGATCTTCTCTTTCTTGATCAGCCGGTCTAGGCTGCCGGCCACGGTGGCGATGCCTTTTTGCACCGCAGCATCCGAGATGTCCACCATGACCACAGGAATGCCTGCCACCGCGCATGCCTGTGCGATGCCGTTGCCCATGGTGCCTGCGCCGATGATGCCAACCGTACGAATCTGCATATAGAGAGCTCTCTTCAAAGTGAAAACGACGCCGAAGATGGTACGCGCAATCGCACGGTCGTTCGGTTATCGTGGCCCGGCACAACAACACATCCAGAAGCGGTGAAGGGGACCCATGTTTGACTATGTCGTGATCGGCGGAGGCTCCGCCGGCTCGGTGCTGGCTGGCCGCCTGTCGGAAGACCCGGCCGTGCGCGTGTGCCTGCTTGAGGCCGGGCCAGCCGACCAGAGCGTGTTCATTCACTGTCCGGCGGGTATCGCCGTAATGGCCAAGTTTGAGCTCAATGGCTGGGGCCAATACACCACCCCCCAGCCTGGTCTCAATGGCCGCAAGGGCTTCCAGCCGCGGGGCAAAGTGCTGGGCGGATCCAGTTCCATCAATGCCATGGTCTACATCCGCGGCCAGCATGCCGACTACGACCACTGGGCTTCACAAGGCAATGCGGGCTGGGGTTGGAACGACGTCAAGCCTTACTTCCTGCGTGCCGAACACAACGAGCGCGGTGGCGACGACTGGCACAGCCAGGGGGGACCGTTCAACGTGGCCGACCTGCGATCGCCCAATCGCTTCAGCCATGCGTTTGTCGAGGCCGGGGTACAAGCGGGCCATCCCCACAACCGGGACTTCAACGGTGCCGACCAGGAAGGCGTGGGCCTGTACCAAGTCACGCACAAGAACGGCGAACGCCACAGCGCTGCCAAAGGCTACCTGACGCCGCACCTGAGCCGGCCCAATCTGCAGGTGGTGACCGGCGCACGGGCCACCCGCATCCTCTTCGAAGGGCGGCGTGCTGTAGGAGTGGAATACCGTATCGGCAGCCAGGGGCCGCTGCAGCAGGTGCGCGCGCAGCGCGAGGTGCTGCTGAGCGCTGGCGCTTTGCTGTCGCCGCAATTGTTGATGCTGTCAGGCGTGGGGCCTGGTGCACACCTGCAGCAGCACGGCATCCCCGTTGCGCACGACCTGCCTGGCGTGGGCCAGCATTTGCACGACCATCCGGATGTGGTGCAAGTGCTCGACGCGCCCCAGTTGCGCGACCTTTTTGGCCTCTCGCTGTCCGGCATGGTGTCGGCGCTGCGGGGTATCCAGGAATGGCGGCGCAGCCGCACGGGCCTGCTGACCACCAACTTCGCCGAAGCCGGGGGCTTCATCAAGAGCGCCCCTTCTGAGCCGGTGCCGGATCTGCAACTGCATTTTGTGGTGGGCAAACTGGTAGACCATGGCCGCAAGACCGTGCTCGGCCACGGCTACTCGGCCCACGTGTGCCTGCTGCAACCGCGCAGCCGCGGCAGCGTGACGCTGGCAAGCCCCGATCCGCACGCCCTGCCGCTGGTCGATCCAGCGTTTTTCGCCGACCCCGACGACATGCAGCGCATGGTGCGTGGCTTCAAGCGCACGCGCGAGATCCTGCAGCAGCCGGCCCTGGCCCAGTACGGTGCCAAGGAACTGGCGGCCTCGGCCAGTGCGCAAAGCGATGCTGAGATCGAGCAGTTCATTCGCAACTACGCCGACACCATCTACCACCCGGTGGGCAGTTGTCGCATGGGCCCGGGGCCTCGGGACGTGGTGGATGCCGAACTGCGTGTGCATGGCCTGCAAGGCCTGCGCGTGGTCGATGCGTCGATCATGCCGCGCATCGTGAGCGGCAACACCAACGCGCCCACGGTGATGATTGCCGAAAAAGCCGTGGACATGATCCGGGCGAGTGCCCGGGCAGGGGCCGTGGCCTGATCAGGCGCCGAACCGTCGGCGCGTGAGTGCCAGCGCCAGCCAGAATGCCAGCACCGTGGTGCATGCCAGGACCAGCCCGTGGCGAAGCGGGTGGGCTGGCCAGGTGTCCATGAACATTGGTCTGACCAATTCGACCGCATTGGTCAGCGGTAACCAGTCCGACACGCCGCGCACCCAGTCAGGCAACTGTTCGCGCGGAAAAAACACGCCCGAGAGGAACATCATGGGCGTCAGTACGAGCGTGAAGTAGTAAGTGAAGAAGTCGTAGCCCTTGGCCAGCGCGTTGAAGATCAGCGCGATGCTCGAGAACATGATGCCTACGCCCAATAGCACGGGCCATGCCACCAGCAGTTTGGGGCTGTGGCTGATGCCCAGCGCCAGCATCACGCCCAGGATGGCGGTGACCGTGAACAGCGCCTTGAAAGCCGCCCACAGCATTTCGGCCAGCACCACGTCGTCGAGCGTGACCGGGGCATTCATGATGCCATCCCAGGTCTTTTGCACATGCATGCGCGAGAACGCCGAGTACAGCGCCTCGAAGCTGGCGGCGTTCATGGCACTCATGCAGATGGAGCCGCTGGCCAGAAACAGGATGTACGGGACCTGCTGCTCGCCGGCGCTGACCTGTCCGACCAGCGCACCCATGCCGTAACCGAAGGCCACAAGCCACATCAGTGGCTCCGCGATGTTGCCGACCAGACTGGGAATGGCGAGCTTGCGCCACACCAGCAGATTGCGCAGGAACACGGGCCACCAGCGACGGGACAGCTGAGGTGCGCGCCACACCGAAGGCACAGGTCTGGTGGAGGCAGAGGAGGGTGCGGAGTTCATGCCTGCATTGTGAACAAAAGTCCGCCTCGTCCGTACGGTCGGGCAAGACACCTGGGCTGGCACGCGCATTGCGTCCGGTCGCTGCATGACCGCATCGCTGATTGCTCTGCAGGCCACTGACCAGTCTCTGTGGCACCGCCGGTTGGATCTGTTGCTCGAATCCACCGGCGAGGGCGTTTTCGTTGTTGATTTGCACGGCCATTGCGTCTTCATCAACCGTGCAGGCGCAGAAATGATCGGGATGGACGCCGCAGCCGTGCTCGGGCGCAACATGCACCAGCTGACCCACCACTCCCATGTCGACGGGCGGCCATACGCAGACGAGGAATGTCCGATCTTCAATGCCTTTCGCAATGGGCACTCGTGTCGCGTCGACACCGAGGTGTTCTGGCGCAGCAACGGGAGTCCTTTTGCCGTCGAGTATTCGAGCCATCCCATCCTGGAAGACGGCCAGGTACGTGGCGCCGTGATCACCTTCATCGACATCAGCGAGCGCCGCCGTGCAGCCGATGCGCTGCGTCTGGCCCACGACCAGCTCGCGAAAGCCAATGACGAGCTGGAGCGCCGCGTCGCGGAACGGACGCGGGCACTGACAGACGCCCTTTCCCAGCTGCGCGAGTTGTCGGCCCACTTCAATCAGGTGCGCGAGGACGAGCGCACGCGCATCGCACGCGAAGTGCACGACGAACTCGGCAGTCTGCTCGTCGGTCTCAAGATGGATGTCAACTGGCTCCAGCGCCGTCTTGGGGAGGTGCCTCCCGTCGAGAGCGGGGCGGGGGACGCGTTGCGTCTTCAGATGCGCTGCAAATGCCAAAACATGGGACGGCTGATTGAAACGGCAGTGGAGAATGTCGGGCGCATCATCACCGACCTTCGTCCCAGCATCCTTGACCACCAGGGCCTGTGGGCGGCCCTGGAATGGCAGGCACAGGAGTTCGCGCAGGCTGCGGAAATCTCCCTCGACTTCGACATGCAGGTGGCTCCGGGGCTGTCGCTTCCTGAGCCTACTGCCATGGCGGTGTTTCGCATCTTCCAGGAGGTGCTCAGCAACGTGGGGCGCCATGCCCGCGCCACCCGCCTGTCGGTGGCCATCAGGCTGGCACACGCCCGGCTGTTGCTGGTTGTTCGCGACAACGGGGTGGGGGCGGCGGCCCAGTCGCTGGAGGCCCCGACCGCTTACGGCGTGCTGGGCATGCGCGAGCGCGCCCGCCAGATGGGCGGTAGTCTGTCCATCGACAGCGCGCCGGGCCAGGGCACATGCCTCACGCTCGATATTCCCTTGCAGCTTCCATGAGCGAGGACCTATGAGTGACAGCATCCGTGTCTGTATTGGTGACGACCACCGCGTTGTGCGTGAGGGCCTGAAGCTGGTGCTGTGCGACCCGGTCAATGGGCTGCCTGAGATCCGCGTGGTGGCCGAGGCGGCCGATGGCCCTCAGGTGCTTGAGCGTGTGACCGGTCTGCATGGACCGGCAGGCCTGGACATGGTGTTGCTTGACATTGCGTTGCCCGAGCTCGACGGTTTGGAGGTGTTGCAGCAGCTGCGGCGTGATTGGCCGACGCTGCCGGTGCTGATGCTCAGCACCTATCCCGAACGGCAGTACGCTGTGCGCTGCCTCCAGATGGGGGCCGCCGGTTACCTTCACAAAAGCGCCGATCCAGATGCCATGGTGGCTGCGGTGCGTCGGGTGGCGGCGGGCCAGCGGTATGTGTCTGACGCCACCGCCCAGGCGCTGGCGCAGGCTGTGGCCCGCACCAGCCCAGTGCGCGGCCTGGCCGAGCGCAAAAGTCATGGGCTGGAAGCGTTGTCATACCGCGAGCACCAGGTCTTTCGATTGCTCATGACGGGGCAGACCGTGAGCGAAATTGGTGCGCAACTGGGGCTGGCACCCAATACCGTCAGCACCTATCGGGCGCGCATTCTCGAGAAAACCGGCGCGCGCAACGATGTAGAACTGGCGTTGCTGGCTCGCGGTCCAGCCACGGATTGACCTACAGGCCTCTGTTGTAGGGCTGCCCCTACAGACTGTCGACAACGACACCACGATCTGCAGCGCCCACGGCCAGACGGGCACGAACTGGCCCGCGGTTTGCGATGTGCCGCACATCCCATGTTGTGAGGTGTGCCATGTCCGACTACTTCTCGCCCTACGATGCCGACCGCCCGCTGATGCTCAAGTGCAGCTGCGGCCGCGACCACACGGTGGCTGAACACGAAGCCGAGGCCGCACAGGCCCGTGCAGACGCCACCCGCACGCTGCGGGCCCGCAGCGAGGAGGCCGACTTCCAGGCCTACAGCAACGCCTTCATTGAGGCTACGCTGGTCAAGGCGCTGTTCCCGCAGGACGCCATGCGCCGCCGCTTCCTGCGCGCGGTGGGCCGCACCACGGCCATGGCTGCCATCGGCAGCGTGCTGCCCATCGCCAGCCTGCAGGCCATGGCGCAGGAGGCCGGCAAGGGCGGCGCCAACCTGGAGAAGAAAGACCTCAAGGTGGGCTTCATTCCGATCACCTGTGCCACGCCGCTGATCATGGCCCACCCGCTGGGCTTCTACGGCAAGCAGGGCCTGAACGTGGAGGTCACCAAGACGGCCGGCTGGGCGCTGATCCGCGACAAGATGATCAACAAGGAGTACGACGCCACGCACTTCCTGTCGCCCATGCCGCTGGCCATCAGCCTGGGGCTGGGCTCGACGGCCACGCCCATGAACGTGGCCACGATCCAGAACGTCAATGGCCAGGCCATCACGCTGGCGCTGAAGCACCGCAACAACCGCGACCCCAAGGGCTGGAAGGGTTTCAAGTTCGCGGTGCCCTTCGAGTACAGCATGCACAACTTCCTGTTGCGCTACTACCTGGCCGAGGCGGGCATCAACCCCGACACCGACGTACAGATCCGTGTGGTGCCGCCGCCAGAGATGGTGGCCAACCTGCGCTCGGGCAACATCGACGGCTTCCTGGGCCCCGACCCGTTCAACCAGCGTGCGGTGTACGAAGAGGTGGGCTTCATCCACCTGCTGACCAAGGAGCTGTGGGACGGCCACCCCTGCTGCGCGTTCGGCACCAGCACCGAATTCATCCAGAAGCATCCCAACACCTTTGCGGCCCTGTACCGCGCAGTGCTGACGGCTGCCGCCATGGCGCGCAAGCCCGAGAACCGCGAGCTGATCGCCAAGGTGATCTCGCCGCAGGCCTATCTCAACCAGCCCGAGATCGTGGTGGCCCAGGTGCTCACGGGCAAGTTTGCCGATGGATTGGGGAAGATCCACAACGTGCCGGCGCGCGCCGACTTTGACCCGATGCCGTGGCAAAGCATGGCCGTGTGGATGCTCACGCAGATGCAGCGCTGGGGTTACATCAAGGGCGACGTCAACTACCGCCAGATTGCCGAGAAGGTCTTCCTGCTGACCGATGCACGCAAGCAGATGAAGGCCATCGGTGAGTCCGTGCCCGAGACCACGGCCTACCCCAAGTTCAAGATCATGGGGCGCGAGTTCGACCCAGCCAAGGCGGCCGAGTACGCGCGCGGTTTCCCGATCGCCAAGGAGGGCTGAGCCATGCGCACCCAGGCCTCTTTGTCGCTGCGCGCAGGCGTGCTCTCGCTGCTGCTGCTGGTCCTGGTGCTCGGCGCGTGGTATGCCGCAACCGCGCCAGCGGCCGGTGGTGCGGCGGCCACACTCAGCCCGCAGGAACTGGAATACGCCCGCATGATGGGCAAGGATCCGGGGGGCGCCAAGAGCGGCGGCTTTCCCACGCTGGTCGATATGGGCAAGACCGTGGCGGGGCACCTGTCCAACCCGTTCTATGACAACGGGCCCAACGACAAGGGCATTGCCATTCAGCTCGCCCATTCGCTGGGCCGCGTGGCCATGGGCTTTGGCCTGGCCTGCCTGCTCGCAATCCCGCTGGGGTTCGTGATTGGCATGTCGCCGCTGCTGCACCGTGCGCTCGACCCCTTCATCCAGGTGCTCAAGCCCATCAGCCCGCTCGCGTGGATGCCGCTGGCGCTCTACACCATCAAGGATTCGTCGGCCTCGGGCATTTTTGTGATCTTCATCTGCTCGGTCTGGCCGATGTTGGTCAACACGGCCTTCGGCGTCGCGTCGGTCAAGCGCGAGTGGCTCAACGTGGCCCGCACGCTGGAGGTCAACCCCCTGCGCAAGGCTTTCCTCGTGATCCTGCCCGCCGCTGCGCCCACCATCCTCACGGGCATGCGCATCAGCATGGGCATTGCGTGGCTGGTGATTGTGGCGGCCGAAATGCTGGTGGGTGGTACGGGTATCGGCTACTTCGTCTGGAACGAGTGGAACAACCTCTCGCTCACCAATGTGATCTTCGCCATCCTGGTGATTGGCGTGGTCGGCATGCTGCTGGACCTGGCTTTTGGCCGGCTGCAGAAATGGGTGACCTATGTGGAGTGACCTCGCCCTGCGCCCTGGCGCAACCCGCCCCTTGTCTGCCGACCGTACGAGCCCTGCCATGCAAGCCCTGATCTCTGTCGAAAAGCTCAGCAAGTCCTATGTGCCGGGCAAGCCGGTGTTCGATGACGTGTCGTTTGAGCTGCAGCGCGGCGAGTTCGTCTGCATCATCGGCCACTCGGGCTGTGGCAAGACCACCGTGCTCAATGTGCTCGCAGGGCTGGACGTGGCCACTGGCGGCCACGTCATCATGGACGGCCGCGAGGTTGTGGGCCCGAGCCTGGACCGCGGCGTGGTCTTTCAGGGGCATGCGCTCATGCCCTGGCTGACGGTACGGCAGAACATCGCGTTTGCCGTGAAGTCGCGCTGGCCCGACTGGAAGGCCACGCAGGTGCGCACCCACGTCGAGAAGTTCGTCGCACTCGTGGGCCTGTCGCATGCCATCGACAAAAAGCCCTCGGAGCTTTCGGGCGGCATGAAGCAGCGTGTGGGCATCGCGCGCGCCTTTGCCATCCAGCCCAAGATGCTGCTGCTCGACGAGCCCTTCGGCGCGCTCGATGCGCTCACGCGCGGCACCATCCAGGACGAGCTCATGGCCATCGTGCGGCAGACGCAGCAGACGGTGTTCATGATCACGCACGACGTGGACGAAGCCATCCTGCTGGCCGACCGCATCCTGCTCATGAGCAACGGCAACGAAACGGCCGAGGGCTACCGCCCCGGCGGCATCGCCGAAGTGGTGGTGAACCCCCTGCCGCGCGATCGCACGCGCACCAGCCTGCACCACCTCGAGGGCTACTACCCCTTGCGCAACCACATCGTGGACTTCCTCGTCTCACGCGCCCGGGCGCACTGAGACCCCCCATTGCTGGCCTGTACCCCGCGCCGCCTGAGGGCCGTGGGGCGAAGCCTGCCCGCCACCCGCGTTTTTTCACCCCATCCATTGAAGGAGCACCCCATGAACCGCAACGACGTGACCGAAAAGATCATCAGCACCAAGGTGGCCAAGGGCCTGCAGTGGGCCGACATTGCCAAGAAAGTCGGCCAGTCCAAGGAGTGGACCACGGCCCTGTGCCTGGGCCAGATGACCGCCACACCCGAGCAGGCCAAGGTGCTGGGCAAGATCTTCGGCCTCACGGCCGAAGAGCAGAAGTGGCTGCAGGTCGTGCCCTACAAGGGCTCGCTGCCCACGCCCGTGCCCACCGACCCGCTGATCTATCGCTGGTACGAGATCGTCAGCGTGTACGGCACCACCATCAAGGAACTGATCCACGAGGAATTTGGCGACGGCATCATGAGCGCCATCGACTTCAGCATGGACATCACGCGCGAAGCCGATCCCAAGGGCGACCGCGTGAATGTGGTGCTCTCGGGCAAGTTCCTGCCCTACAAGCAGTACTGAGCGGCGCAATCGCGCACGGTCAGCCACCTTCGCGGATCTGCCGCCCCGTCAGCTTGAGGAACAGGTCCTCCAAGTTGGCCGGGCGGTGCAGTGTGCGCAGGTGGGGGTGCTGCTCCAGCGCGAGCAGCAGCGGGCGAGCCTCCTGTACGTAGAAGAACACAGTCTCGCCGCTCACTTCGACGCGCGCCGCCACGTTGCGCAGGGTCGCATCGTCGGCCAGGGCCAGGGCACCCTGGCCATAGACCTCGACCACCTCGGGCTCCAGATGCTGGGCAATCAGCTCGCGTGGGCGGCCTTCGGCGATCTTGCGGCCGTGGTCCAGCACCAGCAGGCGCGAGCACAGGCGCTCGGCCTCGTCCATGAAGTGCGTGGTCAGCAGAATGGACTTGCCCTGCTGGAGCAGCAGTTGCAGTCGCTCCCACATCAGGTGGCGGGCCTGAGGGTCCAGTCCCGTGGTGGGCTCGTCGAGCAGAAGCAGTTGCGGATCGTTCACCAGCGCGCGCGCTAGCGACAGCCGCCGTTTCATGCCGCCCGACAGCTCGCCCGGTTTGGCATCGGCCTTGTGGTTCAAGGCGGCAAACTCAAGCAAGGCCGGTATGCGCTCGCGCATGCGAGCCGCTCCGATGCCAAAGTAGCGGGCATACACCAGCAGGTTCTCGGCGCAGGTGAAGTCCGGGTCCAGGGTGTCAAACTGCGACACCACGCCCAGACGCGACTTGATCTGAAGCGCGTCAGAGGGCATTTCCCAGCCACCGTGGTCCGGGGTGGGGAAGAAGCGCACACGCCCTTCGTCTGGCACAGTGAGGCCCAGGCACATGCGGATGGTGGTGGTCTTTCCGGCCCCGTTGGGGCCGATTACGCCCAGGCATTCACCCGGCGCGATGGAGAAGGAGACGCCGTCCACCACGGTGGTGTCGGCAAAGCGCTTGCGCAGCGCCTGAACGTCGAACAGGGCGGTCATGCCAGCAAGCATACCCGGCGGGTCGGCAGGCCTGTTGCCGCGGCGGGTGGATCAGGCCGTGACCAGGCGGCCACGACCAGCCGCCTTGGCCTGGTACAGCGCAGCATCTGCGCGCGAGAGCAGGCCCGCCAGACTGGCCTCCCCGGGTGCCAGGAGCGCAAGTCCACCGCTGTAGTCCAGTACGAAGCCCAGTTCGGCAGCGCTGGCGTCGTGCAGGCGCTCGCGCAGGCGCCGGTCAAAAGCGGTTCCAGCCGGCGCGCTGTTGTGCAGCAGCAGCACGCAAAACTCCTCGCCCCCCAGGCGGCCCACCAAGTCACCGTTGCGGCAGGTTTCTTCCAGCAGGCGCGCAAACAGCTTGAGCGCCTGATCGCCCACGTCGTGCCCGTGACGGTCGTTGATACCTTTGAAATCGTCCAAGTCCAGCATCAGGGCCGTCATCGGCAGCCGGTGCCGCCATGCATGGGCGAGCATGTTCTCGCCCTGCGCCATGAACCCGCGCCGGTTGAGCAGGCCGGTCAGGCTGTCCGTCATGGCCAGCGTGCGCAGCTTGAGCTCGGTCTCGTCGCGCCAGGCCACCAGCAGGGCCACAGTGCCCAGCACCAGACTGACATTGGTGGCAACGGCCGCCATGAGATTGACCGGGTGCGGCGTGCGAAAGCTGGGGTACTGGTCGGTGAAGGCGCCCAGCAGGCCGCGGGCGATGGTGAAGATGGCCGAGGTCGTCAGGCAGGCCATCAGCAAGTAGCGCCAGCGGCGGTCGGCTTCGAGTGCCGGGTACAGCGCAGCGCGCGCGACGATCAGCATGCTCGCGCCCATCAGCAGATTGGCCCAGCCTACGCGCCAGGCGTAATGCTCAAAGCCCAGCGTGTAGCCCAGCGGCGTCAGGATGACCAGCGCCAGCAGCGGTTTTTCCAGCGGGCGCGGGCCCAGCCATTCGTGCAGCGCGCGGAAGATCATCCACTGCGCAAGCGCATTGGCCGCCACCGACACCGTGGACAGGGCCTGGTCCCAGAACGAGGCCGACAGGATGATCGCCACCCAGGCACCGGCTTGCAGCAGCAGGCTCTTTTGCGCAAACCGTGCCGCGCGGCTGATGCCCTGCCCCATGATCATCGGCAGCGTGGCCGAGATCATCAGCAGGTTGACGGCCATCACGACCATCAGGGTGAGGAAGTCCAGTTGCATCACGTGCGAGGGCTGCGGCAGTCTGGCTGGTGGCAGCTTACTGGAACGCCACTTCGGCAAAGCTGCGCAGCTTGCGGCTGTGCAGGCGGTGTACCCCGCCTTCGCGCAGGATGTCGATGGCGCGCATGCCGATGCGCAGGTGCTGGTCCACGCGCTCGCGATAGAAATGGTTGGCCATGCCGGGCAGCTTGATCTCGCCATGCAGCGGCTTGTCGGACACGCACAGCAGCGTGCCGTAGGGCACGCGGAAGCGGAAGCCGTTGGCGGCAATGGTCGCGCTTTCCATGTCCAGCGCCACGGCGCGGCTCTGGCTGAAGCGGCGCTGCGGCTTGTTGTCGGGCAGCAGTTCCCAGTTGCGGTTGTCGGTGCTGGCCACGGTGCCGGTGCGCATCACGCGCTTGAGGTCGGCCGCTCCGATCTGCGTGACATCGGCCACCGCCTGCTGCAGCGCGAGCTGGATCTCGGCAAGGGCTGGAATCGGCACCCACAGCGGAAGGTCTTCGTCGAGCACATGGTCTTCGCGCACATAGGCGTGGGCCAGCACGTAGTCGCCCAGTTGCTGGCTGTTGCGCAGGCCGGCGCAGTGGCCCAGCATCATCCAGGCGTGCGGGCGCAGCACAGCGATGTGGTCGGTGATGGTCTTGGCATTGGCTGGGCCCACGCCGATGTTGACCATGGTGATGCCCGTGCGGTCGGCGCGCATCAGGTGGTAAGCGGGCATCTGCGGCAGGCGCGGCGGCGGGCTGCCCAGCGCGTCGCCCGCCTCGGCAGGCAGGCCGCGGCGGCGGGTGACCACATTGCCGGGCTCCACAAAGGCCACATAGGGGCTGTCTTCTCGCGCCATTTCGGCGTGGCCCAGCCGCACGAATTCGTCGATGTAGAACTGGTAGTTGGTGAACAGCACGAAGTTCTGGAACCACTCGGGCGCTGTGCCGGTGTAGTGGCGCAGCCGGTGCAGCGAATAGTCCACGCGCGGGGCGGTGAAGAGCGACAGTGGCAGAGGCTCGTCTGCACGGGGCTCCCAGGTGCCGTTGGCAATGCCGTCGTCCATGGCCGACAGGTCGGGCAGGTCGAACAGATCGCGCATGAGCATGCGCCGCTCGGGCGTCAGCGTGCCTTCGATGTGGTCGTGCTCGGCAAACGAGAAGTGGATGGGGATGGGATGGGTGCTGGTGCCCACCTCCAGGTCCACGCCGTGGCTGACGCGCAGCAGGCGGAATTGCTCGGCGTAGTAGTCGGCAAACAGGTCGGGCCGCGTGAGCGTGGTTTCGTACCGCCCCGGGCCTTCGACAAAGCCGTAGGCCAGTTTGGTGTCGGTGCGCGCCACGGTGCTGGTGTGCACCCGAACGTAGGGGTAGAAGGCGCGCACCGGGGCGTTGGGCGTGTCGCCCGCGACGAAACGTTGCATGGCCTCGCGCAGGTGCCCGATCTGCTGTTGGTAGATCCGCTGGACCTGGCGCAGTGCTTCGTCAGGGTCGGCGTGGCGGGAGGGGGGAATGAACTCGGGGATCAGTGCCATCGCGCTATTGTGGCCTGCCCAGCGCACTAGGCGGTGGAGGGCTGCTGCGCCGCGCACGGGCCATGCCACCCGCCTGCCAGGCCTCCCACCACGCGGCCAGGGCTGCGGCCTCCATCGGGGCCGCCACCACGTGACCCTGGCAGATGTCGCAGCCCAGCGCGCGCAGCAGCTCCACCTGGGCCTGGGTTTCCACCCCTTCGGCCACGGTCTGCAGCTGCAGGCTGCGGGCCATCTGCACGATGGCGGTGACGATGGCCACGTCGTCGGCGTTGTCCGGCGTGTCCATGACGAAAGAGCGGTCGATCTTGATCTGGTCCAGCGGGTAGCGCTTGAGGTACGCCAGCGACGAATAGCCAGTGCCAAAGTCGTCGATCGCAATGCGCACGCCCAGCGCTTTGAGGGCGTTGAGCGTGTCCTGCGCACCGTCTTCCGGGTGCATGAGCACGCTCTCAGTGAGTTCGATCTCCAGGCACGACGGCGGCAGCCCGGTGCTCTGCAGCACCTCGGCCACCTCGGCCACCATGTCGCGCTGGCGGAACTCCAGCGCCGAGAGGTTGACAGCCACCGGCACCTGCGGCCAGCCGGCATCCAGCCAGGCCTTCATCTGGCGGCAAGCCTCGCGCAGCACCCAACGGCCAATGGGCGAGATCAGGCCGCGCGCCTCACAGAAGCCAATGAATTCCTGCGGTCCCACGATGCCGCGGTGGGGGTGCCGCCAGCGCACCAGCGCTTCCAGGCCGCACAGCTCGCCGGTGCGCAGATCGGTCTGCGGCTGAAAGTGCAGCACGAACGCACCGGTGGCGATCGCCTCGCGCAGCAGGCGCTCGCGCTGCAGGATTTCCAGGGCGCGGCTGTCCATCGCAGGGTCGTAGCACTGCACCATGCCGGGGCCGATGCGGCGCGCATGGTGCAGCGCCGCATCCGCGCAGCGCAGCAGGGCATCGCCTGTGCCCGCATGCACCGGAAACAGCCCGATGCCTACGCTGGACGTGACCGTGACCGGCATGCCTGCCAGCTCGAAGGGAGTCCGCAGCGCATCGCGCAGCCGCTCGGCGGCGGCGGTGGCGGTGGCATCGCCCGGGGGTTCCAGCGGGTCTAGCACCGCCACGAACTGGTCGCCGCCCAGTCGGGCCAGCAGATCGTCGGCCCCCAGCGCGGCCAGCAAGCGGCCCGCCACGCCGCACAGCAGGTGGTCGCCTGCCAGGTGGCCCAGCGATTCGTTGACGGTGCGGAAGTGGTCGAGGTCCAGCAGCAGCACGGCGATCTGGCGGCCCTGGCGGCGTGCGCGCGTGATGCGCTGGGCCAGTTGCTCCAGCAGGCTGCGCCGGTTGGGCAGTTGCGTCAGCACGTCGTGCAGCGCCATGAACGCGCTGCGTTCCTGCGCCTGCTTGCGCAGCGAAATGTCGCGCAGGATGGCCACGCGGTAGCTGGTGCCGTGCAGCGGCATGGTCTTGCCGACGATTTCCACCGGAATGGTGCGGCCGTCGCGGTGGGTGATGGCGGCCTCGTACGGATCTTCGCGCCCGGCCTGCACATAGGCCTCGGCCGCGGCGCGGTAGGCGGGCGCAACAAAATCCAGTGTTGGATGTCCGCGCAGTTCGTCGAGCGCATAGCCAGTCAGGCGCTCGAGCGCCAGATTGCCGTCCACGATCCGACCCTGCTGGTGGAACACCACCGCCTCTTCGGTGGCCTCGGTGAACTTGCGGATACGCTCGTTGCTCTCGCGCACTGCGCGCTCGGCCTGCCACTGCTCGGTGATGTCGTCGATGCGGACCATCAGACCCACAGGTGGTGTCTGCAGCGTGGCCTGGTGGGGAATGAGCTGCACTTCCACCACACGGTGACCGCCCCGGGGCAGGGGGTGTTCGCGCAGGTAGCGCACCGTGTGGCCTTGCAGGCATCGCTCGACATGGGGCTGCACACGCGTCCAGGCTTCCTGCCCCAGCGCCTCGGGCGGCGTCAGGCCGACAATGGAATCCACCGTGTGGCCCGCAAAGCTGGCGTAGCGCGCATTGGCAAACGCGCAGCGCAATTCAGCCCCCCCGAAATAGGCGAGCAGCCCAGGATCGGACTCGGCGACCAGGCGTAGCAGGGTGTGATGGAGATCGTTCCCCGGAGTGCTGGCGCTCAAGGCGCTGCTGGTGTCTGGCATATCCCCGCTCTTGTCGAGCTCTGGTTATAGCCGATCAGAACGGCGGCGACCATCGGGCAGACACGGGTGCATGACCTGCCTCAAGCGCGGCTCAAAAGGCGCGCCCTCGCCGCAGCAGCTGTGCAAGGGGGGCGCAAAAGTTGGAGCAAAACGAGGCGCTTGTGCTTGTTCTCGGGGCACGATCAGCTATCAAAATGATAGCGATCATGCGGCCCGAAGGGGCCGTCGTCGTTTCAACGCGCCCCGGCCTCCTCCAGCCGCCGCACCATGTCGGCATAGCCGCGCTGGCGGGCCAGGTGCAGCGGCGTGTTGCCCTGTCGGTCGGTCAGCCGGTGGCTTGCGCCGGCGTCCAGCAACGCCTGCAGCGTGGCTTGGTGGCGCGGGCCGCCGTCGCCCAGCACGATGGATTCGATCAGTGCCGTCCAGTGCAGGTTGTTCACATGGTCTAGGGCCTGTTCACACTGTTTTTGCCAGATGCGTTGCAATCCAAAGAGCCAGGCGCTAGGCGCCAAACGAAGCTGGGGTGTGGCCCCAGCGAGGCTTGGCAACGCCGCGGATGGCTCTTTGGGGTTGCAACCCGAAGGGAAGGCCATGAAAACGGCGCCACTCGTCGTTGCGTTTCTAGCCAAGGCCTCGGCCTTGGCGTCGTCACGCGCCTAGATTGGCGCCGTTTCCATGGCCTTCGCACTGGCAAAAACAGTGTGAACAGGCCCTTGCGGCGCGCCTGCGGCAATGAGCTGGCGCACCACGCCGTCGTGTCCCAGGTGGGCGGCGGCAATCAGGGCCGTGCCGTCGTAGCGGCTGGTCACCTGCCGGGCGCTTGCGCCCAGTTGCAGCAGCAGGCGCAGGGTGGCCTCATCGTCGGCCACGGCGGCAATGGTCACGGCGTCGTAGCGGTCGGCTTCGAGCGCGTTCAGGTCGGCCCCGGCCCGTGCGAGCTGGCGGATGGCCTCATGCTGGCGCGCAAACGTGGCCACGTGCAGCGGCGTGCGGCCGTGCGCGTCGCGCGCATGCACGTCGGCGCGGGCGGCCAGCAGCCGCGTCAGCGCCGCCGTGTCGCCCTGCAGCGCGGCCGCATGCAGGCCCTGGTAGGCCGCGGCTTCCTGGGCGCTGGGCGGCACCTGGGCCGCGGCGGGCGGTGCGGTGGTGGCAGCGGCGCAGACGATTGCGGCGGCGAAGGCCAGGGCAGGGCGCAGGGACATGGGGGCCTCGTCGGTGGTGTGGGAGTGTTTACTTGAGCAGATCCTGCACCTTGGCCAGGGCGGCGAGCGCGCATTGTTCGTCCAGGTGGCCGCCGGGCGCACCGCCCACGCCCACGGCGCCGATCACTTCGGTGCCCACGCGCACCGGCACGCCACCGCCCAGCAGCAGGTAGCCCGGAATGTGCACCAGGTTGGCGGCGGCGGGGTTCTTCTGCGCGCCTTCCATCATGGCCAGGGTGGCGTTCTTGGCCGATGCCGAGGTGTAGGCCTTGAGGCGGCTGGCCTCCAGGGTGTGCGGTCCGGCGTTGTCGGCGCGCTGCACGGCGCGCACGGTGCCTGCGCGGTCCACCACGGTGGCGGTGACGGCGTAGCCCCCGGCGGTGCAGGCGGCCACGGTGTGCGCGGCGATTTGGTTGGCCAGCTCCAGCGACATGTTGCGTTCGGTGCGCACGGCATCGGCGTGCGCGCTGGCAGCGGTCAGCAGCAGGGCGGCGAGAGCGGCGGCGGGGGGCAGGCGGCGGGCGAGGGTCATGGTGTTCTCCGGTGTGTGCAGGCGGCCGGACCGTCCGGCTGCCCTGGAGAGCACTGTAGAAATTTCGCCCCCAGGCGACCATTCGCACGGTTACGCGCGGCCCTCCGTAGAACTACGGAGCGCGGCGCCACACCCGCAGCCCCGGGCGCTTCACGCGCCGGGCGGGGCGTCGATCAGCGCCGCGTAGCGCCGGATCAGTTGCGCCAGCGACTCGGCCCCGAGCTTGGCAAACAGGTGCGCGCGGTGGGTTTCCACGGTGCGCGGTGAGAGCTCCAGCGCGCGGCCGATTTCCTTGTTCGTCAGGCCCTCGACGATCAGGCCCAGCACCTCGCGCTCCCGCGCCGACAGCAGCGCAAAGCGTTCGCGCGCCTGCTGGTCGGCCTGCTGGCGCTCGCGCGAGCGCACATGCTGGCGCACGGCGGCCTGCAGCGCCTCGATCAGCACCTCGTCGTCTACCGGCTTTTCGAGAAACTCCGCCGCCCCGGCCTTGAAGGCGCGGCGGCACATCTCGACCGTGCCGTGGCCGGTGAGCATGACCACGGGCTGGTCCACCCCCAGCGCCACCAGCCGGTCGAGCACCGTGAGGCCGCTCGTGCCCGGCATGCGCACATCGAGCACGATGGCGCCAATGTTGCTGCGGTCCAGCCCCGCCAGAAAAGCCTCGGGCTCGGCCCAGGTCTGTACGCGCAGGCCCACCGTGCCGATCAGGAGCGCCAGGCTCTCGCGCACGGCCGCATCGTCGTCCACCAGGTGGATCACGGGCGAGAGCGAGGGGGAATCGGCGGTGGCGGTCATGGCGGGGCGCGGGAGCGTCAGGGCAGCGGGGGCGCGGCGGTGGCAGGCGTCGTGGGGGAGGGCACGGCAGCAGCGGCGGCAGGCAGCGTGAGCACGAAGGCCGCGCCCGGGCCGTCGGCCGGGGCCAGCTCCAGGCGGCCGCCCTGCGCCTGGGCCAGGCTCTCGCACAGGCTCAGTCCCAGGCCCAGGCCGCCCGGGCGGGTCGAATAAAAGGGCTCGAACAGGCGGCCACGCGCTTCGGGCGGCACGCCCGGGCCGTGGTCGCGCACGGTGATGGCCACAACCGGGCCGGGCGCGGTGTGCAGGTGTACGTCGATGCGGCGCTGCGCGGGCGGCACCGCCTCCAGGGCCTGCAGCGCGTTGGTCAGCAGGTTGTGCAGGATCTGCTGCAGCGCCACCGGGTCGGCCAGCACCGCGGGCAGGGCGGGGGCGGCCTGCACCTCGCAGCGCACCTGGCGCTGCGCGCATTCCGGGGCCAGCAGGTGCAGCGCTTCGGCCACGGCGGCTTCGGCAGGCAGGGCCTGCGGGTGGGCGGCCAGGTCGGGCCGCTCCACCAGTCGGCGCAGCCGGCCCACCACGGCCGAGGCGCGGCGCGCCTGGTCCACCGCGCGGTCGAGTGCGTCGCGCGCCGTGTCCCAGTCGGGCGCCGGCTCGGCCAGCAGGCGGCGCGCGGCCTGCGTGCTGGCCAGCAGCGCGGTGAGCGGCTGGTTCAGCTCATGCGCCATGCCCGCGGCCAGTTCGCCCAGGGTGTTGAGCCGCGCCGCCTGGCCCATGCGCAGCAGGTCTTCGGCCCGGCGGCGGGCGGCGCGCTGGCGGCCCAGCGCGGCCAGCAGCGCCCAGCCCGCGGCCGTGGCTGCGCACCACAGGGCCATGCGCGCCCAGGGCAGCTCGTCCCAGCCCACGCGGCGCTCGGCCACCACGGCCAGCGGTTGGCTGGCGGCGGCCAGCGTCTTGTGAAAGCGCGCCGTCCAGCCCGCACCGGACGCCTGGCCCGGCTGCAGCGGCCATTGCCGGCCATCGGCTTCGAGCACAAAGCGTCCGCGGTGGGCGGCGCGGTCCATGGGCCATTCGTCCCAGGGCACGGCGGCCTGCAGGTCGATCTGCAACAGGTAGCTGGCCGGCGCGCCCGCCATCAGCAGGCCGTAGCGGCCACGGTCCAGGTCGGCGTTCACCATCACAGGGCGCTGCGCACTGCGCGAGGCGGTCTCGGCTGCGACCAGTGCGGCCGCATCGGGGCCGTCCCAGTCGGCGTCTGCGTTGCGCGCACGCACGGCCAGGATCTGCGGGTACACCGAGGGCAGGCGCGCGAGCGCCGCCCCAGGCGCATCGGCCGGGGCGGGCTGCAGCAGCACCAGCGTGGCCAGGATCGCATCGTGCTGCACCACGCGCTGGCTCAGCAGCCGGTGCACGATGCGCGCGTCGGTCTCAAACGCGGCGTGCAGCGCGTTCACCCGCGCCACGGCCAGCCAGGCGGCCCCGGCCAGGGCCACCGCCAGCGCGGCCAGCAGTCCGGGAAGAGGGTGGCGCAGGGGCGGCATGCGGCGATTCTGGCATGCCAAAACCCCACAAGCGTCTGGTGTAATCCGGGGCATGTCCGGCACACCGACTCCCCATGTCCAACCCCGCTGCCCCCACGGCTGACCTCCCCGGCCACCTCCCCCCCCGCACCCTGCTCTGGGCTTCGGTGGGCGTGGCGTTGGCCACGATTGCCCTCAAAACCCTGGCCTGGTGGGTCACGGGCTCGGTGGGCCTGTTGTCGGACGCGATGGAATCGTTCGTGAACCTGGCAGCCGCCGTGTTTGCGCTGGCCATGGTGACCATTGCGCAGCGCCCGGCCGACGACGACCACCCCTACGGCCACCACAAGGCCGAATACTTCTCGTCGGGTTTCGAGGGCGTGCTCATCGTGGGCGTGGCGCTGGCCATTCTGTGGGCGGCGGTGCACCGGCTGTTCGATCCGCAGCCGCTCGAATCGCTGGGCTGGGGTCTGGGGCTGTCGATTGTGAGTTCGGCCCTCAACGGCGCGCTGGCCTGGGCCATGCTGCGCACCGCGCGGCAGGTGCGCTCGATTGCGCTGGAGGCCGATGCGCGCCACCTGCTGACCGACGTGTGGACGTCTGCCGGCGTGCTCGTGGGCCTGGTCGGTGCGGCGCTCACGGGCTGGCTGTGGCTGGATGCGCTGGCCGCCATTGGCGTGGCGCTGAACATCCTGCGCGAAGGCGCGGCGCTGGCCTGGCGCTCGGTACAGGGGCTGATGGACGAGGCTGTGGAGCCCGAGGTGCAGACCTCCATCGACCAAACCCTGCAAGGCTTCGTGCAGCGGGCCGCGCCCGGTGCGCTGCGCTTTGACCATGTGGTCACGCGGCGTGCGGGCCAGCGGCGCTTTGTCGACCTGCACATGCACATGCCTGGCCACTGGACGCTGCACGGCGCGGCGGCGCTGCGCGGCGAGGTGGAGCGCGCCCTGATGGCCGCCGTGCCCGGCCTGCGCGCCACCATTGAACTGCTGCCCACCGATGTGGAGGCGCATTTTGACGATCGTCCCAACATGAAGGAGCCCGCATGATCGCCGTGTTGCAGCGCGTGGCCCAGGCCCGTGTGGAAGTGTCGGGCCACGTGGTCGGGGCCATCGGCCCGGGCCTGCTGGTGCTGGTGTGCGCCGAGCGCGGAGACACCGAGGCCGAGGCTGAGCGCCTGCTGGCCAAGATCCTGAAGCTGCGCATCTTCAGCGACGAGGCCGGCAAGATGAACCGCAGCGTGCAAGACCTGGATGGCCAGGGCCGCTGCGGCGGCCTGCTGGTGGTGAGCCAGTTCACGCTGGCGGCCGACACCGCAGGCGGCAACCGGCCCAGCTTCACCCAGGCCGCAGCGCCAGACGACGGCCGCCGCCTGTACGAACACTTCGTGGCCCGCGCCCGCGTGCAGCACCCCGAAGTGGCCACGGGTCAGTTCGCGGCTGACATGCAGGTGCACCTGGTCAACGACGGGCCGGTGACGATCCCGATGCGCATGGCACCCGCTGCTGCCTGAGTGTGTTTGCTATTGATTAGGTAGCTGCTCGTGCTTGATTAATAAGCACGAGCGGCCAAAAACACCCCAAGGTCGCTGCCGCTCAACCCCGGGCAAAAAAGAGCGCCGCCATGGTCAGGCCCGTGGCCACGATGCCCGCGCGCAGCCATTGGGCCGGAATGCGCCGCGCCACGCGCGCGCCGCCGTAGCCGCCCAGGGTGGCGGCCACCATCATCATCAGCGCCTCGGGCCAGTGCACCAGCCCCCCGGCCGCGTAGATGGCCACGGCAATGGCCGTGAGCAGGGCCGACACCCAGTTCTTGAGCCCGTTCATGGCGTTGAGCTGCGTCTGTCCCAGCAGCCCGAACAGCGCGAGCAGCAGGATGCCCAGGCCGCCATTGAAATACCCGCCGTACCCCGCCACGGCCAGCACGCCCACGACCGCGCGCGTGCGCGACGGAGCGCCCGTGCCCGCCAGGCGCGCACGCAGTTGCGGCCCGAAGGCGAACAGCGCCGTGGCCGCCAGCAGCAGCCAGGGCACCACACGGCGGAAGGTGGCGTCGGGCGTGAGCAGCAGCAGGGCCGCACCGGCTGCGCCCCCCACGAGCGAGAGCGCGACGATCAGCCGCATGCTCAGCCCAGGCGGCGGGGCGGTGTCTTCCCGAAAGCCCCAGGCCCCGGCGATGTACCCGGGCAGCAGCGCCACCGTGCCCGTGGCATTGGCCGCCACGGGCGGCACGCCCGCATACACGAGCGCGGGCAGGGTCAGAAAACTGCCGCCCCCGGCAACGGCATTGAGGGCGCCGGCCACGAAGGCGGCCGACAGCAGCACAGCGGTATCGAACATGGCATCTCCTGCACCCGATGCTAGTCGGTGGCGGCGGCGCGATTGCGCGCCTTTGGGGCACAGGTCTTTTGCACCTCGGTGGGGCAGCCGGCAAGCCCTGCCGGTGGCGCAGCGCTGCGCACGCGGGCGGGCGGCCCGTCAGGCCGCGTTGGCGTCCGCGTACGGGTCGTCGTAGCCCAGTTCGCACAGGATGTCGGTTTCGTAGGCCTCCATCTCGCGTGCGTCTTCGTCGCTGGTTTCGTGGTCCCAGCCCTGCGCATGCAGCGTGCCGTGCACCAGCAGGTGGGCGTAGTGGGCTTCGAGCGTCTTGCCCAGCGCGGCGGCTTCTTGCGCCACCACCGGGGCGCACAGCACGAGGTCGGCCACGGCCACGGGCTCCTGCTGGTAGTCGAAGGTGAGCACGTTGGTGGCGTAGTCCTTGTGCCGGTAGGTCCGGTTGAGCGACTGGCCTTCCTCGGCATCGACGATGCGCACAGTGATCTCGGCGTCCACCGCCAGCGCATGGCGGATCCAGCGCGCCACCTTGTGGCGGGGCAGGGCGGCGCGGTGCGCAGCCACGCCGTCAAAGCGCGCAAATTGCAGCGACAGGGTGAGTTGGTTTAAAGCCATTTTGGCCTCCGGTGCTTGTCAGAAAAGCACAAGCAGCTATTGAATTGATAGTGTTTTATGGCGCTGCGCACCGCCCCTGGCCCTGGAAACTGGCGCGCCCCAGGCCCGCAGACGCCGCGCAAGGGCCGCCCCGCCGCGCTGGCGTCGTCCCCCTTCCCGAATCGCGCAGCGATTCGAGAGAAGGGGGAAGGCCCGCAGGGCCTCAGGGGGGTGTCCCTTTCTTCGCGTCGTAGGCGTCGACGATGCGGGCCACCAGCGGGTGGCGCACCACGTCGGCGCTGGTAAAGCGCGTGACGGCAATGCCCTTGACGCGCTTGAGCACGCGCTCGGCGTCGATCAGGCCGCTCATCGCGCCCTTGGGCAGGTCGATCTGGCTTACGTCGCCCGTGACCACGGCCTTGGCCCCGAAGCCGATGCGGGTGAGGAACATCTTCATCTGCTCGGGGGTGGTGTTCTGGGCTTCGTCCAGGATCACGAAGGCGTTGTTCAGCGTGCGGCCGCGCATGAAGGCCAGCGGTGCGATCTCCAGCGCGTTGCGCTCGAAGGCTTTTTGCACCTTGTCGTAGCCCATCAGCTCGTACAGCGCGTCGTACAGCGGGCGCAGGTAGGGGTCCACCTTCTGGGCCAGGTCGCCGGGCAGAAAGCCCAGGCGCTCACCGGCCTCGACCGCCGGGCGGGTGAGCACGATGCGCTGCACGCTGCTGCGCTCGAGCGCGTCCACCGCGCTGGCCACGGCCAGGTAGGTTTTGCCCGTGCCCGCGGGGCCGATGCCGAAGGTGATGTCGTGCGTGGCAATGTTCTGCAGGTACAGGTTCTGCGTCGCGGTGCGGCCGCGCAGGTCGGCGCGGCGGGTGTTGAGCACCACGGCGTCTTCGGGGGCGGTGATCAAGGCTTCGTCGCCCGCGAGCATGAGCTGGATCTGCTGCTCGGAGATCGGATCGTCCGCCATCTCGTACAGCGCCTGCAGCAGCTCCATGGCCTGCTGTGCGCCGGCCTTGGGACCGTCCACCTTGAACTGCTCGTGCCGGTGCGCGATGCGCACGTTCAGCGCCGCCTCGATCTGGCGCATGTGCGCGTCTGCCGGGCCGCACAGGTGAGACAGCCGCAGGTTGTTGTGGGGGGTGAAGGTGTGGCGCAGGATCACGCGGATAATTCCAGTCGGACGGGAAACGCCGGGCGGCGCGGCGCAGCATGCGCCCGGGCCCCGCAAAGGACACCAATGATAGGCAAATTGACCGGCACGCTGCTGGAGAAGAATCCGCCCGAGGTCGTGGTCGACTGCCACGGCGTGGGCTACGAGGTGCAGGTGCCCATGAGCACCTTCTACAACCTGCCGGCTGCGGGTGAGCGTGTGGCCCTGCTCACCCACTTTGTGGTGCGCGAAGACGCGCAACTGCTCTACGGCTTTGGCACCGCCGCCGAGCGCCAGGCCTTTCGCGAGCTCATCAAGATCAGCGGCGTGGGGCCGCGCACGGCGCTGTCCATCCTGAGCGGCATGGGCGTGAACGATCTGGCCCAGGCCGTGTCGCTGCAAGAGGCCGGGCGACTGGTCAAGGTACCGGGCATCGGCAAGAAGACGGCCGAGCGCCTGCTGCTCGAACTCAAGGGCAAGCTCGGGGCCGACATGGGCGCGCGTGCCCATGCCACCACCGACGCGCAGGCCGACATTCTGCAGGCGCTGCTGGCCCTGGGCTACAACGACAAGGAAGCTGCGGCCGCGCTCAAGGCGCTGCCCGCCGATGTGGGCGTGAGCGACGGGATTAAGCTGGCGCTCAAGACGCTCGCCAAGTAGCATCGGGCGGGTGCGCCCATGCGGCGCCAGCCTGCCGACGGCCGCACGCGCGGCCACCTCTCAGGGAAGCATTGTCATGACCACCTTTGTGCACCGCATCTGGGCGCCCGCGTTGGCGGCCCTCACTCTGGCCCTTTCCGCCTGTGGCGGCGGGGGCGCACCCCAGGCCACCCAGGCCCAGACGGCGGCCGCGCCCGTGCTGCGTGTGGACGGCTGGACGCAGCCGGCCTACAACACGGCTTCGGTGGGCACCATCAAGTCCCGCGCGCTCGACGCCCGTCCTGTGGCCGTGCGCATCGTGCTGCCCGCACTCGCAGCCGAAAAGACGGCCATCGCCAGCGGCCCCGGGCCCCAGCTGATCGGCCTGGCGCGCGACGTGGCGGCCACCCGCTCGGCCGAGGCCACGCGCAGCCAGTGGGCCTGGAAGCCCACCGCCGCCGGTGGCGCCGTGGCGGCCCTGAGCTTCACCGCCCGTGACGCCAAGGCCTTGCGCCTGGGGGTGTCGGTGGAGGCCCTGCCCGGCAGTGCCGTGCTGCGCGTGTACAGCCAGGCGCATCCGTCGCAGGTGTATCAAATCTCTGGTCAAGAGGTGCTGCAGCGTGTGCAGACCAACCTGGATGCAGGCACGCCCGAGGCCGAAGCCCGCCTCTGGTGGACGCCCGACATCGCGGGCGAGGAAGCCACGGTCGAGATCGAGCTGCCCGCCGGTACGCCGGTGGCCGCGGTGCGCGTCGCCGTGCCGCGCCTGTCGCACATCTTTGAAGACCTGAGTCTGCCCACCGCGCAGGAAGAAGCGCTGCTTGCCAAGATCAACGAGTCGGCTTCCTGCCACCTGGATGCGACCTGCTACGACACCTACGCCAACCAGCGCAATGCCATGGCCCGCATGATCTACACCCGCGACGGCCTGACCTATCTGTGCACAGGCACGCTGCTCAACGACGCCAATGCCTCGGGCACACCGTACTTCCTCACGGCCAACCACTGCATTTCCACGCAGGCGTCGGCGTCGAGCCTGATCACCGACTGGTTCTACCGCGCGCCCACCTGCAACAGCCGCACCCTGAGCACCGCCACCACGCGCCGCATGGGCGGTGCCGCGCTGCTGTATGCGAGCGACAGCACCGACATGACGCTGCTGCGCCTGAACGACACGCCGCCGCCGGGCGCCTTCTTCGCGGGCTGGGACGCCAATGCGCAAGGCCTGGGCACCAGCATCGTGGGCCTGCACCACCCGCGCGGTGACTTGCTGAAGGCCACTTTTGGCAGCATCAGCGGCCAGTCGTCGTGCGCGTCTTCGGGCGGCACGCAGTTCCAGTGTGTGGGCACCACCGGCAACTTCCACCGCGTGACCTGGACCCAGGGCACCACCGAAGGCGGCAGCAGCGGCTCGTCGATCTTCAAGGACGGCACGCACGTGGTGGGCACGTTGTACGGAGGCTCGTCCACCTGCACGGCCATTGGCTCGCCCGAGTTCTATGGCCGCTTCGACGTGGCCTACAACGCGGCGCTCAAGCAGTGGCTGGGGGCGAGCAGCGGTGGCAGTGGCCGCAGCCCGGTCTATCGCTTCTACAACAGCAGCACGGGTGCGCACTTCTTCACCACCAACGCAGCCGAGCGCGACTTCGTGATCCAGACGTATCCGCAGTTTGCCTACGAAAACATCGCGTTCTATGCCTATGCCAACCCCACGGCAGGGCAGAGCACGGTGTTCCGTTTCTTCAACACGGGCAATGGTGCGCACTTCTACACCATCAACCCGCTGGAGCGCGATTTCGTGATCCAGAACTACCCGGTGTTCAAGTACGAAGGCCCGATCTGGTACGCGCAGACCGCCGCGGGTAATGGGGCCGTTCCCATCTACCGCTTCTACCGCCCGAAGTCGGGCACGCACTTCTACACGATCAATCCTCTGGAGCGCGACTTCGTGATCCAGAACTACAAGGACTACCAGTTCGAAGACGTGGCCTACTACGCGTGGACCGCCCAGTAAGCCCTGGCTCCGCGCTACGCACCGCATGACGATCCAGACCGACGATTTCGCCCCGCCACCGCCCAAGCGTGTGGTGTCTGCCGCCCCGGCTTCGCCGCAGGAGGAAGCCCTGGAGCGCGCCCTGCGCCCCAAGGTGCTGCGCGACTACGTGGGCCAGGCCAAGGCGCGCGAGCAGCTTGAGATCTTCATCGGTGCGGCCAACAAGCGCGGCGAGGCGCTCGACCATGTGCTGCTGTTCGGCCCGCCGGGCCTGGGCAAGACCACGCTGTCGCACATCATCGCGGCCGAGCTGGGCGTGAACCTGCGCCAAACCAGCGGGCCGGTGCTGGAAAAGCCCAAGGATCTGGCGGCGCTGCTCACCAACCTCGAGAAGAACGACGTTCTGTTCATCGACGAGATCCACCGCCTGTCGCCCGTGGTCGAGGAAATCCTCTACCCGGCGCTCGAGGACTACCAGATCGACATCATGATCGGCGAAGGCCCGGCGGCGCGCAGCATCAAGCTCGACCTGCAACCCTTCACGCTGGTGGGGGCCACCACGCGTGCGGGCATGCTCACCAACCCGTTGCGCGACCGTTTCGGCATCGTGGCGCGGCTGGAGTTCTACACACCCGACGAGCTGGCGCTGATCGTCACGCGCAGCGCCGGGCTGCTGCAGGCGCCCATCGACGCCGACGGTGCGTTCGAGATCGCGCGCCGCTCGCGCGGCACGCCGCGCATTGCCAACCGCCTGCTGCGCCGCGTGCGCGACTACGCCGAGGTCAAGGGCAACGGCCGCATCACGGTGGACATCGCCGGGCGTGCGCTGGCCATGCTCGACGTGGACCCGCAGGGTTTTGACGTGATGGACCGCAAACTGCTCGAAGCCGTGATCCACCGCTTTGACGGTGGCCCCGTTGGCCTGGACAACATTGCCGCGAGCATCGGCGAGGAGTCGGGCACCATCGAAGACGTGATCGAGCCCTACCTGATCCAGCAGGGCTACCTGCAGCGCACCCCACGCGGGCGCATTGCCACGCTGGCAGCCTACCGGCACCTGGGCGTCACGCCTCCGCAGGCCGCTGGCGGCCTGTTTGCGGAGTAGGGGCGGCCATGGCACAGCCGGCCGCTTTGCCGTACCGCCGTTACGCCGGGTGGGCCGTGGCCGGTGCCGTGGCGCTGGCACTGGCGGGGGGCGCTACCGCCGTGGCGTTGCGGGGCACGCCGGTCGAGATCGTGCCCGTGCAGGCGGCTCCGCTGGTGCGCACGCTGCAGTTTTCGGCCCGCGTGGCCACGGTGTCCCGCGTCGATGTGGGCAGCACCGTCACCGGCCGCGTGGCGCAGGTGGCGGCGGCCGAGGGCGCGCAGGTGCGTGAGGGGGATCTTTTGGTGCTGCTCGAAACCGCCGAACTGCAGGCCGCGCTGGACCAGGCGATTGCAGCGCAGCAGCAGGCTGCCTCGCGGCTCGCGGGGCTGCGCAGCAGTGGGCGCAGCGCTGCACAGGCCCAACTGGCGCAGACCCAGGCCACGCTGCAGACCGCCACCGCCCAGCTAGAGCGCGCCCGGCAACTGGTGGCGCAGGGCTTCTACAGCCCGGCCCAGCTCGACGAGGCCCGCCGTGCCGCCGACGTCGCTCGGGCCCAGCAGCAGGGGGCCCAGGCCCAGGCCGAGGCCAATGCCGACCAGGGCACCGACATCGCCCAAGCCCAGGCCCAGCTCGCGCTCGCCCAGGCGGCCACGGCGGCCGCCCGCGCCCGCCTGGCGCAAGCGCAGGTGCGCGCCCCGGCCGATGCGCGCGTGCTCCAGCGGTCTGTCGAGCCCGGGCAGATCGTGCAGCCGGGTAAGGCCTTGCTCAGCCTGGCGCTCGCTGGGCCCACACAGCTCGTCGCCCAGGTGGACGAGCGCTTCCTGGAGCAGTTGCAGCCCGGTCAGCCCGCCGCCGTGGTGGCCGATGCCTTCCCGGGCCAGCGGTTTGCCGCCCGCGTGCTGTCGTTGGCCCCGGCGGTGAACGCGCAGCGCGGCGCCATTGAAGTCAAGCTGGCCCTGGCGCAGCAGGTGCCCGAATTCCTGCGGGAAGACATGACCTTGTCGGTGGAAGTCGAAACCGCCCGCCGCGACCGCGCCCTGGTGCTGCCGCTGGCCGTGGTGCGTGGGGCCGGCCCGGCCGCCGACACCGCGAGCGTACTGGTGGTGCAAGACGGCCGGGCGCAGGAGCGCCGTGTGCGCCTGGGCTTGCGCTCCCTGGACGCCGCCGAAGTGCTGGAGGGGCTGGCCGAAGGCGAGGCCGTGCTGGCCGGTGCCGCCGTGCAGCCCGGAGACCGCGTGCGGCCCCGCACCGCCCCGGGTGCAGGCGCAGCGCCATCTGCGCCTGCGCGCAGCCCCGATGCCGGGGCCGCGCTGACCAACGCCATGGGGCGCTGAAGCGGCCCACTGCCATGGCGTTCTGGCTCGGATTCGAGATGCGTGTGGCGCTGCGCTTTCTGCGCGAAGGGCGCATGCAGAGCGTGCTCATCATCGGTGGGGTGGCGGCTGGGGTGGCGGTCATCGCCTACATCTCGGCGCTGATCAGCGGCCTGCAGGCCAACACCCTGGCCAAAACCTTGGGCGCACAGGCCCATGTGACCTTGCGTGCACCCGAAGACCTGGTGGTGCCCGCGGCCGTGCCGACGCCCGGTGCCGCGGTGCTGACCGAAGCGCAGCCGCGCGCGCAGCGCCTGCGTGCCGTGGTCAACTGGCAGGCCCTGGTGCCAGTGCTGGAGGCCCTGCCCGAGGTGGCCGGCGTTTCGCCCATGGTGTCCGGCAGCGGCCTGGCCCTGCGCGGCGAGGCGGCGCAGTCGATTGCGCTCATGGGGGTGGAACTGGACCGCTACGACCGCATGGTGGGCCTGCGCTCCAAGGTGGTCAGTGGCACGGCGCGCCTGGGGCCGGGCGAAGCCATTGTGGGCCAGGAACTGGCCCGCGACCTGGGCGTGCGCGTGGGCGACCGCTTCACGGTGCAGACCGGCAGTGTGAGCGACGCAGTGCGCGTGACGGCGCTGGTCGATCTGGGCGTGAAAGATCTGAACCGCCGCACGGTCATCGTCCCGCTGCGCGCAGCGCAGAACCTGCTGGCCCTGCCCGGCGGTGCGACCCACCTCGACCTGACGCTGCGCGACGTATGGACGGCGCAGGCCCTGGCGCAGGCGCTGCAGCAGCGCTTTGCCTACAAGGTGGAGAGCTGGCAGGAAACGAACGCCCAGCTGGTGTCGGCGCTGAACGCCCAGTCCATCAGCACCACCATCATCCGGGGCGTGGTGCTGGCCGTGGTGGTGCTGGGCATTGCCAGCGTGCTGGTGGTGTCCGTGGTGCAAAAGCGCCGTGAGATCGGCATTCTGCGCGCCATGGGGGCCACCCGTGGGCAGGTGTTGCGCGTGTTTTTGGTACAGGGGGCGGTGGTGGGGGCCCTGGGGTCGGTGCTGGGGGTGCTGCTGGCGGTCGGCCTGATTGCGGCGTTCACACACTTCGTGCGCGGCTCGGACGGACTGCCGCTGTTCTCCATTGCGCTGCCGCCGCGGCTGGCGCTGCAGGTGGCGCTGGTGGCCACGGTGTGCGGCGTGCTGGCTGCGGTGGCGCCAGCCCGCCGCGCGGCGGCGCTGGACCCGGCGCAGGCGATTCGGCTGTAGGGATGAGACACCCCCCTGCGCGGCTGCGCCGCCTCCCCCCGCGCTTGCAGTGTTGCGCACGGCAGGCCGTGGGGTGCCTAAAGCGCCATGGGGGGGCCGCATGCTGATCGAGCTGCGCGACGTGCGCAAGCGCTACAACATCGGCCGGCCAACCGAGGCCGAGGTGCTGCACGGCATCGATCTGCAGGTGCGTCAGGGCGAGTTCGTGGCGCTCATGGGGCCCTCGGGGTCGGGCAAGAGCACCTTGCTCAACATTCTGGGCTTGCTCGAGCGCATGACCACTGGCCACTACCGGCTGGGCGAGGAGGCCGTGCAGGACTTGTCCGACACGGAGCTGACCTTGCGCAGGCGGCGCATGTTGGGCTTCGTGTTCCAGTTCCACCATCTGCTCCCGGCCTTCTCGGCGCTGGAGAACGTGACGCTGCCCGCGCTGATGGCCGAGGGAGTCGTGCGCCGCGCGCAGCGCGACCATGCGCGCGAACTGCTGGCCGCCGTGGGGCTGGCCCAGGCCATGGACAAGCGACCGGGCGAACTCTCTGGCGGCATGCAGCAGCGCGTGGCCATTGCGCGGGCGCTGGTGATGAACCCGCCGCTGGTGCTGGCCGACGAGCCCACGGGCAACCTCGACACCGCGTCTTCGGCCGAGGTGTTCGGCCTGCTGCGCCGCATCCATGCCGAGCGGGGCACCAGCTTCGTGCTGGTCACGCACGACCCGCGACTGGGCGCGCAGTGCGACCGTCTGGTGGAACTGGTGGACGGGCGAATCGCGCGCGACGAGCCCGTTACCCGCGCGGCGCCACCGGCGTGAGGGGCGGCAGTGCCTGCCGCACCCAGCCGCCGACGATGAGCGCCTGTGCGGCGTAGTAGGTGCCTAGCACCCACAGCGCCGACAGCGGCAGCGGCTGCACGAAGCGGTTGATGGCGAGCACTGCGTCGCTGACCATGAAGCACACCGCCCCGGCCGCCACCAGCCAGGCGGCCCGGGTGCGCAGGTGCAGCGCGCGGCCGAGGGCCTGTGCGGCCATCAGGGCGATCACAAGCACATACACCGCCACGGGTGCGCGCAGGCCTGCGGGCAGGCCGCCCGTCCAGAGCACGGCGTACATCACAGCCCCCACGGCCAGCGGCACCGCCAGCGCAGCGCGCGATGCGAACCAGGGCGTGTCGCGCCGCAGGAGCACGATGTACGCCAAGTGCGCGAGCAGAAAGCTCGCCAGGCCCGGCACGAAGAAGCCCTCGAACATCAGGAACGCATCGCCCGCGAGTGACGCGGCCAGCGCTGCGAGCAGCCAGACCACGCCGCCCCGTGCCGTGTGCGCTGCGGAAGGCTTGGAGTCAAAATGGCTGCTCGTGCTTGAATACCAAGCACAAGCCGCTACAAAAATCATAGCAATCACCATCGTCAACGGCTTGAAGACGCGGTGGGCCTCCACCCAGCCCCAGGCGCTGGTAGCCATGGCCAGCGCGCCGCACTGCAGGGTGAGCATCTCCAGCCAGTGGATGCGCCCTTGCATGAGCGCGCCCAGCGCCCATTGCCACACCAGCAGCACGGCAAAGCCCACCAGATTGACGCCCAGCCCGGCGCTGTCGGCCTGCCACAGGAAGGCCGCCACTCCGGCCAGCAGCAGCACGAACTGCACGGCCGCAAAGCGGCGAATGCCGGGCGTCATGGGCGGATCAAAGCGCTGCACGGCGGCCAGCGAGAACGCGGGTTTGGGAAAGCGCTCGGCGACGTCGGCCGGCCGCCAGCCCGGCGGCTTGAGCCATACGCGCAGCTTGTCGGTCCAGCGGCGCGCATGCCAGCTGTCGTGCAGCAGCCCCGCGTACACCTGGGTGTTGGCCCACAGCGGGTCCCAGCTGTTGAGCAGCCCCCGCGTGCCGTACACGCACTTCTCCTGCGGGTCTTCGTCCTTGAAGGTGCCGAACAGCCGGTCCCAGACGATCAGGACGCCGCCGTAGTTCTTGTCGAGGTAGGGGTCGTTCACCGCATGGTGCACCCGGTGGTTGGAGGGGCTGCAGAACCAGCGGTCAAACCAGGCCCAGCGGCCGGTCTGGCGCGGCACCAGTTCGGTGTGCACCCAGAACTGATACAGCAGATCGATCAGCCCCACCACGGCAAACACCAGCGGCGGCACGCCCGCCAGCGCCATGGGCAGGTAGAACACCCAGCCCAGCAGGGCGCCCGAGCTGGTCTGGCGCAGTGCGGTCGAGAGGTTGTAGTCCTGGCTCTGGTGGTGCACGGCATGCGCGGCCCACAGCACGGCCGATTCGTGCCCCATGCGGTGCAGCCAGTAGTAGCAGAAGTCGTAGAACAGCAGCGCCAGCACCCAGCCGGGCAGGCTGGTCCAGAAGGCGTCGTTGCGCCACAGCGCCACATGTTCGAACACCAGGGTGTAGAGGCCGATGCGCAGCAGGCGGGTGAACACGGCACTGGTCTGGCTGAGCATGCCCAGGCTGATGCTGCTCACGGCATCTGCAAGGCGGTACACCGGCTGGCGGCGTCGCTGGGCGACCCACCACTCCACCGCGATCAGCAGAAAAAAAACCGGGGTGGCCAGGACGATGATCTGGCTCGGTGTCATGCGCGTGTCTCCTGAAGGCCGCATGAGACCGGCCGCCGTGCGCCGCGCCCCTGCGGGGTGTGGCGCCGATTGTGGGCTGGATCAGCCCACCGCACCTCTGGCATCAACCCTGATGATGCGCTCCACCACCCCGCGCGTGAGACCGCCACGCACGCCGATCAGGTGGTCGTACAGGTTCACCGTGGGGTCGCAGTGGCCGGGAATCAGCCACAGCATACGGCCCAGCGCAGGCAGCCGGGCCTCGGGGCCTTCGGGGTGCAGCACGCCATGCTCGTCGCCCCCGTTGGCGTAGCGCAGCGCACGCTCGGGCGGCAGGAAGGCCACCACCGGCAGGCCGGAGTCGATGGCGTGGCTCTTGTGCCCCGCGTCGCACACGGCATGACCGCCCTGCACCGAGATCACCTGCGTCTTGACGAACAGCGCATGCTCGAAGGCAGGCTGCGCAGCCTCGCGTTCGTTGCGGGCGTAGTCGGCGTCCATGAACAGGAAAGAGCCGGGCTGCAGTTCGCCGTACACGCCGCTGGCCGTCTCGTGCACCATGGTGCCCGTGCCCGCACCGGTGATCAGGGGCACGGTGTGGCCAGCGCCTTCCAGCGCGGCGCGGGTGCGGGCTGCGGCGCGGACCGCACCCGCAATGGCCTCGCGCCGCTCGGCGGCACTGCGCAGGTGCTGGGCGCGTCCGTGGTAGGCCTGCAGGCCGGCAAAGCGCAGCATCGGGTGGCGCGCAATGTCTTCGGCCAGGGCCACCGCCGCAGGCCCGGGCGGCAGGCCGCAGCGGCCCTGGCCCACGTCGATTTCGATGAACACGTCTACCGTCGCGCCCTGGCCGGCCACCATCATGGCTTCGGCCAGGCGTTGCACGCCTTCGGCATGGTCCACCGCCAAGGCCATGCGCCCACCGCGCGGGGCCAGCTGGGCGGCCAGCCGCGCCAGGCGCAGCAGCTTGGGCAGGGCAATCACCTGGTTGCTGATGTAGACGTCCAGCACGCCGCCGGCCACCAGGGCCTCGGCTTCGGACACTTTTTGCACGCACACGCCGCTGGCACCGGCCTGCTGCTGCAGCAGCGCGATTTCGGCGCTTTTGTGCAGCTTGGCGTGTGGCCGCCAGCGGATCTGGTGCTTGCGCGCAAACTCGGCCATGCGCTGCAGGTTGCGGTCCATCGCGTCCAGGTCCACCACCAGCGCCGGGGTGTCGATCAGGTCCACCCGCTGGCCCAGGCAGGCCTGCAGGGGTTCAGGTAGAGGTTTCATCGCGGCTGCTTGCTTCCAGGTGCTGGGTATCGGCCCATCCGACCAGTGTCAGGCCCTCGGGCGTCCAGAGCAAGCGGTTGATGGCCGCATTGGCCAGTTGCCAGGTGCGCGGCGCCTGTATGTCCTGTCCCGTGGCTGCGCGGTACAGCACATCCAGCGGTCCGCCATGCGCCACCAGCACCACCAGGCCGCCCGGGTGCTGCGCCGCAAGCCGATGCGCGGCCTCGGTCACACGCGCGCGCAGCGCCAGCAGCGACTCGCCGCCCGCTGGCGCGTAGTCCGGGTCGCGGCGGCGCCAGCGCAGCGCCTGCTCGGGGTGTTCCTGCTCGATCTCGGCAAACGTTTTGCCTTCCAGCGCCCCAAAGCAGCGTTCGCGCAGCCCGGGCTCGGTGTGCAGCGGCGCGCCCGTGGCGTCGGCCACGGCGCGCGCGGTGGCCAGCGCGCGCTGCAGGTCGCTCGCATACACGGCGCTGACGGGTTCCCCGGCCAGGCTGTTCGCCAGCTGACGGGCCTGCCAGTGGCCGCGTTCATTGAGCGGAATATCAAGGTGGCCCTGGATGCGGGTATCCACATTCCAGGCGGTCTCGCCGTGGCGCACGGCGATGATGCGGGTGATCTGCATGCCGAAGTCGAGAGGTCAGCGCGTCGCTGCGGGCAGCACCACCGCCGGTTGCACTGCCGCGGGGCTGGCAGCGGCCGCAGCGGGCGGCGGGTAGGGCAGACGCACCTGGCGGCGGCCTGCGGGTGGGTTCGGAAACCCGGCGAGCGCGGCGTCGAACAGCACGCCGTAGAGGGCCGGGTCGACCGTCCATACGTCTTCATGCACGGCCGAGGTTTCGTACACGACCTCCTGGGTGCGAGCGTCGCGGATCAGCAGGCTCACCGCGCGGCGATACAAGGGGGTGGGTTCGCCCATGCGCCAGATGCCCCGCACGCCCCAACCCCCGGTGCCAGCCCAGCCACCCCATCCCCAGGGTGACGGCCCCCAGGGGTCTACCCGCTGCACACTGGAGGCCTGCACGCCGATCTGCACCACCAGCGGTGCCTGCGCCCCCTCGGGCCGCAGGCCGGCGCGCTCCAGGGCCTGCGCGGCCAGCCGGGCGATGGGCTCGAAATCAGTGCCCTGCTGCGAGGGCAGTCGTTCGATGCGGTAGCCCAGCGGCAGGGTGGCCGCCGCCAGGCGGGTATGGGTCTGGACGTCCCCCTCGACCGTGCGCGTGGTGCTGCAGCCCGCAAGAACTGCGGTGGTCAGCAGCAGCGCCCACAGCACCGCGCGCGGGCTGCGGGCTGCGCGCGCGGCGGGGCGCAGAAAAGTGCGGGACATGGTCATGGTGGGCTCCTGTGCAATCGGCGTGCCAACCGCTGCCGCACCGCCCGGCGCGCATCAGCCGATGGACACCACCTGCAGCGAAGGCAAGGCCGACGGCGCTGTGAACTCCTCCGGGTCGAACGCGCGGTCGCCGTCTTCGCTGGCGACGCCTGTGGCCCGCGCGTTCTGGAAGTCGTGCAGTTTGCCGTCCAGCAGGTGGGTGGTCACCACGTTCTGCAGCGAATGGAACATGTTTTCGACCCGGCCCGGGTACTTGCGTTCCCATTCGCGCAGCATTTCGCCGACCTGCTTGCGCTGCAGGTTCTCCTGGCTGCCGCAGAGGTTGCAAGGAATGATCGGAAACTCGCGGTATTGCGCCCAGCGTGTGGTGTCCTTTTCGGGCACGTAGGCCAGCGGGCGGATCACCACATGGCGGCCGTCGTCGCTCACCAGCTTGGGCGGCATGGCCTTGAGGCGGCCCCCGAAGAACATGTTGAGCAGCAGCGTCTGCACGATGTCGTCGCGGTGGTGGCCCAGCGCGATCTTGGTGGCGCCCAGCTCGTCGGCCACGCGGTACAGAATGCCGCGGCGCAGGCGGCTGCACAGGCCGCAGGTGGTCTTGCCTTCCGGCACCACGCGCTTGACGATGCTGTAGGTGTCCTGGTTCTCGATGTGGAACGGCACCCCGGTGGTCTTGAGGTACTCGGGCAGCACATGCTCGGGAAAGCCGGGCTGCTTCTGGTCGAGGTTCACAGCCACCAGTTCAAAGCGCACGGGCGCGCGGCGCTGCAGCTTGATCAGGATGTCGAGCAGGGTGTAGCTGTCTTTGCCGCCCGACATGCACACCATCACCTTGTCGCCTTCTTCGATCATGTGATAGTCCACGATCGCGCGGCCGACTTCGCGGCACAGGCGTTTTTCCAGCTTGTGCGCTTCGCGTTCGATCTTCAGCTCTTTCTGTGCATCGGCGGCTGGGGCCTGAGGTTCAATCCAGGTGGCGTTCATGGGGCCGTATTGTCTCACCGGGGTGCTGCAGCCTGCCACGGAGGGTGCATTGCGCGCGCGGGCGATCGCGCGCTCACCACTGACCGGTTTCCACCCGGATCGCGACTTCACAGTCGTCAAAGATCTCCAGTTTGGCAATCTTCACGCGCACCCCCAGCACGCCGGGCAGTTGCATCAGCCGGTGTGCGAGCTTGCCGATCAGGCTTTCCAGCAGGTTCACATGCTCGGCCGTGCACTCGTCGATGATGATCTGCCGCACACGCCGGTAGTCGAGCACGTGGCCGATGTCGTCGTCGCGCGGCGACAGGGGCTGGGTGCCGAGGTTCAGTTCGGCATCGACCTGGATGGGCTGTGGCGCGGTTTTTTCGTGCGCAAGAATGCCCAGGTTGGCTGCAAAGCGCAGCCCGGTGAGGGTGAGGATCTGGGTGCCGGCGGCGTTGTACATGGGCAAAAGTCCTGGAGCGCGAGCCGGGCTTACATCAGCGAGAAGTCGCGCTCGAATTTCATCAGGTGCTGGCCACCGTCCACCAGCAGCGTCGTGCCGGTGATCGAGCGGTTCTCCAGCGCAAAGCGCACCGTGGCGGCCACGTCCTCGGGGGTGGACGAGCGACCCAGCGGACTCAGCGCGTGCAGCGCCTGGAACTTCTCGTCGCTGAGCATGTGGCTCGTGAGCGTGAGGCCCGGCGCCACGCCGACCACGCGCACCCGGGGCGCCAGCGCCAGGGCCATCATGGTGCCCGCAGCTTCCAGCGCGGCCTTGGACAGCGTGTAGCTCACAAAATCGGGGTTCTGGTTCCAGAGCTTCTGGTCCAGCAGGTTGACCACCGCACCCTGCACGCCCGGCTCGGTCAGCGCGCGATGCTGCACATGGCGGTGCAGCGCATCGGCCAGCAGCAGCGGCGCGCCCGTGTTGCTGCGCAAGTGGCGTTGCAGCAGTTCGTAGCCAAAACTTTGGTGGGTGTCGTGCTCGAACAGGGAGGCGCTGTTGACCACCGCGTCCAGGTGTCCAAAGGCCTGTACCACGCGCGGCACCAGGCTGCGCACCTCGTCCTCGCGGTCGAAATCAGCGGCAAAGCCTTCGCAGCGGCCCGAGCGCGCGGCGCAGTCCTGCACCGTCTCGGCCGCATCGGCGGCCGAGCTGCGGTAGTGCACCGCCACCTGCCAGCCGCTGTCGGCCAGGGCCAGCGCAATGCTGCGGCCCAGGCGGCGCGCAGCGCCGGTGACCAGCACGGTGCGGGGGCGGCGGGATTCGGTCATGGAGGACAATCAGGGCGTGACAACCACGGAACACGACAGTTTAACGAGCGCCCTGCAGGCGCACATGGCCAAGGTTTTGGCCCAGGCCGGAGGCTGGGTCGGCTTTGACCGCTTCATGGCGCTGGCGCTCTACACCCCCGGACTGGGGTACTACGCGAACGGTCTGACCAAGTTCGGCCTGCTGGCCGCCAGCGGCAGCGATTTCGTGACCGCGCCCGAGCTGTCGCCTGCGTTTGGTCGCCTGCTGGCCGTGCAGGTGCGCGAAGCGCTGGACGCCACCGCCACCGACGAAGTCTGGGAGTTTGGCGCCGGCTCGGGCGCGCTGGCGGCACAGCTGCTCGGTGCCCTGGGCGAGCGTGTACAGCGCTACACCATCGTCGATCTGTCGGGCAGCCTGCGGGCACGCCAGCAGGAGCGCCTGGCGGCCTGGGGCGATCGCGTGCGCTGGGTGGACCAGCTGCCCGAGCGCATGGCGGGTGTCGTGGTGGGCAACGAGGTGCTCGATGCCATGCCGGTGCAACTGCTCGCCCGGCACGGCCAGGTCTGGCACGAGCGCGGTGTGGCGGCGCACGCAGACGGCTGGGCCTGGAGCGACCGACCGACCGACCTGCGCCCGCCGATGGACATCGACGGCACGCACGACTACCTGACCGAGATCCACCCGCAGGCCGAGGCCTTTGTGCACACCCTGGGTGCGCGCCTGGAGCGCGGTGCGGCGTTCTTCATCGACTACGGCTTTGGCGAGCGGGAGTACTACCACCCCGAGCGCCACATGGGTACGCTGGTGTGCCACCGCGCGCACCGCGCCGACGACAACCCACTGACCGATGTGGGGCTCAAGGACATCACCGCGCATGTGAATTTCACCGGCATCGGCGTGGCCGCGCAGGACAGCGGCTGGGAGCTGCTGGGCTACACCACGCAGGCACACTTCCTCATCAACTGCGGGCTGGCTGCGGTGCTGGACACGCTGGAGCCCGCCCAGCGCAGCCAGGCTGCCAAGCTGGTGATGGAGCACGAGATGGGCGAGTTGTTCAAGGTGATCGGTCTCGTGCGCGGTGTGCCCGCCTGGCCGGCCTGCGGCTTCGTGCAGGGCGACCGCACGCACCGGCTCTAAGGCCACGGCCCATGCTGCGCTGGCTCATCGTCGTCTTTCTGGCGCTGCTGTTCATCAGCTGGATCAAGCCCTGGCTGCTGCGCCTGGGCTTGGGGCGTCTGCCCGGTGATTTCCGCTTTCGCTGGCGCGGCCGCGAATGGGACATTCCCCTGACCTCCACCCTGCTGCTGAGCTTTGTGCTCAGCCTGGTCGTGCGCGGGCTTTGAATGCTTGCGTGTGCGGGCCTGCGGGATCTGCCGGCTGCGTGCGCGCAAGCCCGCGCTGGTTGCGGTGGTGCCCGCTTTAGAGGGGCGTTGCACCGTGCAATGCCGCACCCGCGCTGCCGGGGGCGCCCTGCCACAGCGTCTTGAAACCCCGTTTCCCGGCCGCATCCTCCTTGGGCCCGCACCGCTCGGCTTTGCGGCGGTGCGCCCCTTGTTGAACTGTGGAACCTGCCATGTCCGAAGCGCTGCACATCGTCTGCCCCCACTGCCACACCACCAACCGCGTGGCTTCCGAACACCTGCGCAGTGCGCCCGACTGCGGGCAGTGCCACAAGCCCTTGTTCACCGGAGCGCCCGTGGCGCTGGATGCCCAGAGCCTGGAGCGCCATGTCCGGCGCAGCCATGTGCCGGTGGTGGTGGATTTCTGGGCCCCCTGGTGCGGCCCGTGTCGGCAGATGGCGCCAGCCTTCGCGCAGGCTGCTGCACAGCTGGAGCCCATGGTGCGGCTGGCCAAGCTGGACACCGAGGCGTACCCGGCGGTTGGAGCGGGGCTGGGCATTCGCAGCATCCCGACCATGATCGCGTTCCGCCAGGGGCAGGAGGTCGCGCGCATATCGGGCGCGCTCGGGGCGGCCGACATCGTGCGCTGGGTGCGCTCAGTGCTGTAAGCCTGGTCGTGGTTGGGCCAATGGGCCGTGGGTCTCTGTGGGTTTTGACTGAATCGTATGCAGACAATACTATTTGGTCACTTTTTAACCCCAGGCATTCAGGAGGCCTCATGCGCTCTTTCCACCAGACGATCCGGATCCACGCGCCCCTGGCCCGCACGGCCGCAACGGCCGCTGTTGCGGCCTGTGCCGTCCTGGTGCCCGGATGGGCCAGCGCGCAGGCGTTTGACGCAGTGCGCCTGTACGGCGCAGCGCCCGACCAGAACGGCGGCACCATCGGCCTGGCCGTGGTGGCGGGCCGCGAATACGCGGGCTCGGACGAGCGTCGCACGCGCCTGCTGCCCGCTATCGACTACCGCTGGGCCAACGGCTGGTTTGCGGGCACCACCAACGGCATTGGCTACAACTTCTCGCGCGATCCGGCGCTGCAGTACGGCCTGCGCCTGACTGCCGATTTCGGCCGCGACGAAGACCGCTCCCGCGTGTTGCGCGGGTTGGGCGACGTGGAAGCGCGCCCCGAACTCGGTGCGTTCTTCAACCTGCTGCCCAGCCGCAACACCTTTGTGACAACCTCGCTGCGCTACGGCAGCGGCAACGGACGCGACGGCCTGCTGTTCGATGTGGGCGCCGGCATGGCCTGGCAGCCTGCGCCCGCCTGGCGCCTCGGGGCCGGCGTGGCCGCCACCTGGGCCAACGCCGCTTACCAGCAGTCGTACTTTGGCGTGGATGCGGCGCAGGCCGCGCGCAGCGGGCTGGCCCGCACCAGCATGGGCAGCGGCGTGCGCGATGTGCGCGCCTCGGTGTCGGCCACCTACAGCTTCCACCCCAAGGCGGCGGTCACGGCCGCGCTGTCGTACAGCCGTCTGCAGGGCGATGCCGCGCGCAGCCCCATCGTGCGGGAGGCCGGTTCGCTGGGCGGCGTGGTGGCCGTGAGTTACCGCTTCTAAGGCGGCGCGCGGCGCGGTGCTTCAGTGCGGGTGCGTGGCACGCGCCCAGGCATGGTCCAGTGACACCGGGCCCGCGCCGCGCCCCACCAGGTACAGCAGCAGCCCCGCCCACGCCAAGTGGGTGGGCCAGGCGTCCGGGTACACAAACAGCTGGATCACGGCCGTCATGCCCAGCAGCGCCAGCGCCGACAGCCGCGTGGCCAGCCCCAGCACCAGCAGCACCGGGAACACATGCTCGGCCACCGTGGCCATCTGTGCGGCCAGTTCAGGCGACAGCAGCGGCACCCGGTATTCCTCGCGGAACAGCTGGTAGGTGCCGTCGGTGATGTGGAACGCACCCTCGACCTTGGTGCGGCCCGATTGCCAGAAGATGGCAGCCACGGCGATGCGGTGGACCAGCGCCAGCAGCGCGTGCGGGGTCAGCCGCGCGGCCCAGGCCAACAATGGGGATGACAGGCTCACAGGCATGAAAGCACTCCAGTCTCGGGGTTCAGGGTTCGCACAGGGCTCCGGCGCCGACCAGGCTGTGCCAAAGCGCCAAAAAGTCCACCGCAGGGTCGGCCTGCAGCGCGGCGGTGACCGCTGACTCCAGCGGGTCGCCAGCGGCGCAGCGGTCGAGCAGCGCACAACCGGCCAGCGGTAAGGCCTGCCAGACCACGGCATCTGCGGGGCGCGTCAACAGCCCGGCGTCGCCGTGCCATGGGTGCTGGTCGCTCCATGCATGGCCCTCCCGGTGGCAGCGCCACAGCGCAAAGGCCGGGAGGTCGGCGCAGGCCCCCCAGCGCGCCGCCGGATGGGGCCGCAGGTGCAACCCCGCCCACTGTCCGGCCGGTTGCCGGGCCAGCCAGTCGGCCGGCACGGGTGTGGCATCGGCTGCCAGGTGCGATTCGGTCCAGCACCGGTCCCACCGTGCCACAGCGCTCAGGTAGGGCAGGTCTTGGGCGGGCGCAAAGCCGTCCAGAAAGTCGGCAAAGCCCGCGCCGTACGCCATGAGCCGACCGTCGCGGGGCGGATGCGTCTGCACGAACACCAGCGCAGCGGCGCGCAGCCAGTCGTCGCCCACCATCTGCGCCACGGTCGGGTACTGGGCCACCAGCGCATCGCTGCAGCCCTTGAGCACGGTGTTGCGGTACACGGCAAAGCCCGGGTGTTGCCGCAGGTACTCCACCAGTGCGGCCTCGGGCGTGGCGGCGGGTAGCGGCGGTTCGGGCCGCAGGGCGGCCGCCCAGGCGTCTTGAAAGGCGCTCAGGTGCATGCGGCGGTCTCCTCGGTACGTGCGCTTTGCAGCAGGCGGTGGGCAGGTTCGCGTTCCTGTAGCAGGTCGAGCAGCGGCGGTATGTTCTCGTCGCGTTCGATCAGCACGGGCACCGGGCCCGTACGGGCCAGCACCTCGGCCAGCAGCGCCCATACGGCGGCGCTCACCGGCGCATCGTGGCTGTCGATCCACAGCGCCTCGCCCAGCGCCGGGTCGGCATGGTGGCCAGCCAGGTGGAGCTCGCTCACGGCCTGCAGCGGATACGCCTCCAGATAGGCCTGCGCGCTGGTGCCCAGGTTGTGGCTGGCCACGGCCACGTTGTTCAAATCCAGCAGCAAGGTGCAACCCGTGCGGCGCACCAGTTCGGCCAGGAAGTCGGGCTCGCTCCAGTCGTGCCCTTCAAGCGGCAGGTAGTGGGCCGGGTTCTCAATGGCGATGGTGCGGCCCAGCGCGGTCTGCGTGCGGTCGATGTTGTCGGCCACGCGCTGCAGCGCTGCATGCGTGCGGGGCAGCGGCAGCAGGTCGGGGTGGTACACGCCCCGCCATGCCGACCAGGCCAGATGCTCCGACACGCACATCGGTTCGATGCGGCGGACCAGCGCCGCCAGGCGCGCGAGGTGCGCGGCGTCCACCGGCGCATCGGCGCCGAGGGACAGCGACACCCCGTGCAGCGACACCGGATGGCGCGTCCGGATGGCTTCGAGCCATGCGAGGCGCGGTCCGCCATCGGCCAGATAGTTTTCGGGGTGCACTTCCCACCACAGGCCCGGGGCGTTGCAGGCCAGGGCCTCGGCATAGTGCTGGGGCTTGAGCGACAACCCCGCCGTGGCCTGGGCCAGGCGGTGCGGGGCTGCAGGCCCGTGCGGGGGGTGGGCGTGCATGGGCTCAGGCCTTGATGGGCGAGAGCGAGCCTGTGCCCTTGGGCGTCTTGATGCTCGCGCAGGTGCCGGCGGGCACGTACTTCCAGGCGTTGCCCTGGTAGTCCACCTTCGAGGTGCCCGCGCAGGTGGTGCCCGGGCCGGCGGCGCAGTCGTTCTTGCCGGCCAGCGAGACGCCGTAGCACTTCTCCATCGCAGGCTTGGCCGCGTCCTGGGCATGTGCGCTGGGGGTGAAGACGGCGGCCGAAGCCAGGGCTGCCAGGGCCAGGGCGCCGAGCGAAGCAGTGGTGGTGGTCATGGTGAAACTCCTGTAAGGCGGCGCACAACTGGCGCCAGGGGGATGACAGCGGCACCCCATGCGCCGCGTCTGGGGTGTAATTCGCTGCGGGAACGCCGCCGGTTACGGTGTGCGCAGAAAATTTTTTTGGGTGGTGGCTGTAACCCGTACGCCCCCTGTGCCGAACTAGCTGGCGTGGAGAGTGCATGGAGACCGAAGAGCGGCTCAAGGACCTGATGCAGCGCGGGCTGGCCGGCGAAGCGGCGGCGTACCAGCAGTTTCTGAAGCTGCTGAGCGCCCACTTGCGCGCCTTTGTGCGGCGGCGGCTGGCGCAATGGCCCGATGTGGCGGAAGACCTGGTGCAGGAGGTGTTGCTGGCCGTGCACCACCAGCGGCACACCTACGACCCGGCCCTGCCCGTGACCGCCTGGGCCCATGCGATCGCCCGCTACAAGCTGGTGGATTGGTGGCGGGCCCATGCGGGCAAGCAGGCGCTGCATGTGCCGCTGGACGACGTGCAGGAGCTGTTTGCCGCCACCGACACCGAGGCGCGCGAGGCCCAGCGGGATCTGGCGCAACTGCTGCAAACGCTGCCCGAGCGCCAGCGGCTGCCCATCGTGCACGTGAAGCTCGAAGGGCTGTCGGTGGCCGAAACCGCCCAGCGAACGGGCATGACCGAGTCCGCCGTGAAGGTGGGCATACACCGGGGGCTCAAGGCCTTGAGCGCCCGGATCCAGGGGATGCGATGAAAACCGATGACCTGATCGACCTGCTGGCCCACGACGCACCGCCCGTGCCGCGGAGCGCCGTGCCGCGCCGCCTGGGGGCGGGCGTGGCGCTTGGGCTTGCGGGCGCGGCCGCGCTGATGGCCGCCGTGTTCGGCCTGCGGCCCGAGCTGGCCCGCATGGCCGCCGAGCCCATGTTCTGGGGCAAGCTGGCCTATGCGGCCGCGGTGGCCGCGGTGGGCGTGGCGCTGCTGTGGCGGCTCGGTCGCCCGGGTGCGCGCGTGGGCTCGGTGCCGTGGGCGCTGGTGCTGCCGGTGGGCCTGATGGCCTTGGCGGCGCTTGCCACGCTGTGGCAGGCCCTTCCGGGCGAGCGCATGGCGCTGGTGCTGGGCAGCACCTGGCGCACCTGTCCGTTCAACATCGCCCTGTTGTCGCTGCCGGCGCTGGGCGCGGCGCTGTGGGCTTTGCGCGGCGCGGCGCCCACGCGCCTGGCGGCAGCCGGGGCGGCGGCGGGTCTGCTGGCCGGGGCGCTGGGGGCGCTGGCCTATGCGCTGCACTGCCCGGAGCTGCAGGCGCCGTTCCTGCTCGTGTGGTACCTCATGGGCATGGCCGTGCCCACGGTGCTGGGTGGCTGGCTGGGGCCGCGGCTGCTGCGCTGGTAAGGCGCGGCGGCTGCGCGGGTGGCGCGCGGCGGGCCGCAGCGCTTCAGTCGGTTCAGGCCGGTGGCAGCGTGGGCAGGGCCTGCGCAATCGCAGCCACACGTGCGGCGTGGACGCGCTCGCCCACCTGCGGCCCACGCAGGCCCTGCGCGGCGGCTTCGGCCGCAATCGGGGCCGTGGCCACGGCCAGCGCAGCCTGCAGCGCAGCCCACAGCCGGGGGCGCTGCGGGTAGGGGCGGTCTTCAAAGCCCAGGCGGCCGCGGGCGTCGCATTCGCAGGCGAGCAGCACGTCGGCAAAGCGTGCGGGTTTGCGCAGCGCGTCGCAGCGCTCGAGCAGCCGCACCAGCGCGGCGGCCGACAGCTCGGCGCTGCGGTGGATGTTGCCGTGCTCGCGCGCCACCACGTCGGCCAGTTCGCGGCAGTCCACCGGTATGCGCAGGCGTTCGCACACGCCCTGCAGCAGGCGCGCGCTGCGCTGCTCGTGGCCAATGTGGCGCGGCAGCACGTCGGCCGGGGTGGTGCCCTTGCCCAGGTCGTGCGTGAGGCAGGCAAAACGCACCGCCAGCGGCGCCTCTAGCTGCGCCGCCATGTCCAGCACCATCATCAGGTGTACGCCGGTGTCCACCTCGGGGTGGTACTCGGCGCGCTGGGGCACGCCCCAGAGCCGGTCCACCTCGGGCAGTAGCACACGCAGGGCGCCGCAGGCGCGCAGCACCTCGAACATGCGCGAGGGCTGCGCCTCCATCAGCCCGCGGGCAAGCTCTTGCCACACGCGCTCTGGCACCAGGTGGTCGGCTTCGCCGTGCGCCACCATCTCGCGCATCAGCGCCAGGGTCTCGGGGGCTACGGCAAAGTCGGTGAAGCGCGCGGCAAAGCGGGCCACGCGCAGGATGCGCACCGGGTCTTCGCGGAAGGCGTCGGTCACGTGGCGCAGCATGCGGGCCTGCAGATCTCGCACCCCGCCATAGGGATCAAAAAGCTCGGTTGTGCTTGTCCAGGCTGAAGGAGCAGCTATCGAATTGATAGTGAGATCGCGGCGGGCCAAGTCTTGCTCCAGCGTCACGTCGGGGCTGCTTTGCACCACAAAGCCGCGGTAGCCGCGGCCGCTTTTGCGCTCGGTACGGGCCAGGGCGTACTCCTCGCGCGTGTCGGGGTGCAAAAAGACCGGGAAATCCCGCCCCACGGGCAGGTACCCGGCGGCCTCCATCTGCTCGGGCGTGGCGCCCACCACCACCCAGTCGTGGTCGTTCACGGGGCGGCCGAGCAACTGGTCGCGCACGGCACCCCCCACCATGTAGATCTGCATGCGGGCAGTGTAGGGGAGGGCGCTGGCTGGTTGGGCGTGCCGGGCTTATAGTGCGCCCCCACACGGCCCTGGTGGCCGCTGTCCTGCTGCTGGAACCGCCATGAACCGTCCGCCCGCTCCTGCCCCGTCGTCCCCACTCGCGGCCTCGCTGCTCATCGTGCAGCCGCAGGCCGACGGCAGCATCGCCGTGCCCGCGCCCCCCGCGGCCGACCCGGTGGCCGCGGCGGTGGCGGCGCTGCAGGCCGAGCAGGCGCCCGGCCCCGAGGTGGCGGCACTGGAGGCGCGGGTCGAGGCGCTCAAGGAACAGCTCGATGCGCTGCAGGAAGTGCTCAACCGCCCGCTGTCCGAGATCCTCGACGAGCGCGACCGCTTCCGCGACGCGGCCAAGGCCTGGGATGCGTTCGGCGCGATGTGGGTGCTGTCGCAGCGGGCCATGCGCCGCGTGGCCATGGACCTGGCCGCACAACAGGGCGTGAGCGAGGCCGAGGTGGTGCGGCGTGCGATGGAGTACGCGAACCGTGTGCTCAATGTAGAGGACGAAGACCTGGGCGGTTCGGTCTCTAAAGCGCAGCTGGCGCACATCGCGCGGCACAAGGCCGCGCTGCGCAAGCAGTTCCGCCAGGGTTGAGTCGGCGCGCGCCTCAGCCGAACACCGGGCGGAAGAAGCTGCGCTCGTAGCTCACGATGCAGTCGGTCTCGTCGGCGTATCGGAAGGCCGCCAGGCAGTCGGGGTCTTGCAGCGACCGCTGGCGGTACACCTCGTAGGCGGCCAGGCTGTCAAAGCTGAACAGCGCCAGCGCGATATTGTTGGCGCCTTCGCTGGGAAGAAAGTAGCCGTGGTGCCGGCCGCCGAATTTTTCGACGAGCGGGATCCACAGGCGGGCGTAGTGCTCGAATTCGACGAGCTTGCGCGGGTTGAGCACGTAGCGCAGCGTGACGGTGACAGCCATGGTCGTCTCAGCCGCGGTGCAGGCGGTAGGGCTCCTCGAAGTCGAGGAAGTCCTGCTCGGCCAGCGCGCCGTCGATCCAGGCCTTGACGCTGGGCAGTTGCTGCACGCGCTGCACGTACTCGGCAATGTGCGGGGGCACCGGCAGGCCATAGGTGGCCAGGCGCATGCACACCGGCGCGTAGTAGGCGTCGGCCACGCTGAAGTCGCCAAACAGCAGCGGGCCGCCGTGGGCCTGCAGCAGTTCGCTCCACATGGCCACCAGGCGTGCCACGTCGGCGCGCACGGCGGGCTTGTCGCGCCAGATCAGCGCGCCCGTGTCGGGCAGGTGGGCCTCGATGTTCATGGGGCAGTGGCTGCGCAGGGCCGTGAAGCCGCTGTGCATTTCGGCGCACACGCTGCGCGCACGGGCGCGGGCGGCGCGGTCTGCGGGCCACAGGCGGTGTTCAGGGTGTTGCTCGGCCACGTATTCGGCAATGGCCAGCGTGTCCCAGACGACCAGGTCGCCGTCCACCAGCACTGGCACCTTGCCGGTGGGGCTGACCGGGCCCAGCGTGCGCTTGAAGTCTGATTGGGCGTCGAAGCTGTCAAAGCGGACCATGACTTCTTCAAACGCGATGCCCGCCTGGCGCAAGAGCACCCAGGGGCGCATGGACCAGGACGAGTAATTCTTGTTACCGATGTAGAGCTTGAGCATGGAACGCTTCCTTGTGCGGTGAACAGGCGATGCGGGCGGCGCGCCTGGTGGCGGCCAGCGCAGGTGCCACGATAGCGCGGCGGCTGCGCGCGATCGTTGCCATCGGTGGTGGCGAATGATGCGTGTTGCGCATCAATGGCGCCAGGCGCGCGCTGCGCCCGGCGGCCTCACACCGGCCAGACCACGCCGTTGTCGTTGAGGATGGCGTCCAGCGGTTCGTCGAAGGACTCGGGCTCGAAGTCCTCGATAAAGCCGTTCGTGAAGCCCAGGCCCACGGTGAAGGGCCGGGGCTGCAGGGTGGCCAGCGTACGGTCGTAAAAGCCGCCGCCGTAGCCCAGGCGGTAGCCGCCGGGGCCGTAGCCCACGCAGGGCACAAACAGCAGCGTGGGCACGATGACCTCGGTGTCCTTGGGCTTGGGAATGCCGTAGGCGTCTTCTTCCATGGGGCAGCCCGGATACCAGGCGTGGAAGGTCAGGGTCTTGTGCGCCTTGTTCACCACGGGCAGCCCGATGCGGCGGCGCAGGGGCTGGTCGATGAGTTCGCCGTCTTCCTTCCAGCGGTGCAGCGCGGGCAGGGGGTCGAATTCGCCCTTGATGGGCCAGTACGCGCCAATCACGGTGTCCTCGCGGTCCACGAGCCAGATCCGCATCACCTGCTGCAGGGCCGCTGCGCGCTGCAGGCGGTCGGGCAGGTTCAGGCGTTGGTCAATCAGGGCTCGCCGAAGGGCTGCTTTGTCCATCTGATAATTCCCCCATGCAATGGCACAAGATTCTGACACCGCTGCTCGGCAGCCTGATGATCGCCCTGGCGGCCCCGGCCGTTCAGGCCCAGCCCCGTGGCGATGACGTGCTGCTCGAGATGCAGCAGGCCTTCCGCAAGGGCGACCGCAAACGGCTGGAGCAACTGCTGCCCCAGGCGCGCGGCCACGCGCTGGAGCCCCTGGCCGCCTACTGGGAGCTGCGCGCCCGCCTGGCCGAGGCCTCGCCGGCCGAGGTGCAGGCCTTTTTGCAGCGCTACGCGGGCAGCTACTACGAAGACCGGCTGCGCAACGACTGGCTGCTGCTGCTGGGCCAGCGGCGCGACTGGGCGCGCTTTGCCGAGGCGCACCCCGCCTACCGCATGGGCGACGACCGCGAGGTGCGTTGCTACGCCGCGCTGATCGAGGACATCAAGGGCACGGGCAGCAGTGCGCTGGCCGACGACGTGCGCCGCCAGTGGTACGCCCAGCGCGAGGCCGACGACGGCTGCACACACGCTGCGTCTGAGCTGTTCGCCAGCCGCAAGCTCACGGCGCTCGACATCTGGCGCAAGGCGCGCATGGGGGCCGAGGCCAACCGCCCGCGCGTGGTGCGCAACGCGGTGGAAATCGTCGCGCCCGACGCCCTGGGCAGGCTGCGCGAAGTGCTCGACAGCCCGGCCAAACACCTGGCCGCACATTCAAGCGCGCGCGGCAAGGCGCGGCAGGAGCTGGTGGTGCTGGCGCTCATCCGCATGGCCGCCACCGACGCCGACGCCGCGGCCGCGCAGCTCGACGGCAAATGGGGCGTGCACCTGTCGGTGGAGGAGCGCAACTGGGTCTGGGGCGTGATCGGCAAGCAGGCCGCGCAGCGCCTGTCGCCCGATGCGCTCAGCTACTACGGCAACGTGACGCGCGAGGCCGACCTCAGCGACGACCTGCTGGCCTGGCAGGTGCGCGCCGCGCTGCGCGCGGGGCAGTGGCGCGTGGTGCGCCGCGCGGTCGAGGCCATGAGCGACGAAGCCCGCAACGACCCCACCTGGGTGTACTGGCGCGCCCGCGCGCTGCTGGCCGGCCGGCCCACCGAAGCCGACCGCGCCCAGGCGCAGCAGGCGTTTGAATCGATTGCGGGCACGCGCGGTTTTTACGAACAGCTCGCGCTCGAAGAGCTGGGCCAGCGCATCAGCACGCCGCCCGCGCCCGCGCCGCTCACGGCCGAAGAAAAGGCCGCCGCGCGCGCCAACCCGGGGCTCAACCGCGGGCTGTACGCCATCCTCATGGGCCTGCGCGCCGAGGGCGTGCGCGAATGGAACTACAGCACCAACCTGCACACGCCCGGCGGCATGGCCGACCGTGAACTGCTGGCCGCGGCCGACTTCGCCTGCCAGCGCGAGGTGTGGGACCGCTGCATCAACACCAGCGAGCGCACGCGCGGCGTGATCGACGTGACCCAGCGCTTTCCCATGCCCTTCCGCGCCGCGGTGGTCGAGCGCTCGCAGGCCATCGGGCTCGACCCGGCCTACGTGTACGGCCTGATCCGCCAGGAGAGCCGCTTCATCATGGATGCGCGCTCGCACGTCGGCGCCTCGGGCCTCATGCAGGTGATGCCCGCCACCGCGCGCTGGACGGCCAAGAAGATCGGCCTGACCAACTTCACGCCCGACCAGATCAACGACCGCGATACCAACATCGCCATCGGCACGGCCTACCTCAAGCTCGCGCTGGACGACTTTGCGGGCTCGATGCCGCTGGCCGCTGCGGCTTACAACGCTGGCCCGGGCCGCCCGCGCAACTGGCGCAACGGCCCGGTGCTCGAAGGCGCGATCTGGGCCGAGAACGTGCCGTTTTCTGAAACGCGCGACTACGTGAAGAAGGTGCTGGCCAACACCACCAACTACGCGGCCATCCTCACGGGGCAACCGCAGTCGCTCAAGGCCCGGCTGGGCACCGTGGGGCCGCGCGATGCGGCGGCGCCGGAGCCGAACCGGGATTTGCCTTGATCTGGTTTGCTATGGATTTGGTAGCTGCTCGTGCTTGATTGGTAAGCCCGGGCGGGTGGTTTTGGTGATTTTTGGTGCGGGATGGTGACCCACGGGTGCATGCTGTGATCGTTGCGTGGGTGCCGGCGGTTTGGCGTGTTTTGAGCTGCTCGTGCTTGTTTGTTAAGCACGAGCAGCTATGGAATTCATAGCATTCTGTGTTTGGCGGTAGTGTGCCGCTGGGGTGTGTTGTGTTCCGGGGCCGGGTCTCGGCCCGGCGGCCGACCTCCTTTTCTTTGCGTCGCCAAAGAAAAGGAGGCAAAAGAAAGGCGCCCCTACAGGCTGCGTCCCCACGCGCACTGACGTGCGCCTGGGGCAACCTGCGGTGCTCGCGCCTGGGGTGCGCCGCATAACTCACTTCGCGCCTGCGGCGCTGCGTTCGGACAAATGCGGCGAGCTAGAGGACGAAGCCTGCGTGTCCTACGGCACGCAGGCCACCCCAGTCGCTGCGCTCCTCGGCGCATCCTGAAGGGGGTGGGGACGGGCCATCGCTGCGCTCGGCCCGGCGTGGGCCACCACCGCCTCGAGCGGTTCCACTGGCGTGGGCGGCAGTGCCGCCAGGGAGTCGGCGTCACTGCGCAGCAGCAGCCGACTGGGCTCGCTCCCCTCGGCTGCGACGAGGAGCACAGGGCGCGGGGCGAGCGGGTGTGCCGCAGGACACACCCGCATCGTGCTCATGCTTGCTGCGGTTGTCCGAGTGGAGCGCTGCAAGCGCGCAGCGAGTTCCGCAGCACGCCCCGCGCCCGAGCACCGCAGGGTGCCCGAAGCGAAGCGCAGGGACGCAGACGTGGGGTCGCCTTTTCTTTGCCTTCTTTCTTTTGGAGGGTGTAGAAGAAATAAACTTTGCTCCTGCTGCATCCCCGCAGCAGGAGCAAAGCCATGGCCAAGACAGGCCGCCCCCCAGTCATCCC
>NZ_BAABEX010000014.1:0-5744 GCF_039540375.1 Acidovorax lacteus
TGACGCGGCGGCTCGTTGGTTGTTGTTGCTATTGCAAAGCAAAAACCCCCTTCAGCTTGGGAGCTGAAGGGGGTTTCTGGGCTGTAAGAGCCTGACGATGACCTACTTTCACACGGGAATCCGCACTATCATCGGCGCAAAGTCGTTTCACTGTCCTGTTCGGGATGGGAAGGAGTGGGACCAACTTGCTATGGTCATCAGGCATAACTTGTTGCTGTCGTGACGCGGGGGTCAGGACGGCGAATTCATAGAGGCGATCAGCTTTTGGTATTTGATTGCGTCACTTGGCATAACAACCTTGACGGGTAGTCAAAGTTATAGGGTCAAGCCGCACGAGCAATTAGTATCGGTTAGCTTAACGCATTACTGCGCTTCCACACCCGACCTATCAACGTCCTGGTCTTGAACGACTCTTTAGGGGGCTCAAGGCCCCGGCAGATCTCATCTTGAAACGAGTTTCCCGCTTAGATGCTTTCAGCGGTTATCTCTTCCACACTTAGCTACTCGGCAATGCCACTGGCGTGACAACCGATACACCAGAGGTGTGTCCACTCCGGTCCTCTCGTACTAGGAGCAGGCTTCCTCAAATCTGCAGCGCCCACGGAAGATAGGGACCAAACTGTCTCACGACGTTTTAAACCCAGCTCACGTACCTCTTTAAATGGCGAACAGCCATACCCTTGGGACCGGCTACAGCCCCAGGATGAGATGAGCCGACATCGAGGTGCCAAACACCGCCGTCGATATGAACTCTTGGGCGGTATCAGCCTGTTATCCCCAGAGTACCTTTTATCCGTTGAGCGATGGCCCTTCCATACAGAACCACCGGATCACTATGTCCTGCTTTCGCATCTGCTCGACTTGTCAGTCTCGCAGTTAAGCACGCTTATGCCATTGCACTATTAGCACGATGTCCGACCGTACCTAGCGTACCTTCGAACTCCTCCGTTACGCTTTGGGAGGAGACCGCCCCAGTCAAACTGCCTACCATGCACTGTCCCCGATCCCGATAAGGGACCTAGGTTAGAACCTCAAACACACCAGGGTGGTATTTCAACGTCGGCTCCATGAGATCTAGCGACCTCACTTCAAAGCCTCCCACCTATCCTACACAGATCTGTTCAAAGTCCAATACAAAGCTACAGTAAAGGTTCATGGGGTCTTTCCGTCTTTCCGCGGGGAGATTGCATCATCACAAACATTTCAACTTCGCTGAGTCTCAGGAGGAGACAGTGTGGCCATCGTTACGCCATTCGTGCAGGTCGGAACTTACCCGACAAGGAATTTCGCTACCTTAGGACCGTTATAGTTACGGCCGCCGTTTACTGGGACTTCAATCAAGAGCTTGCACCCCATCATTTAATCTTCCAGCACCGGGCAGGCGTCACACCCTATACGTCCACTTTCGTGTTTGCAGAGTGCTGTGTTTTTATTAAACAGTCGCAGCCACCGATTTTTTGCAACCCCTTTGGGCTCCCTCTGTACGAGTTCACCTACTTGGGGCATACCTTCTCCCGAAGTTACGGTATCAATTTGCCGAGTTCCTTCTCCTGAGTTCTCTCAAGCGCCTTAGAATACTCATCTCGCGCACCAGTGTCGGTTTGCGGTACGGTCGTCAATAGCTGAAGCTTAGTGGCTTTTCCTGGAAGCAGGGTATCACTCACTTCGTCTGCAAGCAGACTCGTTATCACCCCTCATCTCAGCCCGGCGGATTTGCCTACCAGGCACGACTACAGGCTTGAACCAACTATTCCAACAGTTGGCTGAGCTAACCTTCTCCGTCCCCACATCGCACTATTGATCGGTACAGGAATATTGACCTGTTTCCCATCAGCTACGCATCTCTGCCTCGCCTTAGGGGCCGACTCACTCTACGCCGATGAACGTTGCGTAGAAAACCTTGCGCTTACGGCGAGGGGGCTTTTCACCCCCTTTAACGCTACTCATGTCAGCATTCGCACTTCTGATACCTCCAGCATCCGTTACCAGACACCTTCACAGGCTTACAGAACGCTCTCCTACCACGCACAGTAAACTGTGCATCCGCAGCTTCGGTAACTGGCTTAGCCCCGTTACATCTTCCGCGCAGGACGACTCGATCAGTGAGCTATTACGCTTTCTTTAAATGATGGCTGCTTCTAAGCCAACATCCTGACTGTTTTAGCCTTCCCACTTCGTTTCCCACTTAGCCAATTTTAGGGACCTTAGCTGGCGGTCTGGGTTGTTTCCCTCTTGAGTCCGGACGTTAGCACCCGGTGCTCTGTCTCCCAAGCTGTACTCTTCGGTATTCGGAGTTTGCCTTGGTTTGGTAAGTCGCCATGACCCCCTAGCCAAAACAGTGCTCTACCCCCGAAGGTAATACTTGAGGCACTACCTAAATAGTTTTCGGAGAGAACCAGCTATTTCCAAGTTTGTTTAGCCTTTCACCCCTATCCACAGCTCATCCGCTAGTTTTGCAACACTAGTCGGTTCGGACCTCCAGTACCTGTTACGGCACCTTCATCCTGGCCATGGATAGATCACTTGGTTTCGGGTCTACACCCAGCGACTGAACGCCCTATTCGGACTCGATTTCTCTACGGCTTCCCTACTCGGTTAACCTTGCCACTGAATGTAAGTCGCTGACCCATTATACAAAAGGTACGCCGTCACCCTTGCGGGCTCCGACTTTTTGTAAGCATGCGGTTTCAGGATCTATTTCACTCCCCTCCCGGGGTTCTTTTCGCCTTTCCCTCACGGTACTTGTTCACTATCGGTCGATGATGAGTATTTAGCCTTGGAGGATGGTCCCCCCATATTCAGACAGGGTTTCTCGTGCCCCGCCCTACTTTTCTCTAGCTCAGTACCACACGTCTGTTTTCGCATACAGGGCTATCACCTACTATGGCCGGGCTTTCCATCCCGTTTTGCTAACAGTCGTGCTATCACTAGAAGGCTTCTCCAATTTCGCTCGCCACTACTTTCGGAATCTCGGTTGATGTCTTTTCCTCGAGCTACTGAGATGTTTCAGTTCACCCGGTTCGCCTCAGTACCCTATGTATTCAGATACTGATACCCCGAAGGGTGGGTTTCCCCATTCAGAAATCTCCGGATCAAAGCTTATTTGCCAGCTCCCCGAAGCTTATCGCAGGCTATCACGTCTTTCGTCGCCTATCATCGCCAAGGCATCCACCACATGCTCTTAGTCACTTGACCCTATAACTTTGACCTCTCTTGCGAGATGCCACAGCTTTCTTTCAAGGACTTGTGAGGTCTTTCACCTCACGCGTTATGCCGTAATGTGAATGATTCTTTGGTATTGCTACCAAGAGAACGATTCGTCATTACTTGAACAAAACAAAGTTCTGTTCGTTTTGACGCAATCAAAATTGTCATCAGAGGCACGGTCTGCACTAAACCTTTACGAATGTGCAGTTTCCTCTGACAACGCTGATTCGACTCTATGAATTTTTAAAGAACAGCCGATTGATCAATCGATATTGATCAACAACAAAACAGCCTCTTGCAAAGCCGCTTTGGTGTTGAACATCTTGGTGGTGGAGGATGACGGGATCGAACCGACGACCCCCTGCTTGCAAAGCAGGTGCTCTCCCAGCTGAGCTAATCCCCCAGTGATCCTCTTGCCTGTATCGGAATTTGGTGGGTCTAGTTGGGCTCGAACCAACGACCCCCGCCTTATCAAGACGGTGCTCTAACCAGCTGAGCTACAGACCCATGTTGGCCAAGCCAACCTGTTCCAACAACCGATAAGTGTGGGCGTTCAAATTTGAGTGCAGTTTTCCAGAAAGGAGGTGATCCAGCCGCACCTTCCGATACGGCTACCTTGTTACGACTTCACCCCAGTCACGAACCCTGCCGTGGTAATCGCCCTCCTTGCGGTTAGGCTAACTACTTCTGGCAGAACCCGCTCCCATGGTGTGACGGGCGGTGTGTACAAGACCCGGGAACGTATTCACCGCGACATTCTGATCCGCGATTACTAGCGATTCCGACTTCACGCAGTCGAGTTGCAGACTGCGATCCGGACTACGACTGGCTTTATGGGATTGGCTCCCCCTCGCGGGTTGGCAACCCTCTGTACCAGCCATTGTATGACGTGTGTAGCCCCACCTATAAGGGCCATGAGGACTTGACGTCATCCCCACCTTCCTCCGGTTTGTCACCGGCAGTCCCATTAGAGTGCCCTTTCGTAGCAACTAATGGCAAGGGTTGCGCTCGTTGCGGGACTTAACCCAACATCTCACGACACGAGCTGACGACAGCCATGCAGCACCTGTGTTACGGTTCTCTTTCGAGCACGAAGCCATCTCTGGCAACTTCCGTACATGTCAAAGGTGGGTAAGGTTTTTCGCGTTGCATCGAATTAAACCACATCATCCACCGCTTGTGCGGGTCCCCGTCAATTCCTTTGAGTTTCAACCTTGCGGCCGTACTCCCCAGGCGGTCAACTTCACGCGTTAGCTTCGTTACTGAGTCAGTGAAGACCCAACAACCAGTTGACATCGTTTAGGGCGTGGACTACCAGGGTATCTAATCCTGTTTGCTCCCCACGCTTTCGTGCATGAGCGTCAGTGCAGGCCCAGGGGATTGCCTTCGCCATCGGTGTTCCTCCGCATATCTACGCATTTCACTGCTACACGCGGAATTCCATCCCCCTCTGCCGCACTCTAGCTGTGCAGTCACAAATGCAGTTCCCAGGTTGAGCCCGGGGATTTCACATCTGTCTTACACAACCGCCTGCGCACGCTTTACGCCCAGTAATTCCGATTAACGCTTGCACCCTACGTATTACCGCGGCTGCTGGCACGTAGTTAGCCGGTGCTTATTCTTACGGTACCGTCATGACCCCAGGGTATTAACCCAGAGCTTTTCGTTCCGTACAAAAGCAGTTTACAACCCGAAGGCCTTCATCCTGCACGCGGCATGGCTGGATCAGGCTTGCGCCCATTGTCCAAAATTCCCCACTGCTGCCTCCCGTAGGAGTCTGGGCCGTGTCTCAGTCCCAGTGTGGCTGGTCGTCCTCTCAGACCAGCTACAGATCGTAGGCTTGGTAAGCCTTTACCCCACCAACTACCTAATCTGCCATCGGCCGCTCCGTGAGCGCAAGGCCTTGCGGTCCCCTGCTTTCATCCTGAGATCGTATGCGGTATTAGCAAAGCTTTCGCTTCGTTATCCCCCACTCTCGGGCACGTTCCGATGTATTACTCACCCGTTCGCCACTCGTCAGCATCCGAAGACCTGTTACCGTTCGACTTGCATGTGTAAGGCATGCCGCCAGCGTTCAATCTGAGCCAGGATCAAACTCTTCAGTTCGATCTTGAATTTTTCGCCTCTTTCGAGGCAACTCATAAAAACGGAATTGAAGTGAACTTCACTTCTATTCTCATGAGCGTTTTAAGGTTCTAAGAACCTAGTTCCGTAGAACTTGGCACTCGCCTTCAAACGCCCACGCTTATCGGCTGTATGTTTTTAAAGATCCGCAAGAAGCTTTGCTTTCTTGCCAACTCGCTGCGATCAGCGAAGCCTTGAATTCTAACAGCTTTTTAAAAGACCTGTCAAACTTTGTGGTTATTTGCTTTTTGCAACTGTTACACGCTTCGTGCAACTCGCCGCAATCAGCGAAGCCTTGAATTCTACACCGGTTTTTTGCCCCCTGGCAACTCACACCGAAAATTCTCAACCCCACCCAAACCAACCTCCCCACCACCTCAACAGCCCAGCACCCCTTCGAACACCAGACCCCT
>NZ_BAABEX010000015.1:0-7017 GCF_039540375.1 Acidovorax lacteus
ATGGTCGGAGCGGCGGGATTCGAACTCGCGACCCTCTGCTCCCAAAGCAGAAGCAAAAACCTGCAAAAACAACATCTTAGCCGCCTATCGTCTAACGCCAGAGGCTGAGAAATGCCAATTTCTCAGAGGGGGCGGCCGGGTTTGTTAGACGGCTTTTCCCCGAGCCAACCTGCTCATACGGCCGGGCTTATACTGTATGAATGAACAGTATTTTTCAAAGCTGTTCGCCCGTCCCGGCGGACATTGACGCGCCTGCTCTGGCACTGCCCATGGCGCGCGTGGCTGTGCCGGCCGGGTTCCCGTCGCCAGCTGACGATTTCGTGGTGGAGCGGCTGGACGTGATGAAGCTGCTGGTGCGCCATCCACAGTCCACCTTCTACTGGCGCGTGAAGGGCGACTCCATGCGCGAGGCGGGTATCCATGATGGCTCCATCGTCGCGGTGGATCGCGCAGTGCGACCGCGCAGTGGCCATGTCGTGCTGGCCGTGGTCGATACCGAGTGCACGGTGAAGTACCTGCACGAGCGAGCCGGCCGCGTACGACTGCGCGCCGCCAACCCCACCTACCCGGACATCGTGCCCCGTGACGGCCAGACCATCGAGGTGTGGGGCGTGGTCAGAGGCGTTGTCCAGATCTTTGCTGTCTGAACGCATGCGGGAGAGCGGCTGTGTTTGCGCTGGTGGACGGCAACAACTTTTATGTGTCGTGCGAGCGGGTGTTCCGTCCGGCGCTGCGCGACCGCCCGGTGGTCGTGCTGTCGAACAACGATGGCTGCGCCATCGCCCGTAGCAATGAGGCCAAGGCCTTGGGGATCGCCATGGGCGCGCCGTTGTTCCAGATCCGCCACTTCGAGGAAACCCATGGCCTTGTGGCGCTCAGCGCCAACTTCACGCTCTACGGCGACATGAGCGACCGCATGATGAGCTTGGTAGCTGGCCTAGGCCCGCAGCAGGAGGTGTACTCGATTGACGAGTCCTTTGTGGGCTTGGCCGGCGTGCGCGGCGACCTCACGCGCCGCGGGCGCGCCATCCGCGAGCGCATTGAGCGCTGGATCGGCATCCCCTGTGGCGTGGGCATCGGGCAGACGAAGACATTGGCCAAGTTGGCCAACCACGTCGCCAAGACCGCGGAGCGCAAGCCGGGCAGCTACCCGGCTGAACTGGCCCAGGTGTGCAACTTGGCCGCGCTGCCCCGGGAAGCGTTCGAGGAAGTGCTCGCCCGGACGGAGGTGGGTGAGGTCTGGGGCGTGGGCCGTCGCATCGCCAAGCAGTTGCACGATGGCGGCGTGCACACGGTGCTGGATCTCGCGCGGCTGGACCCGGCCACCGTGCGGCGCCGCTGGAGCGTGGTGCTTGAGCGCACGGTGCGCGAGCTGCAGGGCCTGCCGTGCATCGACCTGGAGGATGCACCGGCACCGAAGAAGGAGATCGCCTGTACGCGCTCCTTCGGTCAGGCGGTGACGGACCTGGAGCCACTGGAGCAGGCCGTCAGCGAGTTCGCCAGCCGTGCTGCGGAAAAGCTCCGCCGCCAGGGCAGCCTAGCCGGGCAGGTGCTGGTGTTTGCCCACACCAGCCCCTTCCGGCCGCCGCCACACATGCACAAGAGCGTGGTGGTGCCGCTGCGCCGGCCCACGGCCGACACGCGGCTGCTGGTGGACGCTGCGCTGTCGGGCATCCGGCGCGTGTACGAACCGGGCTACCGGCTGGCCAAGGCCGGCGTGATGCTGCTGGACCTGTCGGATGCCCAGGCGCACCAGGCCGAGCTGGATCTAGACGCCGATGAAGCCAGGGACCGCAGTAGGCTCATGCAGGCCATGGACAAGATCAACGGGCGGTACGGGAAGGGCACGCTGCACGTAGGCAGCACCGGTGCCACTGTGCGCGCCGGCCGCGAGTGGGAGATGCGCCAGGAGCGCCGTACGCCGCAGTACACCACCCGATGGGATGATGTGCCGATTGCACGGGCATAGGACGATGAAGAAACAGATTGCACTGCTGATGTTGGCCGCCGGGCTGGTTACCGGCGCTCAAGCCGAAACGCTCCGCGGCGTGGTCATCGGCGTGACGGATGGCGACACCGTGAAGGTGCTGACCGAGGACATGCAAACGGTCACCGTGCGGGTGGCGGGGATCGATGCGCCCGAGAAAGACCAGCCGTTCGGCAGCCGGTCAAAGTGGAGCCTGAGCGCCTGCGCTTACGGGCGCGCCGCCGAGATCGAGGGCGGCAAGCGCGACCGCTACGGGCGGACGGTCGGCAAGGTGATCGTGTCAGGTGCGGACTGTGGGCTCAGGCAGATCGAGGCCGGAATGGCTTGGCACTATAAGGCGTATCAAAGGGAACAGAGCGTTGGCGATCGCCAGATGTACAGCATCGCCGAGGGCGACGCCCGAGAGGCAGGTCGGGGCCTTTGGGGCCAGCATGCGGAGGCCCCCTGGGAATGGCGAAAGGGCCGCAGCCAGAAGTGAGTAGATCGATACACGACCGTTTTTTACTGGACAACCGCACCCTGACTCACAGAATTACGAAAATCACAACCCGCAACAGGAGAACCACTTGAAGAAGACTGCCATCGCCGCCGTCATTGCCTTGTCCGCAACAGCCGCCAGTGCATCCGGCCCCTATGACGGCATCTACGTTGACGCGACCAACTCCAACAACTACGTCTCGGTGCTGACCAACGGCGATCGGATTGTCGTGACGCAGTACGAGATCATCCCTGCATCCAACATCTTCTTCAGCACGCAGATCGGCACGGTGTACCCCCGCCAGGTAAACACCTGGCAGCTGCTGCAGGGCAATATCAGCGGCAATATCGCCAATCTGAGCGGGCAACTGGCGTTCAATCAGTGCAACGTGCGGATCACTGTGAATTTCACCGGAACGAGCTTCACGGCAAACACTACGAGCGCCAGCTCGTCCGGCGCAGCCTACTCTTCCACGATCAACTGCGCAGGCCTTTTCAACCTCAACCCACTGCGCTTCAACAAGATCTTTTAAACAACAGACAACACCGCACTGGAAGCCCGCCCCGCGCGGGCTTTTTTACGTCCGTCAGTCAATCCGAGGCAGCGGTCCATCGTCATTGCGCGGCTCTGCCACGCGCTCAGCACGCTCGTGGATCTGGCGCTGGGCTTCGCGCTCATCGCGGCGGCGGCGGGCCTGCAGCTGGTGGGGGCTGCGGGCGCCGCCGCGGGCGGTGGGCTGGCCTGCGGCTTGGGCGGGTGCCTGGCGCATCACTGCCCGCCCGGGGTGCGGTTGCGGCTGGTGGTCTGGCCGAAGTAGTAGCCGATGAGGCCGCCCAGCACCAGGCTCATCACGCCATTGGCGATGGCGCTGCGCACATCGTCGGAAAACGGCGTGCCCCACCAGCCCACCACGCTGCCGACCACGGCGTACACGAGCGGCAGCAGGGCCAGGGCAATCCACAGACTGGGGCTGTTCCACGGGCGGGCCGGGCCTGCGGCAAACGCTTGGTCGGCGGCGCGGGCGGCCTGCAGGCCGCCGCCCACCTCGGTCAGCTCGAACCACTTGGCCTCGATGGCGGCGCGCACGGCCTGGGCGGCGTCGGGGTTGGCCTGCACCTGCTCCAGCAGGTCCTGCTCATTCTTGGCCTGGATGGCGGCTTTGGCGGCGTCCACCACGATCTGGGCGGCCTTGATGTTGCGCTCGCTGGTGGCGCTGCCGCTTGCAAACAGGGTGCCGAGCTTGGGCACTAGGTCGATCAGGCTGGGCAGCACGGCGGCGATGAAGGGGGGCATGGGTGGCTCCTGGCGGGGGGTGGTGTCTGCGGCCAGCGCGGCCGGGCTGATGAAGTCGCCCAGGCGCTGCAGCAGCGGTGCACGGGCTGGCGTGGCGCTGGGCTGGTTGGTGTGCACATAGGGGGTGGAGAGGTCTTGCACGGGCACATCGGGCGCGGGGCCTGCCAGCAGCACGCGCAGGCGGTCCCAGCGGGCAACGCGGTCGGCGTGACCGTTGATGCCGCCGTTGATGCTGCGCGTGATCTGCAGGAAGGCCTCGGGCGTGTCTTGGTCGGCCAGGGTGTTGAGGCCCTTGTCGTCCCAGTAGTCGGCGGCGCTGGTGGCGGCCCACTCGTCGGCGGCCAGCAGATCGGGCTGGGCCTCGAAGTCGGGCACATCGGGCCCAAGGCGTGCGCGCAGGCGGTCGCGCACGCGGGCGTGGTTGTAGCGGCCGGTGGTCTGGATCAGGCCGTGGCCCTTGTACCGCGCACCGTCGCCCGGCTGGGTGTTGCCCAGGTCTGCCCGGCCCTCATAGCGCTGCTGCGCGGGCGTGGGCCCCCAGATTTCGGTGGTGTAGCGAAAGCCGCCGCTCTCGTGCCCGATCTGTGCAAGGAAGGCGGCCAGCCGCGCTGGCGTGTCGATGCCGTACAGCCCGCAGGCCGCGCGCACATGCGGCAGCCAGCGCTGGGCCAGGGCCTCGGTGGCGCCTGCGGCGCGCAGCAGGTGGGGGGTGATGAGCTGGGTCATGTGCGCGGCTCCTGCTCGGGCGTGGTGTTGCAGAACTGGGCGGGCGCGCCCCGGCGCCAGTACACGGACGTGACCCACTGCACCAGCACCACGGCGGCGGCCAGCGCTACGCCAAACCATGCCAGCGGCCAGCCCGCCACAGGCCAGGCCATGCCCAAGGCGGCCACGCTGCCCAGCACCCAGAAGGCGAAGCGGATCTGCGGGCGGGTGTTGTGGTCGGTGCGCACAAAGCGGCAGAACACCGACACGAACAGCAGCAGGCACACTAACTCGTGCGCGATCAGCAGAGCGCTCATGCGCGGGGCCCTCCGTTTGCGTTGCCGCCCAAGCGCTGGGCGATGGCCTGCAGTGCGGCGCCCAGGCCGTCGAACACCGGCCGCCAGCCGTTGCCAAGCGCGCCAATGGCAAACGCCACGGGCGCCAGCGCATCGGTGGCCGACACGGCCCAGTACGACTGCAGCCACACCGACAGAGCCCCGGTGAGCACCACGGCCGTGAGCGTGCAGCGCAGCAGCAGCCAGGCGCCCGCAGCGCGGCCCATGGTTTCTGCAGCAGACAGGGGCCACAGCGCCCCGGCCAGCGCCGCAAAGACGATGACCACATAGGGCCCGGCCAGCGGGCCGAGCAGCGCGATGGAGACGGCGGCCAGGCTCAGGCCGCTGCTGGTGGTTGGTTCAGGCATGCACTCCCTCGGTGATGTTGTTGTGTTGCTGCGTTCGGCCCGCCAGGGCGGCCCACAGCGTCATGGGGTCAAAGCGCCAGGGCTCCGGGTAGCCCAGCACGGCGGCCACGGCCTCGCTGCAGAACCAGCGGCGCGGCGCACCCCGCTGCGGCCGCCAGACGAAGCCGATCAGGCCCAGCACGTCGTAGCCCGCGCCCGCGTGGTCATAGGCCCACTGATAGGCCACGCTGGGCGAGACGTAGCCCGGCAGGGGCACCACGTCCCAGTGCTCGGGGTTGAGCCACATGCACTTGAGGCGCACGCCGCCATCCACGAAGCTGCTGGACAGGCAGCTCGCCTGCCCTGCCCCATCGATGCGCACCACCAGCTCGCAGTGGCTGTACGGACCGCGCAGCCACCAGCTCACCAGGCGGTTGAACAGCCGCTTGCGACCCTTGTAGAACGCAACCTGCATGCCCTACCCTCCCGCGCCAATGATGTCGAGCAGCTCGCGCGCGATGACCTCTGCGATGCGATCAGACAGCGCCTGCCCGGGGTGGAAACCGTCGGGCTGGTCGCCCGGGTTGATGGCCACGCCGCTCAGGTCGATGTAGCGCACGCCCTCGGCCTGGGCCACCTGGCGCACCAGGCCGTCAAAGCCGAGCACGCCGGGCGTCAGGTCGGGGATGCCCACCAGCACCACGGCTTTGCCTGCGGCCTGGGCCTGCTGCACCAGCGTGCGCAGGTGGGCCACAAAGTCGGCCGGCGGCACGCCCAGCAGGTAGTCGGCCCCGCCAAAGCGCAGCACCATCACATGGTCGGGCGCCTGGGCAACGTGCTCTGCCCAGCGGGCGTACACCAGGCCCCAGGCACCGGCAATGGCATCGCCCGCCGTGGCGCCCGGGCGGCCGTAGCTGATGCCAAAGAACCGGCCCCGTGCGTGCTCGTTGATGCGGCGCACCGGCGGCACGTGGTTGATGTTGTTGGGCTGGCCCTCGACGGTGCCCACCGTGAGGCTGTCGCCATAAATCCCCACCAGCGGCCGCGCGGGCGCGGCGCCTGGGCCGGTGGGCACGATGGGGGTCGGCAGGGTGCAGCAGCCCAGCCAGGCGCAGAGGGTTTTGCGGATGCTCATGGGATCTCCGATGCGGTGATGAACAGGGCATCGAGCTGGGCATCCGTCATCCCCAGCGCGGGCGCAAGCTGCGAGACGAAGCCGTTGTGCCGCTGCACGACGGAGCTGTACTCCCACTCGATGCGCGCCGCGGTGCGCTGCGGCTCGGGCATGGCGTTGATGGCCGCCTCCACCTGCGGCAGCAGGCCGGCGGCGTGCAGGGCGCGGCGCGCTTGGCGCATGGTGACGGAGGCGGGCACGGGCGAGGCTTGTGCGGGCGCGCCCTGCACGATGACGGTGGCGCCGCCGACGTAATAGGTCGTGGTGTCGGTCATGGGCGCCTCACTGGTGGATGTCTGCAATGCAAACAAAGGAGTTGGTCATCGCGGTACTGGCGGTGAAAAAGACCTCCACCGAAGCATCGAAGGGCACCCAATCCCACAGATAAAACGATGCACCAGAGGGCCAGTAACCCACTGGCGCGAAGAAGCGTGTCGCCGGTACGCTCACAGTTCCGGTGTCGATTGCGAGCACGCCGTCGATGACCACCTCTGCTCGCATGTTGCGGTTCGAATCGGTAAACAGCCCGCAGGAACGCAATGCGCCGCGGCCCGTGGCCGAGAACAAACGGGTACGCACCCCCGCAGAAAGCGTGACACTGGAACTTGCACCGCCCAAGTCGGTGATGCCCACAACATAGTTACGCCCCACATACCCCGCCACCTTGCGCAGCCCACCCACCCCGCCCGGCCCGGGCG
>NZ_BAABEX010000016.1:0-994 GCF_039540375.1 Acidovorax lacteus
ATACGTCAGATTGTTCCAGAGAAAAAAGAAAGAGGCCGCGCAGGGCGGCCTCCTCGGATAGCAAGATCAGCAATCAAGCAGCCTTGCAGGAACCGGGCAGGTACTTGGCGGGCAGCGGATTCGTAGTAGCCGGACCACAACGCCATTCGGTGATCACTCGACCACCATCGTTCGTACCGTTGACGAGGTTGGCACCGATGTACGGCCGCAGCATGATCGAATTGGCAGTTGCCGACACGTCACCGCCGAGTGCTGTCGCACTACCAACAACCGTAATCACCCCGTTGGCGTCGGAAATACCGCTGACCACCATTTTGGTAGACGAAATCGCGCAGCCTTGAATAGCGGATCGCGCGTCAGCATTAGGAGACGTCTGCAGGGCTTCAGTGACGGTTGTACGGCACGACGACGCCGCAAGAATCACTTCGGATACACGTGCACGCACCGTGTAGTCTTGATAAGCAGGCAGAGCCACTGCGGCCAGAATACCGATGATCGCCACCACGATCATCAGTTCGATCAGGGTAAAACCCTTTTGAATAGAGCGCTTCATGAATACCTCCTAGGATAGTTGCAAATGCGCTCAAGTCAGTGCAAGTCGCATGCCAGGAAGCTCCCTCTAGAGAGCAAGGTCTGCGGCCAGTGCCTGATCGTCAATTTGCGGCACCCGCCCGAGATCTGATCGACAAAATTGTCAGTCTCAGACGTACATGACCTGACCAGCTGCCACCATCTGGATGTCCACCGCGCGACCGCCTTGCTGACGCTGGCCAGCGGTGATGTGCCGAATTTCCTGAACGATGGGATCCGCTTCAGAGGGCTTCGTGTGGGAGATGAAGATCGGGTAGTCTGAATCACCCGGCCTACCGGCCAACTCCTGCGCCAGCGCGGGGGACAACTGGGCCTCATCAGGGTCACCGCTGCCGTGGCAAGGGCCAGCGTCAACATGGCGGTGCGCGATTCGGTCAACGCAATGCCCCATACCAACCAAGCG
>NZ_BAABEX010000017.1:0-4779 GCF_039540375.1 Acidovorax lacteus
GTCGCTCGGATTCGCCGATCTGCTCGTAGCTTTTCTTGTTGATCATGATGGCCTCATTCTGGAAGGTGTTGCACTTCAGATTTGAGGGCGCCAAGCACGAACGGTCAAAAAGACCAGGTGGATTGCAGCGCATACGGAACGTCTTGCGCGCCCTGAACGGCGAGCCCCGACACGGTGGATCAGACTGCATTGCTGGCTTGGCGTTGTGCTGGCGGCATCGGGGGCATGGCAGAGTCGTTCCCGGCGTCAAGGCGGCCAGGCCGTTCGTGGTGGCCATCGCGCCCTGCGTATCAATCCTGTGGGCGCTGTCCGGTGCCTGGTGCCGGGCGTGCGCTCGGGCCGCGTACGGGCGCCGCAAGTTGCTGCGTTGCAACATCCCTGCCGTGGTTGCCGCGCGCCGTCTGGGTAGGCGCACAATACCGTTCCCAAACGTAACGGAAACCCGACTGCTGGGGCAGCGGGTACGGTCAGTGCAAACCACCAAATCCTCGCTGGCGGCGCTCACGCTGGGTGCGATCGGTGTCGTCTACGGCGACATCGGCACAAGCGTGCTGTACGCGGTCAAGGAAGTCTTCGGCTCCGGCCATGTGCCGTTCACGCCCGACAACGTCTACGGAATCCTGTCGCTTTTTTTCTGGACCCTGACGGTCATCGTGTCGCTCAAGTACGTGGTGCTTGTGCTGCGCGCAGACAACCACGGCGAGGGCGGGCTGATCGCCATGCTCGCCTTGGCCTCGCAGGCGGTGAAAGACAAGCCCAGGCTGCGCAGCGTGTTGCTCATCGTGGGGATCTTCGGCACCTCGCTGTTTTACGGCGACGGCGTGATCACGCCGGCCATTTCGGTGTTGTCCGCCGTGGAGGGGCTGGAGGTGGTGTCCCCCCATTTCAAGCAGTACGTGATTCCGATCACGCTGGTGGTGCTGTTTTGCCTGTTTGCCGTGCAAAAGCGCGGCACCGGCGGCATTGGCCGCTTTTTCGGGCCGATCACGCTCATGTGGTTCACGACGATTGCCACGCTGGGAGTGTTCCAGATCGTGGACCACCCGGAGATCCTGTGGGCCGTGAGTCCGCACCACGCGCTGGGCTTCATGATCGAGAACCCGGGCACCACGTTCATCATCCTGGGGGCTGTGGTGCTTTGCGTCACGGGGGCCGAGGCGCTGTACGCCGACCTCGGGCACTTCGGAAAGCGCCCGATCCGCCTCGCGTGGTTCGGGGTGGCCATGCCCGCGCTGACGCTGAACTATTTCGGCCAGGGGGCCCTGCTGCTGGCGGACGCCGAGGCGGTGAAGAACCCCTTCTTCATGATGGCGCCCTCTTGGGCGCTGATGCCCCTGGTGGTGCTGGCCACCATGGCCACGGTCATCGCGTCGCAGGCGTTGATCACCGGAGCCTTCAGCGTGACCAAGCAGGTGATCCAGCTCGGCTATCTGCCACGCCTGAACATCCAGCACACCAGCGTGCGCGACACGGGGCAGATCTACATTCCGCTCGTCAACTGGGGGCTGTTCGTGGCCATCGTGCTGGCGGTGGTGATGTTCCGTTCGTCGTCCAACCTGGCGGCGGCCTACGGCATTGCGGTGACGCTCGACATGCTGATCACCACCACGCTCACGTTCTTCGTGATCCGGTACGGCTGGGGTTATCCGCTGGCCTTGTGCATTGCGGCCACGGGCACCTTCTTCGTGGTCGATCTGGCGTTTTTTGCGTCCAACCTGCTCAAGCTCCTGCAAGGGGGCTGGTTCCCGCTGATGATCGGCGGGGCGCTGTTCACGCTGATGATCACCTGGAAGCAAGGGCGGCAACTGCTCAATTCCAAGCTCAAGGACGAGTCGATCGACCTGAAGGACTTTCTGGAAGCGGTTTTCGTGAGCCCGCCGACACGCGTGGAGGGCACGGCGGTCTTTCTGACGGCCGATCCCGGTTCAGTGCCCAACGCGCTGCTCCACAACCTCAAGCACAACAAGGTGCTGCACGCACAGAACCTTTTCGTGACGGTGCGCAACCATGAGGTGCCCTGGATCGGACTCGACAAGCGCCTGGAAGTCGAGGCCCTTGGGCACGACTGCTGGCAGGTGACCATTCACTACGGGTTCAAGAACGACCCCGATGTGCCGCGTGCGCTGGAGCCTTTGCGCAACCGCGGCTGTGGCGTCGATCCGATGACCACGAGCTACTTCCTTTCGCGCGACACAGTGATTCCGCGCATCGGGGGTGGCATGGCCCCGTGGCGCGAGAAGCTCTTTGCGCAGATGCACCACAACGCAAGCGGTGCGGCGGACTTCCTGCACCTGCCCAGCAATGCGGTGGTGGAGCTCGGCTCCAAGATCGAGATCTGAGTGGATTGCGGGGTGCATCAGGCCTTGATCATGGCTGGGCGCAGGGGCGGTGCGTGCCTGCAGGGGCTCGCGCATGCGATGCCGGGACTCTTCGATGCGCTGGCTGCGTGATTTCAGTTTTTCGACGGTAACGGCCGGGTTTGTGGCGGTGCTCGTGGGGTTCACGAGCTCGGTCGCGTTGGTGTTCCAGGCGGCGCAGGCGCTCGGGGCCGACGCCGGTCAGATGGCCTCGTGGATCTGGGCGCTGGGCCTCGGGATGGGGCTGTGCTCGGCGGTGCCATCGCTGTGGCTGCGCATGCCCGTGATGGTGGCCTGGTCCACGCCCGGCGCAGCCGTGGTGGCGGCCGCAGCCGTGGCGGGGCAGCATTCCATGGGCGAGGCCGTAGGCGCTTTCATGGTGAGTGCGTTGCTGGTGGTGGTCGTGGCCTGGAGCGGTTGGATCGATGCGCTCGCGCGCCGCATTCCGATGTCCATCGCCACCGCGCTGTTGGCAGGTGTGCTCACACGGTTTGCGCTGCAGGCCTTTGTGGCACTTGAGTCCTCTGTGGTGCTGGTGCTGTGCATGCTGGTGGCGTACCTGGTCGGACGCCGGCGTTGCCCCAGATACGCCGTGCTGTTGACGCTGGCGGTGGGCATTGCCGTTGCAGCCGGCCAGGGGCAACTGGATTGGAGCCAGGTGAAGGTCGAGCTTGCGACGCCGGTATGGACCGCGCCCGTTTTCACTTGGCAGGCGCTGGTCGGCATGGCACTGCCCTTGTTTGTGGTCACCATGACGTCGCAGAACCTGCCGGGCATCGCTGTCATGAAGGCTACTGGATACAACATGCCTGTTTCGCCTTTGTTGGGTGCGACGGGCGGTGTCAACTTGCTCCTCGCGCCTTTCGGTGCGTTTTCGTTAGGCTTCAGTGCGATCACCGCGGCGATGTGCATGGGGGAGCAGGCGCATCCTGACCCCAGGCGGCGGTACACGGCGGCGGTTGCCTGCGGCTTGTTCTATTGCGTGCTTGGCGTGTTTGGGGGTGTAGTGGCCGGCCTGCTGCAGGCGTTTCCGCGCGAGCTCGTCGTTGCGATTGCGGGCTTGGCCCTGCTGGCGACCATTGCGTCTGGTTTGTCAGAGGCGTTGAAGCGGGATGTGGATCGGGAGCCCGCACTGGTCACGTTTCTGGTCACGCTCAGCGGGGTTGAGCTGCTCGGAATCGGCGCGCCTTTCTGGGGTGTGGTGGCCGGCGCGTTGGTGCTATTTGTGCAACAGTATGGAAAGTCTTCCTCAGCTCCGAGGTGATGCGGGCTCCTAAGTGCCTGCTCTGTTGTTTCCATCCTTTTCCTTGCAGCATGAATATCCTGTTTGTTGCCGACCCTCTGGAGTCTTTCAAGATCTCTAAGGACACCACCTACGCCATGATGCGGGAGGCGCAGCGTCGCGGTCATCAGATTGCGGCATGTGAACCCCGGCACCTGTCGTGGGAGCGCGGCGGGCTGGTGCGCGCCCAGGTGCGCTCAATTGCGCTGCAGTCGGCTGCGAGTGGCCAGTGGTTCCATGTGACCCAGGAGGCATTGCTGCCACTGCAGGATTTCGACGTGGTGCTCATGCGCAAGGACCCGCCGTTCGACAGCGAGTACTTCTACGCAACGCACTTGCTGGAGCAGGCTGAGCGCGAGGGTGCGACGGTGTTCAACAAGCCGCGCGCATTGCGAGACCATCCGGAGAAGCTTGCGATCCTCGAATTTCCAGATCACATCGGCCCGACCCTGGTCACACGCGATCCAGACGAGATCGTGCGGTTTCACGGTGAGCACCAGGACATCATCCTCAAGCCCCTGGACGGCATGGGCGGCATGGGCATCTTTCGCGTGGGGCCAGACGGCCTCAACCTCGGCAGCATCACCGAAACCCTGAACCGCCATGGTTCCCAGACGGTCATGGTGCAGCGGTTCCTGCCGGAGATTGCAGACGGAGACAAGCGGGTGCTGGTGATCGGAGGGCGCCCGGTGCCGTTCTGTCTGGCGCGAATCCCTCAGGGCTCTGAAGTGCGCGGCAATCTGGCCGCGGGTGGCCGCGGCGTTGCGCGCCCCTTATCAGAGCGAGACTGGGAGATCGCCCGTGCGCTGGGCCCCAAGCTGTGGGAGCGGGGCCTTTTGCTGGCAGGCATTGATGTCATCGGAGCGTACGTCACGGAAATCAATGTCACCAGTCCCACCTGCTTTCAGGAGATCACGGACCAGACAGGGTGCGATGTCGCGGCGATCTTCGTGGATGCGTTGGAGGCGGCGTTGGTGGAATCCAAAACTGTCTGAGCGTCTGATGCTCGAAACTTCAAGAGTCGTCAATTCGGCGTTTGAAACGGTGTTATAGTTCGCCTCCCGCTGCTGCAGGGGTCTGGTGTTCGAAGGGGTGCTGGGCTGTTGAGGTGGTGGGGAGGTTGGTTTGGGTGGGGTTGAG
>NZ_BAABEX010000018.1:0-3454 GCF_039540375.1 Acidovorax lacteus
GTAAGAGCCAAACAATCGGCAGCAGGGGATGCAGATCGTAGAGAGGATTGAAGATGTATTTCATCTCGCTTATTGCATCTGCATTTTCTGGAATAGGGGTAGCTTCATCTTCTGCGGCTAACGGCCAAGGTAAGCTGCCCGCCGTTGGCGGGTCAGCTTGACTGCCGGGTTAGCCACGTTTTTTTGCTTCACGAAATAACCAGCCCTAAATGAAGCCGAAACCTATGCTCGCACCAGGCGACACTAGTAAGGCAAGAACCAGCCAAACCAATGCTGAAAATGCAGCAAATATTCTAAGTTGGATTGCTGTGTAGTCGCGATCCTTGGATACCACCGCTGCGAGCAATAAAGCATACATAGACGCAGGCCAGGCGAACCACAAATTTGATGAAAAGCTTTGTAGTCCAGGAATTGGATTCGCGCCTATTTCCGGTATGGAACCCCATGTAGCAGAAAACAGCAACATTGAGGCGGTGAGCCAAGCGAAGAGGACGTGCCAGCGGGATAGGTAGGAATGCATCGGCTAACGGACAAGATAAGCGGCCCGCAGAATGCGGGTCCGCTTGAGCGCAGAGTTAGACACTGCACTATAGAAACGAGAGCCGCCTGCGCCCAGTGGACTAGCACAAGCACCCCCAAAGCCTTGAACACCCCACAGCCCCAACAAGCGAAGCCCGCCACGGCGACCGCGTCTCAGCGCACAGGCGCTTGAACGGGTGGCGATGGTTTGCAAAGGCATGGGCTGTAACGGCCGGAATGTGAACAGGCTAACGTTTGACTTAAGCGGCGCCGTTAGGCGTCCGCTTGAAGGGTGGGTTAGCTTTCATCATTGTCGCTAACCGCGTAGTGGGAAATCTCAAGCCCTATGCGAGCCGATGCGGCAAGCTGAATGAGCCTCGGTGACAAGCGGCAGAACTGAGCTACGCTTCCTGCGCGTAATGAAACACCGAAATCAAAAACCAACTCTTTGACGCCCGGAAACATTGCCATTTTGGCAACCAAGTCGCCGTTCAATTCCAAGAAGTCAGTGGCATCGCTCTCTTGGCGAGGAAATTCATCCATATCGGCTTCGCTTACTAAGAAGTTCGCTCCGCTGTCGAGTTGTACCTGATCTTTAAATACTCGGGCCTCGCCCTTCTTCCACTTCCGATGCGGAACAAAGGGCACTTCAGAGAGCAACGCATCGACGTCCAATGATTCACCTGATATTCGAAGAATGCAGCTCATTTGGCTGGTCGGCTCCGTGAAAGCTAACGTTTGAGGTAAGCGGCTTGCCGGAGGCAAGTCCGCTTGACCGAAGGGTTAGATCGCATTCTTGATGTGCGCCGTGTATTGCTCAAGCTCAGCGACGAAGGGAGCCATTGCTGCGCGTGGAAGTATGAGCGCCTGCATTCCATCGATGAAGAGATAGTAGTTAGCCTCGTCTTCCGCTCGGAAAAGCACGCCGGACCAAGGCACCTCCGTTGTGCCAGTCGATGAACTTACATGCACCGAAGCGGCTGACAGGGAAACAGTTTGCGGAGAAAGGAACGCTCCGTTTGGCGCGAGCATGAACTTGCGAAGTGAAACCTGAGCGACGTACGGCAAAGCAACGATGGCAAGGAGGGCAAGGACCAGCAGGACAGCCACGGTGCCGAGTGGCTGCGAGATCTCCGGGTACTCGCGCATGACCCGAGCGTAGGCTGCGCCGGCAAGGCCGATGCATAGCCAAACAGTTACGCGAAGACCGAATTGCAGCGAGAACAACCCGGCCTTGGAGCGAAAGCGCTTGGCGACTACTTTCTGCAGGCGCGCGAAGTCAGCGACGGTGAGTGTGAAAGTGGTGGACATCGAGTGGGTTTGCGATCTCACGGACAAGATAAGCGGCCCGCAGAATGCGGGTCCGCTTGAGCGCAGAGTTAGACACTGCGCTACAGAAAAGAGAGCGACCTGCGCCCGGTGGACTAGCACAAGCGCCCCAAAAGCCTTGAAAGCCCAACGGCCCCAACCGGCGAAGCCCACCACGGCGACCGCGCACCAGCGCACAGGCGCTTGAATGGGTGGCGGTGGTTTGCAAAGGCATGGGCTGTGCAGGCAGGAATGTGAACAGGCTAACGGACAAGATAAGCGGCCCGCAGAATGCGGGTCCGCTTGAGCGCAGAGTTAGACACTGCGCTACAGAACAAAGAGCTACCTGCGCCCGGTGGATGAGCACAAGCACCCCAAAAGCCTTGAAAGCCCAACGGCCCTAACAGGCGAAGCCCGCCACGGCGACCGCCCACCAGCGCACAGGCGCTTGAACGGGTGGCGGTGGTTTGCAAAGGCATGGGCTGTGCAGGCCGGAATGTGAACAGGCTAACGTTCGAGCTAAGCTGCCCGCGGAGGCTGGTGTTGTAAGGCCGGGCTGAGAAGATGTACAGGGTACCTCAGCCCGGCCTTACAGCGCCTGCCGTAGCGGGTCAGCTTGAGCGAGGGGTTAGGCGTCTTCATACGGTGGCCCCGCAACTGGCTGCGCTGACCATGCCATAGGTTCGCTCGAAGCGGGGTTGACGATCTGCAAAGAAGGAACGGCGATCACAAAGTAGGCTCAAGTCTCCCGCTAGTGCCCGCTTTATGTTCTCATAAAGATCGAACATTGCGATCATGCTGATCAGATCCGACTTATCCACGGCGGAGAAGAGTTGCGCTCTCATGCCGGTTGTCGCATAGACGACACTAGCTCTATCGAGTACGACCCAAGTTAGGCACCGGTAGTTGCCTTCGGTGTCTTTGCCTACGTAATGAGACGGAGCCATTTGGCCAATCTGACCACTCTTATGTAGTTTCTGAAGGGCAAGCTGTATGTCCAGTGATAGCCAGTACGGCCACTTCTTGCTTGAGTCCGAGCCATCAGTGAAGAAGAAGGTCATGTCGAACGGTTCGTCGTAAGGCACCGAGCCGCTCTTCTGAGCCTCGTAGAACGCTTCTTCGAGGAACCATGCATCCACGAAGTAGCTGAGCAAGTCGAGGCCGCGATACCTTCGCGTCAGATAGTTGGAGTTGACTCGAAGCAAACCATGAGAGAAGCGCTCACAGAGATCGTTCTTCAGACGATCTCGCGCCCTCTGTATGGAGCTTGTCTTGTGAACGGGGCCATCGAACTCGACACTGAAAAGTGGCATGTAGTCACTGTTCGTGACCAGGAAGTCGAAGTGAGCGCGGAGGCCATAGGAGTAGTGCTCAGGCGAGATGCCACTTCCAGCAAGCGGAAAGACATCTCCTACGCGTACTTTGGGGAACACCTTGGCTCCGTTCGAGAAGCAAGCCTTTTGCAGCGCCGAGTAGGTGACCTCTTCGTATTGATTGAGGAGCCGCGAGTTCATGTCCCTAAGACGCCTAACGAACAAGGTAAGCGGCTGGCTGTAGGTCAGTCCGCTTGACCGCCGGGTTAGGCGCCATTGCGCCGCTGACCTTGAATTTGGGAAGGAACACGACG
>NZ_BAABEX010000019.1:0-955 GCF_039540375.1 Acidovorax lacteus
CTGGCTGTAGCCGCTCAGATCCGTGCCTTTGGGGAAGTACTGGCGCAGCAGCCCGTTGGTGTTTTCGTTGCTGCCCCGCTGCCAGGGTTTGTAAGGGTCGCAGAAGTACACCTTCATGCCCGTGCGCTGGCTGAGCTGGGCGTGCTGGGCCATCTCGCTTCCCCGGTCGTAGGTCAGGCTCTGGCGCATCGGTGCAGCAATGCGGTTGAGCTTGTCACTAAACGCCTGCAGCACGTGCGCCGCCGTGGCCGGGTGAGGATGGGGCAGCTTGACTAGCAGCACCAATCGCGTGGTGCGCTCGACCAGCGTGCCGATGGCGCTGGCGTTGTTCGCCCCTTTGATGAGGTCTCCCTCCCAGTGGCCAGGCAACTGACGCTCCTCTACCTCTGGCGGGCGCATGTGAATGCTCAGGAGATCGCTGATCTCGCCTCGCCGGTCTTGTCCTTTGGAGCGGGGCCAGCGCTTGGCGTGCGCCATGCGCAGGCAACAGACCAATTCCTTCTTGAGCTCGCCGCGCGGCTGGGCATAGATGCAGGTGTAGATACTCTCGTGTGACACTCGCAGGCGCCTGTCGTGGGGGTGGAGTTTCTTCAGGTGCCCGGCAATCTGCTGGGGCGACCAGTGCTGGCGCAGATGTTGGCACACCTGCTGGAACAGGGCGCCTTGGCGGTGCAGCTTGGGCTGGGGGCGGCTGTAGATGCGCCGGCGGGTGCAGCGCTGATGCGCAAAGCGGCTGACGTAGCCGTTTGCTCCTGCGTTGCGGCGGATCTCCCGGCTGATGGTGCTGGGGCTGCGGCCCAGGGAGCGGGCGATGGCACGGATGCTTTGCTTTTGCTGCAGCCCCATCGCGATGGCCTGTCGCTCGGATTCGCCGATCTGCTCGTAGCTTTTCTTGTTGATCATGATGGCCTCATTCTGGAAGGTGTTGCACTTCAGATTTGAGGGCGCCAAGCAC
>NZ_BAABEX010000020.1:0-815 GCF_039540375.1 Acidovorax lacteus
ACAACTGGGCCTCATCAGGGTCACCGCTGCCGTGGCAAGGGCCAGCGTCAACATGGCGGTGCGCGATTCGGTCAACGCAATGCCCCATACCAACCAAGCGGTAGCAAACAAAGCGACCGGTGCGCTTAGTCGGCGCTTCTTCCAGCCCCACGCGATCCCTAGCAAACCACACAGCAACAAGGTGGCGAGTTGATTGGTCTGCCCCATGTTGGCATAGGGTCGGGTGCCCTCCGCAAACGCCAGCATCCAGATGTCGAAAAAGTCCAGGTTTTGCGCCAGCCCTAGCCACTGATAGGTTGCGATGCCAACAGAAAGGAGTGCTGCAACTGTCATCCCCGCCAGGATGGGTGTCGCTGCCCCCATAGGGGCTGCCAGATTCCAGCTTCGTGCAAGCATGTAGGCAAGCGCTGCACCCAGCAGGTACAGCGACAGCAGCATGGCCTCGCTTTGGAGTGGCAGCAAACCGGCCCAGTGCTGAACCCACGGCAGGGCGGCCATGGCGAGCAAAAAAACCCCTGGGCCGTCAACCACCATCGCTTGCCTAGTCTGCCAACACCAGTGCAGAAACAGCAACAGGAGCGCGCCGGCAGCCCAAGCATTGGAATGAAATGCCAGCCAGGGCGGGTAATGATTAGGCAGCAGCCAGCCCGCGGCCAACACGAGCGGCAATAACCAGACAGCCAACGATATCTGCCGCAGCTGTAAGTGGCCGTTCATACGTCAGATTGTTCCAGAGAAAAAAGAAAGAGGCCGCGCAGGGCGGCCTCCTCGGATAGCAAGATCAGCAATCAAGCAGCCTTGCAGGAACCGGGCAG
>NZ_BAABEX010000021.1:0-551 GCF_039540375.1 Acidovorax lacteus
CATCGTCAGGCTCTTACAGCCCAGAAACCCCCTTCAGCTCCCAAGCTGAAGGGGGTTTTTGCTTTGCAATAGCAACAACAACCAACGAGCCGCCGCGTCAAGCCAGCACCAGCTCTCACAGAGCAATAGCTGAGCGCGGCTGATCAGCTCAGCCCCCAAAACGATGCACGCCTTGTGCATCGGTGTGCCGCGTCACCGCTCCCTCCTTCCACAGCCGGTGCAGGTGCGCGATGGCCTCTCCCAGCGCAAATGTGGTCTGGTGTGCATCCAGCGGGCGGTTGAACAGCACGGGCAGTACTTCTGCCGCCGTGGCGCTTGTACCTTGCAGTGCCTGGCACAGTGCGTTGAGTCTGTCGGCATGGTGCGCCTGCAGGGCGTGCAGCCGCGTGTGCAGGCCTTGGAAGGGCCGGCCGTGCGATGGCAGCACCAGGCTCTCACCAGGCAAACGCTCGTACCGCTTGAGCGACTTCAGGAACAGCCCCAACGGATCTCCATGCGGCTCCATTGCGTGCACGCTTACGTTCGTCGATATCGTCGGGAGAACCATGTCT
>NZ_BAABEX010000022.1:0-13037 GCF_039540375.1 Acidovorax lacteus
TTTTGCCCCCTGGCAACTCACACCGAAAATTCTCAACCCCACCCAAACCAACCTCCCCACCACCTCAACAGCCCAGCACCCCTTCGAACACCAGACCCCTTCAGCAGCGGGAGGCGAACTATAACACCGTTTTCCAACACCGCGTTCGAAAACTTCAACGAGTCAGCACCCGCCAGCTCAGGCTTAACTCAAAAAGGCCGTCGCGCTAGCGCTACGGCAATCGCAGCCAGCTCAGCGGTATCGTGATCGCCGCCGACCGGTGCGATCAAACCTTCCACTTTTCCAGCAGTTTGTCCGGTGTGAGGCTGTCATAGCCTTCGAACGGTTGATGGATCCACGGATTCGTCGGCAGAAATTCCACCGAGTAGTCGGGCGTGAACTTCGAGATGCCTTTGGTCCAGATCACGGCACTGCGCAGTTCCGTGATGGGTGCGTAATTGGTCTTGAGCATGTCGATCACCGCATGCAGAGTGTGGCCGGAGTCCGCAAGGTCATCGACAAGCAGCACGCGACCCGCGATTTCGCCCTTGGGCGTTGTGATGAAACGGGCAATGTCCAGATGACCCTGCACCGTGCCGGCCTCTGCACGGTAAGAACTGGTCGACATGATGGCCAGCGGCTTGTCAAAGATGCGACTGAGGATGTCTCCGGGACGGAGACCCCCGCGCGCCAGGCACAGGATGGTGTCGAACTCCCAACCTGATTGATGCACCTTCAAGGCCAGCTTTTCAATCAGGCTGTGGTACTCGTCATAACTGACGTACAAGTGCTTGCCGTCTTCGGTCAACATCGCGGTTTCTCCTGGAGCGTTTTGGTGAGCGTAGCCGCTACTGCAACCATCACACAAGGCAGCAGCGGACCTTCGGCATCATGCTTGGTAGGGATGGGTGCGCAGGATGGTGTGCGCACGGTCAGGACTGGTCGAAATCATGGCGATCGGCACGCCGGTCGTTTGCTCAATACGCTCCAGATAGCGGCGCGCATTCTCTGGCAGGCTTTCGTAAACCGTCACACCCACGGTTGAATCGGTCCATCCAGGCATGCGCTCATAGATCGGCTTGCATTGGGCAATTTCGTCAGCCCCCATCGGAAGCAGATCCAAGCGCTCACCATTGAGCTCGTAGCCCACGCAGAGCATCAGCTCATCCAACCCGTCGAGCACATCCAGCTTGGTGATACACAAACCCGAAAGCCCGTTGACCTGTGCGCTGCGCTTCAGGAGCGCGGCGTCGAACCAGCCACATCGGCGGCTGCGCCCTGTGGTGACGCCCTTTTCCGCCCCTACGGTGCTCATGTGATAACCAGGGGTTCCGGGTGTCTGCCAGTCCAGCTCCGTGGGGAATGGCCCCCCGCCCACGCGAGTGCAGTACGCCTTGGTGATACCCAACACATAGTGCAGCATGCCAGGCCCCACACCAGAGCCGGCAGCGGCATTGCCCGCTACGCAATTGCTGGAAGTTACATACGGATAGGTGCCATGGTCCACATCCAAGAGGGTGCCCTGCGCACCCTCGAACAGCAGGTTGGCGCCCTGCTGGTGGGCCTCGTTCAGCTCGCGTGACACGTCTGCCATCATGGGACGCAGCAGCTCGGCATGGCGCATGGCCTCTTCGTACACCACGTCGAACTGCACCTCGCCATCGGCCACATACGGCTTGAGGGTGTCGGCAAAGACCAGCTTGTCGGAGCCCAGGAAGGTCTTGAGTACATGGTTGTGCAGGGCCAGCAGCTCGCGCAGCTTCGCCGCGAACCGGTCCGGGTACTTCAGGTCCTGCACTCGCAGCGCACGCCGGGCGATCTTGTCCTCGTAGGCTGGGCCGATACCACGCCCGGTCGTACCGATCTTTTCCGAACCGCCCTGCTCTCGAGCAGCTTCGCGGGCCACATCCAGAACTGCATGGAACGGCAGGATCAGCGGACAGGCCTCGCTGACACGCAGACGGGATCGCACTTCGACGCCCGCACGCTCCAGCCCCTCGATTTCCTCGAACAATTTGGCCGCAGACAACACCACGCCGTTGCCGATGTAGCACTTGACGCCGGGACGCATGATGCCGCTCGGAATGAGGTGCAGCGCTGTCTTGACACCGTTGATGACCAGCGTGTGACCCGCGTTGTGCCCGCCCTGAAACCGGACCACGCCCTGAGCGCTCTCGGTCAGCCAATCCACCAACTTACCCTTACCTTCATCGCCCCACTGGGTCCCAATGACGACGACGTTGCGCCCTTTGCTGCTATTCATATCCACAGATCCGTATCACTAGAGGGTTTGATATCAAAGGGCGCGAACCACCCACCGACCTTGCTCGGATGCAAGCTCTCGATCGCAGTCGAACTCTTGTACTTCGTTCTCGTGTCCTGGCAGAACACAGACCACCGTTTCACCTTGGGCTCGCAACTGCGCGATGGCTGCAGACAGTTCAGGCGTTTCCAGCCAGGGAGCCCGAATGGCAGCGCGCAATGGCCGAGACGGCACGGCTTCGGCCAGTGGTTTGAGATCGAGACTGAAACCGGCCGCGGGGCGATTGCGCCCGAAGACCGCGCCGACCTCGTCGTAACGCCCACCGCGCACAAGGGCGTCAGTGCAACCCGGTGCGTACATGGCGAACCGCATGCCGCTGTAGTACGCGTAGCCGCGCAAATCACCGAGATCGAAGGTCACGCGCGCGCCCGGCAGACGCTGGGCCAGCCAGCGAAGGGATTCCAGCACCGGGGTCACGCCCGCAACACCCGACAAGGCCAACGCCGCGCGCTCCAGCACCTCGGCACCACCGTACAAGTCCAGCAATGCCATCAGCCCGTTACGAGACGCCGCAGGAAAACGCTCTGTCAGGCGGGCAAGCGTTTTGGCATCCTTGGTGGCCAGGGCCTGGTGAATGTCACTGCGCTGGTCGGCTGACAACTCCACACCAGCCAGCAACGCGCGCACCAATCGCACGTCGGCCAGATCCACGGTGATGTCTTTCAGACCCGCCTTGCTGAGGCAATGCAATGCCAGTTGCAGAACTTCAAGGTCCGCCTCCGGCCCTGCGTGTCCGTAAATCTCGGCCCCGAACTGCAGCGGCTCGCGCGTGGCGTGCGGACGATCCGGCTTGGTGTGCAGCGCCGGGCCGCAATAACACAGGCGGGCCACGCCCTGGCGGTTGAGCAGGTGGGCGTCGATGCGAGCGACCTGTGGGGTCATATCGGCACGAACCCCCAGCGTGCGGCCAGACAACTGATCCACCAGCTTGAAGGTCTGCAGATCCAGCGCCTCGCCGGTGCCAGTGAGCAAAGACTCCAGGTGCTCCAGCAGCGGCGGGATGACAAGCTCGTAGCCGTAGCTGCGCGCTGTGTCCAGCATGCCTCTGCGCAGGTCTTCGATGTGTCGCGCCTGGGAGGGCAGGACATCGGCAATGTGATCCGGCAGGACCCAGGCTGACATGAGAAATCGACGGGCTGTTAAAACAATGATTCTACTTGCTGGGACCAGACGCCCTGCGTGCCGGACAGGCCACGTCCGGCAGCGCCCGGTGGACAGGCTCCCAACAAACACAAAGCCCGCAGCGCGGAGCTGCGGGCTTTGGTCTCATCCGCAACGCACCGATCTCCTGAATGGAAGATCCCGCGCGTCGCAGCGCTTCAGTGGAACTGCTCTTCTTCGGTCGAACCGGTCAGGGCCTTCACGCTGGAAGAACCGCCCTGGATCACGGTGGTCACATCGTCGAAGTAGCCTGCGCCCACTTCCTGCTGGTGCGACACGAAGGTGTAACCCTTCTCACGTGCGGCGAACTCGGGCTCTTGCACCATGTTGACGTAGTGCTTCATGCCTTCGCCGCGGGCGTATGCATGGGCGAACTGGAACGTGTTGAACCAGTTGACGTGGATGCCAGCCAGCGTGATGAACTGGTACTTGTAGCCCAGCGCGGACAGCTCTTCCTGGAACTTGGCGATGGTGGCGTCGTCCAGGTTCTTCTTCCAGTTGAAAGACGGCGAGCAGTTGTAGGACAGCAGCTTGCCAGGGCACTTGGCGTGCACGGCCTGGGCGAACTCGCGGGCAAAGCCAAGGTCGGGCGTGCCAGTCTCGCACCACACCAAGTCGGCGTAGGGTGCATAGGCCACGCCACGGCTGATGGCCTGCTCCAGGCCGTTCTTCACACGGTAGAAGCCTTCTTGCGTGCGCTCGCCCGTCAGGAATGGCTTGTCGTTCGCGTCGTGGTCGCTGGTGATCAGGTTGGCGGCTTCTGCGTCGGTACGTGCCAACACGATGGTGGGCACGCCCATCACGTCGGCAGCGAAACGTGCTGCGATCAACTTTTCAACGGCTTCCTGCGTGGGCACCAGCACCTTGCCACCCATGTGGCCGCACTTCTTCACAGCGGCCAGCTGGTCTTCAAAGTGCACGCCCGAAGCACCGGCAGCGATCATGTTCTTCATGAGTTCGAAGGCGTTGAGCACGCCGCCGAAACCGGCTTCTGCATCGGCCACGATGGGCAGGAAGTAGTCGATGAAACCTTCATCGCCAGGGCCGATGCCGCGCGACCACTGGATCTCGTCGGCGCGCTTGAAGGTGTTGTTGATGCGACGCACCATGGTGGGCACCGAGTCGTAGGCATACAGCGACTGGTCGGGGTACATGGTTTCCGACGTGTTGCCGTCAGCGGCCACTTGCCAGCCCGACAGGTACACGGCCTCCAGGCCTGCCTTGGCCTGTTGCATGGCCTGGCCGGCGGTGATGGCGCCGAAGGCGTTGACATAGCCCTTCTTGGCCTTGCCATTCACCAGATCCCACAGCTTCTCGGCACCGCGCTGGGCCAGCGTGTACTCGGGCTGCAGGCTGCCGCGCAGGCGAACGACGTCGGCTGCGCTGTAGCCGCGCTTGACGCTCTTCCAGCGGGGGTTTTCAGCCCAGTCTTTTTCGAGGGCGGCGATCTGTTGTTCGCGGGTCAGGGAAGCTTTCTGAGACATGAGACAACTCCAGAAGTGGTTGAAAACTGCGGACAGTCAGGAGACCGTCCTTGGGTTCAACTGTAAGTCTTCTATAAGACCTGCACAAGATCTTATGTCTTATACAAGACATAAATTTTTTCTTTTCAATTCAACAACTTACACACCTCATCCCGCCATAAGAAAATTTATTTCCCATATCGAGAAAAGATGCGGCGACGCAACAAGCCTTTATTTCATATGGCAAAAACAAAATCTCATCATGCAGGAAGCCCTCTCTTCCCCTTGCGCCGCATGCTCGTGCCGCACTGCCAAATACGCCTGCCCAGGGTGTCAGTTGCTGCCAGCCATGGCGCGGTCAAGGCCCCCAAGCCCTAACGGGCCTGCTGGGACCACGCCGGCCTCAGGCCTGCAACCAATCTCCAGAGGCGATGCGGGGCGCCGCCGCGCAGCGCCAGGGTGCCACCTCGTACACCAGGCACGGCAACCTATGCCCGGCCACCTCGACGAGCAGTTCTCGCTTGCCGTATTCGTCCCCGGGCCCGGGGGTGATGTCCTCGATGCGATCGAGTACCGCCTCGAGCGCCTGCGGAATCCGGTACACCTCGCCGCACACCTGGCCACCGCCCTGCAACCGCAGCCCAGGGTAAGCCCCCAGGTGGTACAGCACCCCTTCCACGCTGGCGGTGCCCACCCAGGTGGGTGCCGGCCACAGGCGCGTGATGTCGTTCGATCCGCCGTGGCGCAGCGTTCCATACACAAACACATAGCGCGCAGGCGCATCAGGCAGGGGCGAGTCGGGCATGATTCGGCGATGCGCGCAAGCGCGGCAAGAGACAGAGTCCATGAGTCTATTCAACCAACCCAGCCGCCCCGTGGCCTACGCCTGCCTGGCCTTGAGCATGTCGCTCGTGGGCAGCTATGTGGCGCTTTCCAAGCCGTTGGCCGCGGTGCTGCCGGTGTTCCTGCTGGCGTGGATGCGCTTTGGCATCGGTGTCGTGGCCATGCTGCACTGGCTGCGCAAGCCCGCCGACGAGCCGCCCATGGCCCCGCGCACCAAGGCCTTGCTGTTCCTCGAATCGTTGCTGGGCAATTTCCTGTTCACCGTGTGCATGATCTACGGCGTCAGCCTGACCAGCGCCGTCTCCGCCGGGGTGGTGATGGCCGCCATCCCGGCCGCCGTGGCCCTGATGAGCTGGTGGTTCCTGGGTGAGCGCGTGACCCCGCGCACCTGGGCGGCTGTGGTGCTGGCGGTCGCAGGCATCGCGCTGTTTGCGCTGGCACAGCCCGGCGGCGGGCATGGCGCAGGCGCAGAGCCCACCGCCGCGCCCGCCTGGGCCGGAGCGCATGCCGTCTGGATCGGGCACGCGCTGCTGCTGGGCGCGGTGGTCTGTGAGGCGGCGTACTCCGTGATCGGCAAGAAGCTCACCGGGAGCCTCGGGCCCAAGCGCATCACGGCGCTGATCAACCTGTGGGGCTTTGCACTGTCCACCCCGCTGGGCGTGTACGTGGCGCTGGGCTTTGACTTTGCGGCCGTGCCCGCGCCGATCTGGGCCTTGCTGCTGTTTTATGCACTGGCCGCCTGCGTCTGGACGGTGTGGCTGTGGATGACGGGACTCAAGGCGGTGCCCGCGGCACAGGGCGGCATCTTCACTGTGCTGTTGCCGGTGAGCGCGGCCACCGTGGGCGTGGTGGCGCTGGGCGAGCGCTTCACCGCGCTGCAGGCCCTGGCCTTCGCGCTGGCGCTGGGCAGCGTGCTGCTGGCCACACTGCCGGTGCCTGCGCGCCTGCGGCGCAGTGGCGCCGGGTTCTGAACGATCCACCCATCATTTGCTATTATTTTTATAGCTGCTCGTGCTTGATTTATAAGCACGAGCAGCCTTTTTCGCACCAAGGCCTTCAGGCCGCGTGCAGCGGCGTGGCGCTCACCAGCATGCCGTCCTCGTCGGCATACCACCACTCGCCAGGGCGCACCGGCACCCCTTGCACATGCACCAGCACGTCGCGCTGGCCGTCGGTGCGCCGGTCGGTGGGCAGCGGCATCAGGCCCAGGGCGCGGATGCCCACGGCGGCGGCGGCCAGTTCGGCGCGGTCGCGCACGCAGCCGTCCACGACCACGCCTGCCCAGCCGTTGCGGGCCGCAGCGGCAGCCAGATTGCCGCCCAGCAGCGCCCGGCGCAACGATCCGCCACCATCCACCACCAACACGCGGCCCTCGCCTGGGCTTTCGACCGCCGCTTTCACAGGCGTGTTGTCTTCGTAGCACTTGACGGTGACCACCGGCCCCGCAAAGCGGGCCAGGCCGCCGTAGCTGTGGAACACCGGCGGCAGCACGCGCACCCGGCCGCTGGTGTCGGACTTGATCGCATCGCAAAAGTCACAGGTGCTGAAGTCAAAAAGGCTCATGGTTGGGATCTCCGCATCAAGGGCTATCGGGCATTAGGCTGCTCGCAGCCCGTGGGGCCCGCCGCGGCAGCGCAGCAACAAATGGAAGGAAAAAATCGCAGGCAGCGCTTGGAAAGGCAATTCTTTGCCAGTAGCATCGCCCCATCCAGTGGGACTGCAGGTTTTCGCTGGTGAACACAGACGCATCATAGGAAAACCCAACATGGCAACTGCAAAGAAAGCCCCGGCCAAGACGACCGAGGCCGCCGCCAAGAAGCGCACCCCCAACGCCGCATTCATGAAGCCCCTGACGCCCAGCCCCGCGCTGGCCGCCATCGTGGGCTCCACGCCGCTGCCGCGCACCGAAATCATCAGCAAGCTCTGGGTCTACATCAAGGCCCACAACCTGCAGGACGCCAAGAACAAGCGCAACATCAACGCCGACGCCAAGCTCAAAGAGCTGTTCGGCAAGCCCCAGGTCACGATGTTCGAGCTGGCGGGCTTGGTCGGCAAGCACGTCAAGTAAGCTGCATACCCCCCGCGCCACCCGCGCGGACACCCCCCCCAAAGGACCGCCCGTGCGGTCCTTTGTCGTTTCAGGGCCACAGAACAGTGCCAATCAGCGGATTTCAACAGCAACGCAAATGAGAATGAACCGCATTTAGCTTATTATTGCCGGCTGCACGCGCCTGCACAGCCAACCAAGCCAAGCCTCTTGTTCTAGCCACTGCCGCGCCTGTGCTTCTGGTCGCCCGCCCCCATGGCGGGGCGACCACCGCACACCCTGAACTGGAGGATCTCTTGGCACCACAACGCATTCGCCGCGGCAGCAAAGCCCGCGCTCCCCAACTTTCTGTTTCTAGCGCAGCCGACCGCGCCGCACTGCCCCTGGGCGCGCTCATGCTCGCAGCCTCCATGGGCGCGTTAGCGCAGACGGCTCCGACCGACAAGGCCCTGGCCCCCGTCGTGGTCAAGGAGCGCGCCGAAGCGCCCGAGGGCAAAGACAGCGTGCGCGCCACAGAATCCACCATCGGCAAGGGCAAGCAGCAACTGCGCGACATCCCGCAATCGGTCACCGTGGTCACCGAACGCCTGATCGACGACCGCAACCTCGACACGGTCAAAGAAGCGCTCAAGAACACGGCCGGCATCACCTTCCTGGCAGCCGAAGGTGCTGAAGAAGACATCCGCCTGCGTGGCTTTGCGCTGCAGAGCACCGGCGACCTGTTCATCGACGGCATGCGGGACCCGGCCTTCTACGACCGTGACACCTTCAACCTCGACCGGCTGGAACTGCTGCGCGGTTCGGCCTCGATGCTGTTCGGCCGCGGCTCCACAGGTGGCGCGGTCAACCAGGTGAGCAAAATGCCGCGCCTGATCGACGCGCACCAGGTGGACGTGACGCTGGGCAACCACAATTACCGGCGTATTACGGGTGACTTCAACATCCACACGGGCGAAAACGCGGCCCTGCGCCTGAACGCCATGAGCACCACGGCCGACAACAACGGCTCGGGCAGCAGCATCGAGAAGAAGGGCATCGCTGGCACCTACCAGTGGGGCACGGGCACACGCGACGAGTTCGCCATCAGCCTCTACCACCTGGACAACAAGAACGGCATGAATTACGGCATGCCCTGGATCCGGCCCACGACCACCTCGCCTGTGAGCGCCACCACCCTGCTGCCGCTGGACCCGAGCCGCTACTACGGCGCGGCCAGCGACTACAACGCGGGCAACGCCACCTTTGCCACGCTGAGCCACATCCACCGCTTTGACGGCGAGGCCGAACTCAAAACGCAACTGCGCGCCGGTCACTTCGAGCGCGACCAGCGCGCGGGGGCCATCCGCCTGGGGGCCGCAGCCCTGCAGCCGGGCGGCGTCGCGGCGTCGCTGGCCACCTTTGGCCCGGGCACCGTGCTCACGCGCGGCACGCACCTCAAGATCCAGGACATGGACACGGTGCACCTGCAAAGCGACTTCAGCAAGAAGTTCAACGCGCTGGGGGTCCGGCACGAGCTGCTGGCGGGCTTTGACTTTGCCCACGAGCAAAAGACGGTGTATGCCGCGCGCAGCGCCGCCCAGGGTGGCGTGACGATCACAAAACCCAACACCACGGTGGGCACCCCCAACGACGGTGCTGGCGTGGCCGAGGGCAGCCGCGTGCTGCGCACGGCCAACGACTTCGAATCGAAGGCCTGGGGGGCCTATGTGCAAGACCTGATCCAGATCGCACCGCACTGGAAGCTGCTGGCCGGCCTGCGCTACGACAACATGGACGGCAAGTACAACGCGTATGCCATCCCCACCGCGGCGTCGGGCCCGGTCACGACCACCTCGTACCGCCAGAAGATCTCGGAGTGGAGCCAGCGCGCGGGCGTGCTGTACCAGCCGAACGAGCTGCAGTCGTACCACTTCTCGTACGGCACCTCGTTCAACACGTCGGGCGACACGTACTCGTACAGCGCCGCGAACGTGAACACCCCGCCCGAGGCCAGCCGCAACCTTGAACTCGGCGCCAAGATCGACTCGGCCGACAAGCGCTTCACCACCCGCCTGGCACTGTTCCATTCGACCAAGCTGCGTGAGCGCAACACCGACCCCGATCTGAACATCGCCGTGCTCTCGGGCAAGCGCCACGCGGCTGGGGCTGAAATCGATGTGACGGGCCGCCTCACGCCCAAGTGGGAGGTCTATGGCTCATACATGTGGATGCCGATTGCCAAGATCGATGTGGGCGGCGAAGGCGCAGAAGCCCAGGGCGCACGCCCATCGCTCACACCGCGCCACAGCGGCACCGTGTGGACCACCTACCAGATCACACCCCAATGGCGTGTGGGCGGCGGCATCAACTTCCGCAGTTCGCAGACGCCCAACCGCAACCCGGGCTGGGCCGTGCCGGGCTATGTGACGGCCGACCTGATGGCCGAGTACGCCGTGAACGACCGCTACACGATCAAGGCCAACCTGACCAATGTGACCAACAAGCTCTACGCCGACGCTGTTTACAGCGGTCACTACGTGCCGGGAGCCGGCCGCCTGTTCCAGGTTACAGCCAGCGCCAAGTTCTGACCGACGGGCACTGCGCCCATCCCTGCCGCCCCTGCCCGGGGCGGCTTTTTGCTTTTCAAGGAGACACTGCATGCTGCTGGAGATTCCCGCCCTGCTGACCCCCGACGAAGTGGCCCACGCCCGCCGGCTGCTGGAGGACGCCCCCTGGGCAGATGGCCGCGACAGCGCGGGCAGCCAGGCACGCCAGGCCAAGAACAACGAACAGCTTCCGCGCGACAGCGCCGCGGCCCAGGCGATTTCGGCACTCATCATGCAGGCGCTCGACCGCAGCCCACTGTTTCTGACGGCCACGCTGCCCAAACGCATCTTCCCGCCGCGCATCAACCGCTATGGCGGAGCGGCCAATGCCTATGGCGACCATGTGGACAGCGCCATCCGCCAGATGGCGGACCGACGAGAACGCCTGCGCACCGACATCTCGTGCACGGTGTTCCTGTCCGACCCGCACGAATATGAGGGCGGCGAGCTGTGCATCGACGACACATTCGGCAGCCAGGAGATCAAGCTCGCCGCAGGCGACGCGGTGATCTACCCCGGCACCAGCGTGCACCAGGTGCGCCCCGTTACGCGCGGGCACCGACTGGCCAGCTTTTTCTGGATCGAAAGCATGGTGCGCAGCGACGAGCAGCGCCGCCTGCTCTACGAGATGGACATGGCCCTGCTGGCATGGCGGCAGGAGCATGGCGAGTCGCGCTCGACCGTGGCCCTCACGGGCACGTACCACAACCTCCTGCGCATGTGGGCCGACACCTGAGCGCCCCATGCCTGAGACATCCGCCATGCAGCACCTGTCCGATGCCATTTCGCTGACCGACTACGAAACCACGGCCCGCACCCGCCTGCCAGCCGGCCCCTGGGCCTACTTCCAGGGCGGTGCGGGTGACGAGGTCACCATGCGCCGCAATGCCGAGGCTTGGCAGACCCACACCCTGCGGCCCCGGGTGATGCGCGTGCTGGCCGGGGGCCACAGCCGCAGCACCCTGCTGGGCCGACCGCTGGCCTGCCCCGTGCTGGCAGCGCCCGTGGCCTACCAGCGCATGGCCCACGCAGAGGGCGAGATCGGCACCGCGCTGGCCACATCGGTGCTGGGCATGGGCATGGTGCTGAGCACACAGTCGAGCACGCCGCTTGAAGAGGTCGCTAGCGCGGCTGGCGACCGTGCCACGCGCGGCCCGCTGTGGTTCCAGCTGTACCTGCAGCCTGACCTCGGGCTCACCCGCTCACTCGTGCAGCGCGCCGAAGCCGCGGGCTACGACGCCATCGTGCTTACGGTCGACGCGCCCTGCCAGGGCGTACGCGACCGCGAACGGCGCGCGGGCTTTCGACTGCCACCCGGCATCCGTGCGGTACACCTGCCCCCGGCCAGCTCTCAGCCCACCCCGGCAGGCGGGAGCGCTGCCAGCCTGTTCGACGGCCTGCTGGCACAGGCCCCCACCTGGGACGACCTGGCCTGGCTGTGCACCGAGACGACGCTGCCGGTCCTTGTCAAAGGCGTCCTACACCCAGACGACGCGCGGCTGGCCATACAACACGGCGCGGCTGGCGTGATCGTCTCCAACCACGGCGGCCGTACGCTGGACACCGCCCTGCCCACGGCCCGGGCCCTGCCCGATATCTGTGCCGCACTGGAGGGAGCCGTGCCCGTGCTGGTGGATGGCGGAATTCGCCGCGGCACCGACGTGCTCAAGGCGCTTGCGCTGGGCGCGCATGCGGTGCTCATCGGCCGGCCGCTGGTACACGGTCTGGCCTGCGGGGGCACGCATGGGGTGGCCCATGTGCTACGCCTGCTGCACGACGAGTTCGAGGCGGCCATGGCGCTGTGCGGATGTCGGACGCTGAGCGACATCCAGCCCGGGCTGCTGGCCTGAGCGCGCAAGGCAATCCCCACCGCCCGCCAAACCAGACTTTCACGCAATAATTGCAAATGCGACGAATTCTCATTTATACTCACAACATCAATCGTTCGCTGCCCTGTCTGTCCCCATGATCGTCTGTGTTTGCCGCCGCGTCTCCGACCGTGACATTGCGCGCCACGCGCGTGCTGGCATGGGCTTTGACGACATCCAGTTTGAGCTGGGCGTTGCCACCCAATGCGGGCGTTGTGAAGGTTGCGCCCGCGAGGTGATCGCGCAGTGCAGCAGCTCCCAACCCGTGGCCGCGGTGCACAACAGCGTGGCGCCTGTTGTCTGGCATGCCACCGAGCGCTCTCCCGCATGGCCTTCGTCTCTACACTCGCAGGCAGCCTGATCCTGGTGGCCGCAGCTGCGTGGTGGGTGTTGCGCTGCGACGCCTGAGACCGTAGGGCCCATGCTGCGCGGCTGGCTCGCCGGCCGCCGGTGCCACCGTTCCTCTTTTTTATGTCTGCGACCGACCGCTTCTCCTATCCTGCACGCACCCAGCGCAATGCGCTGATCGCTGGCTCCATCGTGCTCGCGCACGTGGCGGTGATCTGGGCCATCCAATCGGGCCTGGCCCGCAAGGCGGTCGAAGTCATCGTGCCGGCCGAGTTGCTCAGCGAATTCATTGCGCCCCCCGCCCCGCAGGTGGCTCCGCCGCCACCCGCGCCGCCGGCACCGGCCACCCCCAAGCAGCCTGTGCCCAAGGCCGCGGCGCCGCGCCCAGCCCCACAGCCACTGGCCATTGCCGACCCGACC
>NZ_BAABEX010000023.1:0-811 GCF_039540375.1 Acidovorax lacteus
GCAGCACCGGCCGCAGCCCCCGCCCCGGCGGCCGCACCGCGCATCGAACTGCCGTCCAGCGACGCTGCGCACCTGAACAACCCCAAGCCCCCGTATCCAGCGGTGAGCAAGCGCATGGGCGAGCAAGGCAAGGTGGTGGTGCGCGTGCTGATCGGCGCAGACGGCACACCCCAGAAGGTCGAACTCAACCAATCCAGCGGCTTTGACCGGCTGGACCGCCAGGCCCTGGACACCGTGATGCGCTGGCGCTTCGTGCCCGGCAAGCGCAACGGCACGCCCGAGGCCATGTGGTACCTGCAGTCGATCAGCTTCGTTCTCGAATAAGTTTTTCAGGAGTTTTCATGGAATCGCATTTCGGCATTGCCAACGTCTGGACCCAAGGGGACTTCGTCACCCGGGCGGTCGCCATCATCCTGCTGGGTATGTCCCTGGCCTCGTGGATCGTCATCGTGATCAAAGCCCTGGATCTGGTGCGCTTCAAGAAGCACGCCCGGGCCGCACAAGATTTCTGGCACAGCGAGGACTTCGCTGCAGGCCTGGACAAACTGGGTACGGACCCGACCAATCCCTTCCGCCACCTGGCACTGGAAGGCCGTGAAGCCACAGCGCACCATCGCAACACCAAAGCGCACCTGCATGACACGCTGGACGTGAGCGACTGGGTCACGCGCTGCCTGCGCAACTGCATCGACGAGTTCACCGCACGCATGCAGTCGGGCCTGGCCATTCTGGCGTCGGTGGGCTCGACCGCGCCGTTCATCGGCCTGTTCGGCACCGTCTGGGGCATCTACCACGCACTGGTGGCCATCGG